>QBVC01000009.1 GCA_003058495.1 gamma proteobacterium symbiont of Ctena orbiculata | reverse complement strand
CGCCCATGGTATAGAGCACGAAGTTCAAGGCCGCGCCGTGCCTGTTCTTGCCACCCCAGCGGTCGATGAGGAAGAAGAGCGGGATCAGGGTCAGCTCCCAGAAAACGTAGAACAGGGACCAGTCCTGGGCCATGAAGACGCCGAGCATCGCCGACTCCAGCAGCAGCACCAGGATGTAGTAGCCCTTGACCCTCACCTGAATCGCCGACGAGGCGAGCAGCGACACCAGGCACAACAGGGTCGCCAACAGCACCATGGGATAGGAGAAGCCGTCCAGGCCCAGTTCAAAGGAGGTGCCGAGGCGGGTGTTCCAGGCGGTGTGATGGAAAAACTGCAGGCCGCCCTGGTCGTAGTCGAAGCCGCCGATATAGACCCATGAGAGGGCCATTGTCACCGCCGATGCGAAGAGGGCGGTGGCGCGGATCGCCCATTTCGCCTCACGGGGCAGGAAGGTGATTGCGAGTGCGCCGATGAAGGGGGCCAGCAGGAGATAGGTCAGATCAGGCATGGCACTCTACCACACCGCCGGCATGCCATACGGGCCGGGCAACTGACTGCGGCAGCATGCGGCCTATTCCTTGCTGGCGCCGATAGGAGAACGTAACGGACAGTTCTCTCTGTCGTAGCTGTCACCCAGCTGGTTCCAGACGAAGTTCAGCGCCAGGCCGATGCGGGAGTAGAAGGTGTCTTCACCCATCTTATCCTTCAGCCCGGTGCGGCGCAGGGTATCCATGAACTGTTTCTTCATGCGCGCGATGACCAGGGTGATGCCCTGTGCCTGCAGCCGCTCCCAGAGGTGGTGCAGCACCTCCTCGCCGGTGGCATCGATCTGGTTGATGCCCTCGCCATCGAGGATGATGTACTTCAACTCCGGATTGGTGGCGACCACGCCGAGTATCTTGGTTTCGAAATAGCCGGCGCTGGCGAAATAGAGGGAACCGTCGAAACGCACCACCGAGATCACCGGGCTGGTCGGCAGGTGGCGTACCCGGATGTCGCGCATGGTGCCGTCCTTGTAGCGGGAGAGCTGGGCGAACCTGGGCCGCATGGTGCGCCAGAGGAAGAGACCGAGGGAGAGGAGCACGCCGATGATGATGCCCTTGTCGAGATGGGGCGCGTAGACCAGGGTCAGGACAAAGGTGATCACGGCCACGATGGCGTCATGGGGCTGCGCCTTCCAGGCGTGGACGATCGGATCGATCTTGATCAGATTGATCACCGCCATGATGATCACCGCCGCCAGGGTGGCCTGGGGCAGGTGGTAGAGCAGCGGGGTGAGAAAGATCAGGGTGATCATCACCACCAGGCCGGTGATGATCGATGAGAACCCGGTCATGGCGCCGGCGTTGATGTTCACCGCGGAGCGGGAGAAGGAGCCCGAGACCGGATAACCGGAGAACATGCTGGCCGCCACGTTGGAGAGCCCCTGCCCGATCAGCTCCTGGTTGGCGTTGAGGCGCTGACGGGTGCGCGCGGCCATCGCCTTGGCGATGGAGATCGCCTCCATGAATCCGATCAGGGAGATGGTGATGGCGGCGGGTATCAGTTGCCAGACGGTGGTGAAGTCGAATATCGGCAGCGATAGCGCCGGCAGGCCCTTGGGGATGTCGCCGACCACCTTGCCCCCCGCCTCGTTGAAGCCCGCCAGCCAGGCGATCAGGGTGGTGACGACAACGGCGATCAGCACCCCGGGGAGACTGGGGGCATAACGCTTGAGACCCCACATGATGGCGAAGGCGAGAATCGCCATGCCCAGGGTCGATCCATGGGTACTGTCGATGGCGGCCAGGATGGTGTTCCAGACGGTTTCGTAGTGATGGGCCTCGCGCTCCACCGAGACCCCGAATACCTTGCCCAATTGAGAGGTGGCGATGATCAGGGCGCCGGCGTTGGTGAACCCCACCACCACCGGGTGGGAGAGGAAGTCGACCAGCACGCCCAGCTTGAAGAGGCCGAGAAACATCTGGAAGACGCCGACCATGAATGCCAGCAGCAGGGCATAGGCAAGATAGGTGTCGGGCGAGGTGGCGATGGGCTCCAGGGCCGCGGCCGTCATCAGTGACACCACCGCCACCGGACCGGTGGCGAGCTGCCGGGAGGAGCCGAAAAAGGCGGCGATCATCGGCGGCAGGAACGAGGCGTAGAGGCCGTAGTAGACGGGCAGTCCGGCGAGCTGGGCATAGGCCATGGATTGAGGCACCAGCACCAGGGCCACGGTAATACCGGCAATGATGTCGGCGCGCACCGTCTGTTTGTCTTTTAATTCCCCGATCCAACCCAGAAAGGGGATGAACGCACCTTTCCAGCCAGCCATAAGACTCTGTATATGATCCCACATGATCGTTTTTCACCTAATGGAGTTAGGTGCTTACTGGTGTGCTCTTTACGACTTTTTTGCGACGAGTTAGAACGCGGCAATGCTGCTGCTAGACGCCGCCGAGACCTCCCTTTGGCGGGTCTCACGAATGCGTGGTCGAACTTCTTAGTAAGCTTTAATTTTTTACCCGAATCATCGATTCAGGCTCCACCCCAGACCGTTTTCCAGCCTATATTAAAACATGCTAATACTACTGTATATCGGCTGAAATTGAAAGCGGAATCACTCTTTCATTCGTTGGTGCAACTCGGAGACGAGCTGAACGATGCGTTGCGGACAGATTTTTGCATTGCCGCATAAACGGCTCTCCTCCACTCTTTTCAGCACCGATGCGAGCTTGCTCTTTTCGTGCTCCGAGAGGGAGACCTCCTGTCCTTTCGTGTCAGTGAGGCCATGCAGGGTAAGTTGGTGTGAATGGGCGTCAATGTGGCAGAATATGGTCGCCAAAAGATGTTCGTTTTGCGATGCAATATCGATGGGGACTTGGATCGTGAAACCTCTGTTGCCACGCTCATCGGACAGCAAGTGACACATCTCACAGTGAATCTTATATTCACTGATACGCATCTTTCAATATCCCTCCACCCTGTTGTTGTTGGTAGCTGAGCTCTCCCTGGAGAGTTTCTGTTGGTATGTTGTTCTATCGACTGCAGATTTGCTTGCTTGTCAGTCTGTCACAACCACCCGACGAGTATCGAGTTGGATAGCTATTGTCTCTATCTTCTATTGTAGCGCTGTTCTGTTCGTTAATGGTTCCGTCGACAGGCAGTGGGGAGTATAAACCGGAAGGAATATTGATAAACAGTGGAAATTGAAACTCGTTCCATTGTTCCTTCGTGGGATCTTGAAAACAACGTCACAAGGTATGGAAGGGCATTCAATCCCATAGGGTGCGGCCCTGCCCCACCACTCATCCGGTACCCAATGAGGCCTGGCTAGCCGGCACCGGATGACTCGGCCGGTTTCTCCATCAGTTCCTCATCACGCTCATCATGCAGTTTTCCGAGGAGATTGAAATCATTGAGAATGCAGTAGACCGCGGGGACCAGAAACAGCGCCACCAGGGTGGCGGCGGTGAGGCCGAAGGCGATACTGGCGGCCAGCGGGATCAGGATCTGCGCCTGCAGACTCTTCTCCAGGAGCAGTGGCATCAATCCGGCGATGGTGCTGATGGAGGTGAGAAGAATCGGCCGGAAGCGGGCCCGGGCCGCCTGCTTGGCGGCCAGCTCCACCAGGGTGCCCCGGTTGCGGCTGTCGCGGATGAAGACCACCAGCAGGATCGAATCGTTGACCACCACCCCGAACAGGGAGGCCATGCCGACGATACTCGGCATGGTGAGGTCGAGACCCAGGGCCATATGGCCGAAGATGACGCCGATAAGCGCCGCCGGGATGACGATCATCACCGTCAGGGGGGCTAGATAGCCCTTGAACTGGAGGGCCAGCAACATATAGACGCCGATCAGCCCGAGCAGCACGTTGCGTATGATCGATTGCCCGGTCTTCGCCGATTCTTTGCTTTCGCCCTGAACATCGAAGCTGATGTCAGGATAGCGCTCGAGGAGTTGAGGGATGAAATTCGCCTTCGCCAAACCCAGCAACTCCTGGGCGTTGGCCTGGCCGCGATCCACGTCGCCCTGGATGGTGACCGTGCGCTGCCGGTTGACCCGGTTGATGCGGGCCCAGCCCCTGACCTCTTCGACATCGGCCACCACCGAGAGGGGGATGAGCGACCCACCCGGTCCGGTGATGCTGAGATTGTAGAGATCCTCCGCATCGGTGCGGTCAGCCTCGGTGAGTCTGAGATTGACCTCATAGGTCTCGGGTCCCACGGGAAACTCATCGACCTTGATCCCCTGATAGGCGGCGCGCACCTGGTCCGCCACCTGTCGGGCGTTGAGTCCGAGCACCCCCGCGCCGGGTTTCAGATGGAGCCGATACTCCCGCTTGCCCGGGCGCAGGTCATCGCTCAGGTCGTTCACCCCCAGATGGGCGTTGAGCCAGGCCTGGAGTTCGTTGGAGGCCTGTTTCAGACGCTCCAGGTCGTATCCCATCAGGCGCAGGTCGATGGGACGCCCCCCGGGTCCGAAGGTGGGCTCGGTGAACTTCACCGAGATGACATCGGCAAGCTCGCCGGTCTCCTCCCGCCAGCGGTTGATGACGTCATCCAGCTTTGCGTTTCTGATCTCCGCGCTGAGCAGGTCGGCGACCACCCGGGCCACATGGGGGCCGGTCTCGTAGGCATCGGGATTCTGCCCATAGATGACGGTGATATTCTCCACCAGGGGTTGCTGCCCGGGCTGGGCGGGGAGAAAGGCCTGGTCGGTGCGCCGCAGCGCCGCGGTGATCTCGCCGACGATGGTTTCAGTCTGTGCCAGGGGTGTGCCCTGGGGCAGCAGCAGCCGGGCCTCGATGACATCGCCGTCGAGGTCGGGGAAACCGACGAACTTCAGCTTGCCGCCCACGGGCATGGCGACGGAGAGGATCAGCAGCATCAGCACGATGCCGAGGGTCAGATAGCGGTACTCGACGGCGCGGTCGAGGAGCGGGCCGAACCACTCCTCGAGGAAGCGATCGAATCCCGCCTCGAAGCCTGTCCTGAAGCGGGAGACCCGCTTGCGCTTCATATGCGCCAGGGAGTGGCTCAAGTGGTGGGGCAGGATCAGGAAGGCCTCGAGCAGGCTGACGCTGATCACGATGATCAGCACCATCGGCATGATGCGCAGGATCTGGCCGATGTCGCCGGTGATGAAGGCGAGGGAGCCGAACACCAGCAGGGTGGTGGCGAAGGAGGAGGCGATGCCGGGCAGGACCTGGCGCACCCCGGTGATCGCGGCGTGCAGGGGGTTGTCCCCCTTGGCCATGCGCGAGGCGATGTTCTCCGCGATGACAATCGCGTCGTCCATCAGCAGGCCGATGCCGATCAGCAGGCCCACCATGGAGATCATGTTGATGGTGACGCCGATCAGCGGCAGCACGAAGAGGGCGCCGAGGAAGGAGACCGGCAGCCCCATGGTCACCCAGAAACTGTAGCGGAAACTGAAAAAGAGCCAGAGCACGAGAAACACCCCCAGCAGGCCCTGGGCGCCGTTGCGCAGCAGCATATCGAGCCGGTCCTGAACCACCGAGGCGCGGTCCTGGGTCAGGCTCAGGCTCAATCCCTGGGGCGCCCGCCGGTTCTCCCGCTCCACGAACGACTCCACCCTGGCGAGGACCTCGAGGATGTCCTGGGAACGGGTCTTGGCGATATTGAGAATCGCCGCGCGCCGGCCGTTGAAGCTGATCTTCTCCTCGTCGAGGTCGAAGCGGTCGCTGATGCGGGCGATATCGCCGAGACGGATGGTGGCGCCGCTGCTGCCGGAGATCACCACCAGGTCGTAGAACTCATCGACCCGCTTGCGCTGATCGTCGAAGCGCAGCAGAATCTCTTCCCGCTCCCCCTCCAGACGGCCCGCCGGGGTGCTGACGCTGTGTCCGCCGATGGCGTCGGCGATATCCCGGGCGGAGAGGCCATACTGGCGCAGGCGCCAGGCGGGGATCTCGATGCGGATGTGGTGATCGGAGAAACCGTCGATGGTGACCTCGGCGATCTTCTCCTGGGTCAGCAGCTTCGACTTCAGGTGTTCCGCGTAGGCCTTCAGCGCCACCGGGTCCTCCGGCCCGGTCACCGCGACGGAGATCACCGCATCGGTGCGCCCCAGCTCTTCTATGACCGGCAGTTCGGTATCCGCGGGGAAGTCATCGACGGCGTCGATCTCGGCGTTGACGTCATCGAGAAAACGGCTCATCTCCGCGCCCTCGAGCATCACCGCCGTGGCCACCGCCAATCCCTCGCGGGACTCGCAGGTCATCTCGTCCAGGTTGCTGATTCCCTCCAGGGCATCCTCCAGGCGGCGGCAGATCGCATCCTCCACCTCGTCGGCGGTGGCGCCCTTGTAGATGACCCGGACCTCCACCTTGTCGTTCTGGATTTCGGGCAGGGTCTCCCGCTGCAGGCCCGGCAGCGCGGTGAGACCGAGGATCATGATCGACGCCATCAACAGATTGGCGGCGTTGGGGTGGCGGGCGAACCAGTCGATCACTGCTCGCCCCTGGCGGCCTTGACCATCGCCTGTTCGATCTCCTCATCGGGCCGGGTCTCGAGCTGCATGCCGTTGACCGCCGGCACCAGGTCGGAGACCACGATCCGCTGGCCGGCGCTGATGCCGGATGAGATGACGCTGATCTCTCCCTGGCTGAAGAGCAGGTCCACCGGCTGGCGCTGCAGGCGGCTCTCGCCATCGGCCAGATAGACGATGCCGTCCCTGACCGCGGAGCGGGGGACCACGACCCGGTCGGGCTGGGGCTTGCCCCGCAGCAGCACCTGCACGAACATCCCCTTCGACAGCGGCGGCCTGATCCCCGGCTCGATCTTTTCAAAGGGCCTGTCGACGGCGACGACCACGCCCATGGTGCGCGTCTCCGGATCCACATTGTCGCTGAAGCGGACGAACTCCGCCTCCCACTCGGCGATGGTGGTGCCCATGTCGAGTCTCACTTGTGGCTGAAGGGCAACGAAATCGGCCAGGTTGCCGCTGAGGATATCCGCCGAGATATCGCGCCGTTCGTGACCGATAAAGAGCCGCCGCAGGGAGGCGAGGGGGAAGCGCGCGATCACCTCGACCCGGTCCACCGCATCCCCGGCAAGCAGGGTCTCTCCCTTGCTGACGTACTGGTCGACCTCGATGCTCATATTGGTCACCCGCAGATTGAAGGGTGCGAGCAGGCGGGTATTATCGAGATCGCGCTCGGCCTGGGTCAGTTGCGCCTGCAGCACCTTGCGCCGGGTGGGAAGCAGGGCGAGGGTGTTCTTTACATTCTGCACCGCGTTGCGGCCGGCGAGCAGGTTGCGTTCGGCGTCGTCCACGTCGCTCTGGGAGGCGGTGCCTTTCTTGGCCAGTTTGGAGATGCGCTGAAACTCCCGCTGCGCAATCCCCAGGCTGCGCTCCTCGATGGAGAGGGAGGCCTGGGCGTTGGAGGCCTCGACCTCCAGCTCCGCCAGCGCCGCCTCGGCCTGGGCCAGGTTGAGCTGGTAGTCGGCGGGATCGATCTGCAGCAGCAGGCTGCCTTCACTGATGATCTCGCCGTCCCGCAGGCGCGGATGGATCTCGACGATACGACCCGCCACCTGGGCCACCGCGTTCCATACCCGGGCGGGTTGCACGGCGCCATAGCCCTCGGCCGTGGGGATCAGCACAAGCTGTTGGGCCTCGACGGTGCGCACCAGCTTGGTCGGCTCGCCGGGTTCGACCTTAACCGGCGGCTGCCTGTTGCTTGCCATCAGCATCAGCACCAGGATGCCCAGGGCGATGGGGGGCAGGATCAGCAGCTTTCGCCAATGGGGGTGGTTTTTCAGCATAGTGGATCAGGTCCGGAATCGTCAGATCAGCAGATATGATCTGTCTCTAGGGCTGCCCTGTTCAAGTGACAGGAATTGGCCCAATGATCTCACTCTCGGACAGGGGAAGTCCATCCAGGTCCTAGGGCCTATTTCAAGGTGCGGTCCGCGAGCTGCATCATATCCGGTATGTGGGATATCAACATGCCGATTACCGCCAGTACCACCACCAGGGTGATCCCGCCGACCACATTGACCAGGATATTCTTGCCAGAGCTGTGGTCGGCCAGGGCATGGGCGACTTCGGGCATGCCGATAAGGCCCTGGAGCTTGTCATTGCGGTAGACGAGGAGACGGCGGCAGCGGTTGCGGCGCATCAACTTGATGGCATAGGTGCAGGTGCTGTCCGAAGAGACGGATATCAGGTTGCGGCTGCAGACGTCGCCCAGTTTTAGTGCATTTGGATGCCTGCCTGCACCAACAACACGCGTCAGCAGGTCCCTTTCGGTGAAAAGACCGATCACTTCCCCATTTTCCGTGACCGCCAGCGATCCGACTTCGCGTTCCGTCATATAGGCCGCCGCCGTCTGAATGTCGGTATCGCTGTCGAGGGAAACGACAGACTCCTTGATTAGATTGCCTAGGCTACATGCCATGGATGCGACCCTTTTGTTATGTGTGACTGTTATCGACTACTGTCTATTGCGGACGAAACTGTGTGGTGCAATTTCCGCGCCATCGATACACCAGCCCGGCTCGGCATGTCCGGTGCAGGTTGCGGTATAGGTAATGCATGATTGACGATTCACTCCTTGAACCATTGATAATCCTAGCTAGGATCGATTGCTGGAATCGGATTCTTTGACTTCCCCCTAGACGAGTGGGAAGGAGGCAATATTTCTTGATCTGACAATATTCGGTGCGGCAAGCCGCACCCTACAGGAAAATGTAGGGTGGTGCATGCCGCACCGTGGCCTTGGCTTATCTATTGTTATCTGTTTGCCTCAATGATCATCTGCCGGGCCTTGAAGACATGCTCCGATTTCGGATTCACCGTGATCTTTACCCAGTGTACCCGGCTGGAGCCGAAGTTCTCGACCCGGGTGAAGTTGGAGATAAATCCGTTTTCAACAAGCCCGGGCTTATCGACTCTGAAATAGTGGGAGTCGCCGTGAGCCAGGACCACGGGTTTGCCGAACGCCAGGGTGCGCGCCTCGAGGACACTCAGGATCTCGTTGAAACCGAGTCTGGCATCGGTGAGATCCGCACCGCTGGGCAGGGCATAGCCGACCTCGAGTTTTGGATTGGCCTGCATCATGATGAGCACCCCGGGCGCATCCTCCTCCATGGCCTTGTCAAAGGTGTCATTGATCCAGTGGATGGCAGCCTCGATGCGGCGCGCCACCTCCAGATCGTCCGCTTCACCCCGGACCGCTGATGACGCTGCATCGAATGCCTTCAGGCCGTTGTTGCTGCCGACCACGTGAATGGCGGCAAACAGGACGCCGCTCTTGTTCCAGCGGACATTCTCCGGAAACTCCTCAAAACCAGGGACGAAGGCCTGGCTCTCAACCGCCATCGGTTTTCCGCCGATGGTGACGCCGGGATTGGCGAAGAAGATCTCCCGCAACCGGGCCAGACGCTCCAGGGGCTGGTACTCGCCGGCGTTGACCCGATGACAATCGGTCCACTCGTTGTCACCCGGTGTGTAGATGAACGGCTTATTGAATTTGTTGTAGCGTTCGAGGCGGTCGTAAAAGAGCTCGTCGGAACAGTTGGAACCGCCGCTCTTGATGTCACCGGTATGGATGACCCACTTCAGTTTTTTCCCCTCGTTGATCTCATCGATAAGATTATCGAAAGGGGGATAGTCGGCATAGGGTGCAACACCGTAGGGTACATCCCCGATCATGGCAAAGGAGAAACTCCCTTTGTCTTTTGATTCACGTTCTTCTTTTTCATGTCGATCATCGCCGCTCAACGCGTGCGATGAGACCAGCAACAGCAGACAGCCGGACATGGCTTTCAACAGTTTTTTGTTTATCACCTCGATCTCCTGACTAAAAGTTATATATGAGAGTAAGGGGCAAAGTCTAGGCGGGGGGGCTTTCAGTTTGATTTAAACAATGCAGCAGCGATATGACACTCGAGAGTCGATGGTCAATCACAAATCTGTCACTTGATCTGCACGGTTCGATAAAAAAAGTTTCATTAAATCCACAACAGACAGAAACCATTTGCTTATAGCGTGTGAGGCCACTCTGAACAAAGACAAGGAAAGAGATCTCTCACATGCATCATCAAAAAACCCTGCTGGCGCTGCTGCTGGGCATGAGCACTACAACCGCCCTATCGGACACACCCGTCTTCATCAATGAAATTCACTACGACAATACGGGCACCGACGTCAACGAATTCGTTGAGATCGCCGGGCCGGTGGGAACCGATCTCAACGGCTGGCAGCTGGTGTTCTATAACGGCGCATCCTCTTCACTCAGCGTCTACAGCACCATAGACCTCAGCGGGGTTTTGGCCGATGACACCGCCAGCGGTTACGGTTTCTGGGTATACAACGCTCCCACCAACGGCATTCAGAACGGCACACCCGACGGTATCGCGCTGGTCGACAGCGGCGGCGGTGTGGTGCAGTTCCTGAGTTACGAGGGAAGCTTCACCGCCAGCGGCGGCCCTGCTGACGGCATGACCAGCGTCGACATCGGCGTGGCGGAGATCTCCTCAACCCCGGTTGGCCTATCCCTGCAGCTTCAAGGCAGCGGCACCCTGGATAGCGATTTCGTATGGGTCTCCGATCTGGATGACACCCCGGACCTTCTCAATGTCGGCCAGAGCCTGAATGGCTCCGATCCCGGCGACGGCGGTGATGGTGGAGATGGCGGCGACCCGGATTCACTCGCCATCTATGAGATTCAGGGGGCGGCTCACAGCTCGCCCTACGCGGGTCAGCAGGTCACCACCTCGGGGGTGGTGACCGCGGTGGATTCGAACGCCTTCTTCGTCCAGGATCCCCTGGGCGACGGCGATCCCCTGACCTCGGACGCCATCTACGTTTTTACCCAGAGTGCACCCGGGGTGGTGGTGGGGGATCAGGTGGAGATCTCCGGCGTGGTCAGTGAGTACACCCCTGGCGGCAGCGCCACCGGCAACCTCTCCATGACCCAGTTCTATCGTCCCGAGGTAGTGGTGGCATCGCAGGGCAATACCCCGCCCGATCCGGTGACGATCGGCCGGGGGGGCAGGGTGCCGCCGCGGCAGGTGATCGATAACGACCAGCTCCAGCAGTTCGATCCCCAGGAGGATGGCATAGATTTCTACGAGTCCCTCGAGGCGATGCGGGTCAAGGTGATGGATGCGGTGGCGGTCACCGCCACCAATCGCTTCGGCGAGATCTTCGTGCTGGCGAACATGGGTGAGGATGCCACCGGGATGAACCGGCGCGGCGGTATCACCATCGGACCGGACGATTTCAATCCGGAGAGGATCCAGATCGATTTCGACAGCGGTATCCACAACCTCTATCAGGTAGTGGATAGCGGCGACCGACTGGGTGATGTCACCGGCGTCGTCGGCTACAGCTACGGCAACTTCGAGGTCTATCCCACCGAGGATTTCACCGCTCAGAGTGGGAATCTGGAGGCTGACGCCTCGACCCTGGTTGCGGAGCAGGAGCGTCAGCTGACCATCGCCAGCTTCAATCTTCTCAACCTCGATCCCAACGACGGGGACGGCGATGCCGATCTCGCCGACGGCCGGTTCGATCGATTGGCGGAGCAGATCGTCAACGGCCTCAACGCCCCCGATATCATCGGCCTGCAGGAGATTCAGGACAACTCGGGCAGCCAGGACGACGGTGTGGTCGATGCCGACCTGACCCTGCGGGAGCTGACCAAGGCGATAAAGGGTGCCGGTGGTCCCGACTATGAATATATCGACAACCCGCCGCAGAACAATCAGGACGGCGGCCAGCCCGGCGGCAACATCCGGGTGGCCTATCTGTTCAATCCCGACACCGTGGAGGTCGACCGGGAGTCGGTGACCCGGGTCACCGACGGCGATCTCTCCGATGGGGATGCCTTTTCCGATAGCCGCAAGCCCCTCTATGCGCGCTTCAAGGCCGCAGACGATGAGTTCCACCTGATCAACAACCACTTTTCGTCGAAGGGGGGCAGCACCCCGCTGTTCGGCCAGGTGCAGCCGCCGGTCAACGGCAGCGAGGATGAGCGTATCGCCCAGGCGGGGGTGGTGAACGGCCTCGTCACCTCGATCCTGGAGGCGGATCCGGAGGCGAACGTGGTGGTGCTGGGTGACCTAAACGAGTTCGAGTTCATGCAGCCGCTGAGGGTGTTGAAAGGGGGCGATACCCCTGACCTGGTCAACATGACCGAGAGCCTGCCGGCCCTTGAGCGCTACAGCTACAATTACCAGGGCAACGCCCAGGCCCTGGACCACATCCTGGTGACCCACAATCTGGCGGCGCGCGCGGAGTACGATGCCGTGCATCTCAACAGCGAGTTCTATGATGCCGCCAGCGACCACGATCCGGTGCTGCTGCGCCTCAACATGGAGGAGCTCGACAAGACCCTGCGCTTCGCAACCTTCAACGCATCGCTGAATCGTTCCGCGGCCGGTGAGCTGATAAGCGATCTCTCCACGGCCGATGATCCGCAGGCGAAGGCAGTGGCCGAAATCATCCAGCGCGTACGGCCTGATGTATTGCTGCTGAACGAGTTCGACTACGACCCGTCAGGCACAGCGATACGCCACTTCATGCGCAACTACCTTGGCAAAAGACAGAATGGGGCCAGGCGGATCAAGTACAGGCATGTCTATTTCGCCGAGTCCAACACAGGTATCCCCACCGGTCTCGACATGGACAACGACGGATCCAGCGACGGCCCGGGGGACGCACAGGGCTTTGGTTTCTACCCCGGCCAGTACGGTATGGTGGTGTTGTCCCGCTATCCCATACAGCGCAAGAGGGTGCGCAGCTTCCAGCACTTCCTGTGGAAGGACATGCCAGACTCCATGCTGCCGACTGATTGGTACAGTGCCGAGGAGCAGGAGCTGCTGCGTCTCTCCTCCAAGAGCCACTGGGATATTCCGCTGAAGGTGAAGGGGAGGGTGGTGCATGTTCTGGCGAGCCATCCCACGCCCCCCGTGTTCGATGGCGACGAAGACCGCAACGGCCGCCGCAACCACGATGAGATCCGCTTCTGGATCGACTACATCGCGGGGGCCGACTATATCTACGACGACAAGGGCCGCGTCGGCGGCTTGAAACCGGGCGAGCAGTTCGTGATCCTGGGCGATCTCAATGCCGATCCCCATGACGGCGACAGCACCGGCAATCCGGCCGCCAAGCTGCTGGCCTCACCCCTGGTCAACACCTCGATCACCCCGGTCAGCATCGGCGGCGCCGATGCGGCGCTGAGGCAGGGCGGGATCAACACGACCCACCTGGGCGGTGCGGATTTCGATACCGCCGATTTCGCAGACTGGACCCCGGGTAACCTGCGGGTCGACTATGTGCTGCCCTCCATGGGGCTGGATATGGTGAATGCAGGCGTATTCTGGCCCGCGGCGAACGATCCCCTGTTCGATCTGGTGGGGGACTGGCCGTTTCCCAGTTCGGATCATCGAATGGTATGGATCGATGTCCTGAAAGAGGGCAATAGACACTGACATGGCGTTTCTTCTTGAACGCCGAGAGGAAGGGGTGCCGGAGAGCCGGCACCCCGCTGTGCAATCAATCAGTGAACTTCTCTGTATTTAGTAAAATTATACTTGCTGTCCAGTTCAGCCCTTTCACTCTCTGAAACCGATAAGTAGTATTTTTTCCATCCGGGGCAGAAATTGATATGCCAGCGCCAAACCCTGCCCACCATGGAGTTAGGATTTTCGTCATATCTGTTCCTTAGCTTACAGTGTTCACAGTCATGCTCCGCCATGTCCGCTCTCCTACAGTGTGACACACCCATCTCAATTATAATTCACTCATAGGGTTCAGTCTGGACTTCCGTGAAATAGTCCTGTATCAACTTCATTCTTGCCAAATGCGCTTCCAGGCTTCGATCCATGTAAGGGTGCGAAAAATTCACACCATCCAATACCTTGGCCCCTCGCCGTTGCGCTTCCTCCCTCAAAGGAGCGGTCATGTCGGAATCCAGCACCTGATCCTCTTTTCCGGTTATGACAAAGATTTTACTGGCGTCATCCGGAAGATTGTTAACCGGATCGATAGGTTCAGGGCAGCCAAAGTCGGAAAACCGGCTCGGGCTTGAATCGATTACCGCTGAATCGTACTCCACGCCTGATCCGATTGCGTTCATGATGACGGCTCCGCCGAGAGAGACGCCGTAAAGCAAGCGCTTGTCGTATTTGGAATTCAATGAGTCGATGATCTCCTTATAGTCCTCGATGATTGCATTAATTCTTCTCTTCCCTTCCGAGTTGCCATAACCCCTGTAGTCGAAGATATACACATCGAAACCGCTTGACGACAAGTATTTCAGGGATGTAATGATTTGATCTGCGAGCATGGCATTTCCCAGGGCCATCAGGACGTAACCTTCAGCTCGGATTCTCTTGTTCTCTCCATTGTGCGAGTTGTATCTGTAGCCTCGGAGTATTTTGTTATCAGAGGTGGTGAATTGTGTTTGCTCGACTAGGGGTGAAACCAATGCTCTATCCTGGTCAGGATTCGGCGCCGCTGTACTCCAAAGCCAGAAGAGAAAGGGCTCTTGGATAGATCCACATAGAGTTCTCTCTCTATTGTCCGCTGCTGCGTTACTAGTCAAAAAGATGAGAGAGATAAACAGTATCGCTGGAATTTTCATGAGTTGGCACGCAGCACAAAGTCCTGCTGATATAGGCGAAAAGAGTGCGCCAACGTTTCGAGCTCGAGCATCTGCTGGCCGGCTTTCATCACTGCTTGCTGCAGACCTTCTCCGCGGTTCCGGCAGTCGTTCAGCCACTTTATACAGCGTTCATCGCTCATATCATCAATTTGTCTCCGTCGTCATGGGTCAGGGTAATTGTATTCTCATGCAGATTGTAGTTGTAGTGTGGAGATTGCAGGTGTGAATATTCACATTCGGGCAGATAAACCTTTCATCCTGATCTATACTCGCTCGCAAAAGGAGATTGACACATGCACCACTGTTTTCTCATTTTGCTTTCAGTGATCTTGTTCGCGGCTAATGCTTATGCAGGCGACATGCCGGGCAGTCGCGACCACCCGGAAATATTACGTGTGACCGGTTCGGAAATCCTCGGTTTTGAATATAATGAGTACGACGCCGCCAATTTTCTCAAGGAAGATGGGGGTAAAAAGCTAACGGTAATCAATCCGGAGGGAAAACGGACGCGCATTCTCTACCTGGCGAAACCGGGCGATACGCCGCTGATGGTGCAGAAAAACTATGACGTTGCCTTGAGGGACCTGGGAGAAGCCAACGAGATATACAGTTGTAAAAACGCCGGATGCAAAAGCCATCTGCTTGCGACCACACTATGGACGCGGAATACAATGGTTCCCACCGAGGGGTTGACTCACCCGTTTTACCTACTGGGATTCTCCCACAATTTCACTTCACCGGCATATCGCTATGCTGAGGTGACAACAGACAGTGCCAGATACCATGTCGGTGTATTTGCCGCCGCGATTGCAGCGAACAACCCCAACAAGAACCACCGGGAACGGGTCGTGATACTGGTTGAAGTCCTGGAGGTCGGCGATTTCGAAGCAACGCTGGAATTTGTCGACGCATCCGAAATGCAGCAGCAAATAGCGGAGTCCGGGCACGTGGCCTTGTACGGCATCAAGTTCGATCACGATAAAGCGACCTTGAGACCGGAGTCCAAGGAGACGATTGCCGAGATCGTGAAGGCATTGAAATCAGCATCGACCCTGCAACTCTATGTGGTTGGACACACTGACGATGTGGGAAGCCTGACTTACAACCAGAATCTTTCCCTGAAACGCGCCAATACCGTCGTTGAGGAATTGGTTACTGCAGGCATCGAAAACAGCAGACTGACCGCGCTTGGTGTCGGGCCAGCAGCACCGGTCAGCAGTAATGAAATGGAGGCCGGCCGGGCAAAGAACCGGCGGGTTGAGTTGGTAAGGCGTAGAGTGGCTGATTGAAGACTGGTTCGATAATAGACTTACTCGCAATTTTTAGTCTCTCGTGTAATCAACCAGGGTCGGAAACGCCACCAATATTGAAAGATAATGCATGTGGCGATGAGGATATAACCGCGGTGAATTCAACATTGATGGACATCAGCGTTGCCAATTCAGCACCGATCACGGAAGCATAACCGTATGTTCCGGTTATGCTCTGCCCTGATTTCTTGTCAGTGAATCTCGTCTGGTTTGAAATTACGGGCAGGTTCAATTACGGGAGCTAGTAACTGTAGTCTGAAATCAACAGCCTCATTTTGTCGGAAACCTCTGTCAACCTTGCCGCTGAGAGGGCGTTTTCCTCCGCCTTCTCCACCACTGAATTACTTGAATCAGAGATCCGTGTAATGTTCTCTGCAATAGTGCCAGACACCGTACTCTGCTCTTCGGTAGCCTGGGCGATCTGAATGGCCATATTGTTGATGTCGGAAGCCGAGCTGAGAATCTGCTGCAGTGCCGCCCCTGCTTTCTTAATACCTTCCGATGTCACTGTGGTCTTCTCCTGTCCATAGCTGATTTTGGTGACGGAAGTCCGGGTATCCTGCTGGAGTTTCTCGATAATGCCCTGAATTTCCTGGGTGGACTCCTGGGTGCGTTTTGCCAGTGTTCGCACCTCATCAGCCACTACTGCAAACCCCCGACCTTGCTCGCCGGCCCGTGCTGCCTCGATTGCCGCATTGAGTGCCAGCAGGTTGGTCTGTTCAGAAATACCGCGAATCACATTCACCACGGACCCTATGTTTTCTGCATTGTTCTCCAGCATCCTGATCGATTCCGAAGCCTCACTCATGGTGGTTTGCAGCTCAGCCGTTTCCCGTTCTGCTGAGATGAAGAGTTCGTAACCTTCCTGTGCCTGCTTGTTCGCCGTGGTCGCAACTTCAGCGGCAATCTGGGTATTGCTCGCCACTTCCTGGATAGACTGGGACATTTCGCTGATCGCGGTAGCCGCCATCTCTGTCTGGCTATGCTGTGCGCTGACCTCAGTCTGAGCGTCATGGGAAGTGGTGTCCACCTGCTGTGCAAATTGCATGATGCTCTGAGAAGCATTGGCAACATCCCTGGTCAGGTCAGCAAACTTGACCATAAGGGCGTTGAATGCCTGAGTCACTTCATTACCTTCTCCAACTGAAATCTGGATTCTGAGGTCATTTTCATTGTGTGCCTTGGAAACCGCCTCAACCAAACTCTCAGCGACGCGCTCATCACGCTTCATCAGGATGCTGTAATAGATCAAAGCCGCGCTCTCAATCACCACAAAAACAGCATGCAGAATGGCGATGCCCCAGGAGCAGCCATAGTTGAAGAGCATCAGAGGCATATCACCCAGCTGAACCTGGTTGAGCTGCAATCCGGTAAGCGCCAGATGGTGGATTGCAATTACACCGGCAGCCACGACTACCGGTAGCCAGTTTCGGTAGATCAACAGCAGCGCTAAGGCGCAGAAGATGTGGAAGTGCATCTCGATGCGCCCCAGCTGGGCCTGAATCATGATGGCAGAGAAGGCCATAAGCAACACACCGCTGATCACTCCGAATCCTGGTGTACCCCGCAACAGCCAATAGGCGACTGAAGATACTGCGCCCACCAATAGCGAAGCGTAGATTGCGAAGTCTGACGTCCCATAGCCCATGGGAACCAGAAACATCGTAACCGGCAGATGAGCCATCAGAATAATGAAAAGTAATTTGTCATATCGAAGCAGCTTTTTACTGCGGCTAATCGTTTTGGCAGACACATTTTCTATGTTTTTCATGCGATTATTCCCATGATCGTTCAGATAAATTCTGTTGCTATTTGGTTAAGGTCATCGATCATCCGGCCAATCTGCAGATTTGTGCCGTTGTAAAGCATGCGGAGATTCCCATCAGGATCAATGAGATAGATATATCCGGGGTGATTGATACTGCGGTTGGTATAGGCGTTGGATGGTTCTATGCTGAAATAGGCATTGTAATCACCGGCAATCGCCTGGGCATGAGCAATATTTCGGGCCAGCAATCCAGTGAAATTAGTGCCGCGGGAGTCAAAATAGCTGTCGATTTTCCTGGCTGTATCGTTTTCCGGGTCCATGCCTAAATAGAGGAATTGCACCCTATCTGTCTCGATCGACCTGTTAAGCATGTAGAAGGATAACGCCTGGGTGTGGCAGACATCATCACATCCGAGATAGCCAAACATCAGATAGACAAACCTGCCGCGAAAGTCATCCAATGTTCTGGTCTCGCCCTGGGTGTCTGTTAACGAAAAAGTGGGGGCCTTGCCGGTGATATTGCGGCCATAGAAGTCAAACTCCTGAAATGGAGATTCAACAAAAGGGATCAGAATAAACAGCAATACAGACACCATTAGTAGTAGCGCTGATATTATCCTGTAGTGCAATACATTCAACATGCTGATGTTTCATTGAGGATAGTCTGCTTTTCGGAAATCTTCTTTCAAGCGAGAACGAAAGAAAATTCAAGGATAGACTCGGTCTATAACTGCATATCGACAAGGTAAGAACGAACTTTAACTGATTACCCTATAACCCGATTAAATTGCAACAAGGCCTTGGATTGCATGAGTATTTTGTGTTCAATTATTTCAATGCGGTTACTTAAGTATGGCCTCTGGCTTGATTGTTCAAAGCCGGAAAAGTCCCTAATATCGAGAGATATAGCAGAGACGCGATCAGAATAACCACAATAAAACCAAGGTCAATGGCGATCAACGTCGCCAACCCGGCACTGATCACAGAGGCATAACCGTTAATCCCCCATGCCCAGGGGATCAGGTTCGAGGCCTGCTGTTTTAAAGATGAGATGGCCAATGGAAATGGCATCCCCATGAAGAACGCCAATGGTGCGATTAATAGTGATGAGACCACGAATTTGTACGCCATGGGGAGGTGGCCCAGCCATTCGAACAGCGGCGCCAAGAGAAACAGATAGCCGATACATACAAAGACGATGACAAGAACCGCCAGGACAGCAATTCGATAGTGCGAACGGTTCTGTGCCAAACGCTCGCTGACAAAGCTGCCTAGGCCTGCAAACAGCAGGAATCCGGCAAGCGAGATCGATATGGCATAGATGGGATGATGCAGAAAACGTATGAATTTCTGTATGGTGGCGATCTCGATAAAGAGGAACGCCACACCGATGCTGAAGAAGTAGTAGAAGACACGCCAGCGGCTGACACCAACGTCCGTTGACCCAGTGTTGCGAGAAATGATGCTCAATGGCAGCAGTATTAAAAGGGCGCTCAGCAGCGCGGTGATCACAAGTGTAATGATCAGGATAATATATCCCCACTCAATCAGCGGCATGCCGCCCTGGTGGCGCAGCTTCAATGCCTCGAAAAAGCTCTCCCACTTGAAGAAGTGGTGGAAGTAGGGCCTCTCGTCCGATGCTGGCTGGAGGTCGTATTTGTAGCTCTGAAGGAGCTGATCCATTTTCCCAGAGACAATCTGTTTACTGGCCCGATAGAAATAGGGTTCGCGCAGCCGGTTGTATCGATTTGCCTGTTCTTCCTTGAGGCGATGGCTGTAGGCCGTGTCGAAGAGCCTGGTCTGGTTAAAGGCATCTGCAAGATCCAATTCATTAGTGGTAAACATCCCGTTCTTCACAAGTAGGGTTGCGGTCTGCCAGTTTCGAATCAGCAGCAGACGTCTATCCAGTCGATCCAGTCCCATGGACTCCATCGCCTGATGCGCGGTGAGGAAGAGCTTCAGGCTGTCTCTTGGTGGTACCTTGATCCAGCGGGTGATGGCGAGATAGCCGTCCGGCGCCAGGTGCGAGAGGTAGAGCGCTAGCGCCTCATGGGTATAGAGATAGCTTTCATTCAGGGCATAGAGGCCAGACGAGGAGGCGCTGGCGGCATCGACCAGGGCGATCTGGATCAGGTCGTACTTTTTATCGCTTTGGCCGAGAAAGTCCCGCGCCTCGGCGATGTGCAGCCGGGTGGAGGGGTTGTCATAGATTTCACCGGCGTAGGTTTTGTAGTCGTTCCTCACTAGCTCGACCAGCTGGGGATTGAGTTCCAGGGCGTCCACCGATTCGACCCGGTGGTAGCGGGCCAGCAGCAGGTCGGCGCCGGTGCCGCTGCCGATCACCAGCAGTTTCGCCGGCTTGGCCAGGTGGTAGGGGAGGGCCGAGGTTGTCCGGTCGAGATAGCCGAGGGCGTCGAGGTCGCCGCTGAAGCGGGTGATGGCGGACAGGTTGTCCGCATCGGTGAAGAGCCCCAGCTGTTGCGGCGGTTCCCGCGGATTGATCAGGCTCAATCCCGGTGCGTGGCGCAGCGGCATTTCGTCGCTGGCGACAAGGGTAAGGTAGCCCAGGGGGCTTGAGTGTCGGTCGACAATGCGAGTGCCCTTGATCTGCAGTGTCTGCATCAGTCCTTTGTAGGGGGAGAAGCTGAGGGTGATCCGGGGCGTGGCGTTGAGCAGCAGAAGCGCGATGAGCATGAGGGGAATATAGAGCCGCGCTTTGAAGGGGAGATTGAGTTCCCATACGGCAACCGCCATGGCGGCCATGCCCGCCAGGGTGATCGCAACCAGGATCTGCTCCGGCATCAGCAGGAACATCACGAGCACGATGCCCAATGCACCGATACCGGCCCCCAACAGGTCGACGGCGTAGATGCTGGAGACCTGCTCTTCGCTGTAGACCATGAAGGTCATGCAGATTGCAGCGGCGGTGAAGACGAACGGCAGTGCCAGCAGCAGGCAGATGATCGCCAGATTGATGGCCTGGTGAACATCCCAGAACAGCTCCTCGCTGTTGAAACTGAGTGACTGGGCAACAAGGAATCCCCCCAATGCAGTGAAGGCGAATAGCATCAGGGAGAGGGGATAGAGCCATTTGTAGTGGCGGGTAATTGTCGGCTGAATGATCGAGAGCAGGCTGCCGCTGATGCCGTAACCGAGCAGCGCCAGGGCGATGATCATGTAGGCGAAGTGGTGCCACTGAATGATCGAGAAGAGCCGCATCAGCAGAATCTCGTAGCCAAGCGCCGACGCTGAGAGGATGGCAAGAGAAATATAGGGTGGGCGATTCATAACAATTTTGAATTTTGAATTATGAATGTTGAATTAATGTGCGAGCTACACTCGCAGTTTTGAAATAAGAAGTGCGCGAAGCGCACACATACAATTCAAAATTCAACATTTAAAATTCAAAATTATTCAATGCTCTCCAGTAAGCGGCACAAACCTAACCGGTAGAATCTGCCGAACAGTGATCTCGTTTTCCGCATCTTTATCGACCAGCAGCAGCTGTTGGGTCATGAAGCGGCTGCCCACCGGGATGATCATCTTCCCTCCCGGTTTCAGCTGCTCGATCAGGGGAGGGGGTATGTGGCTGGCGGCGGCGGTGACGATGATGATGTCGAAGGGGGCGTGCTCCTTCCAGCCGTAGTAGCCGTCGGCGACGGCGACCTCAATATTGTCGTAGCCGAGTCGCTTCAGTCGTTCTGTCGCCTGGTTGCCCAGGGGCTCAACGATCTCCATGGTGTAGACCCTTTCGACCAGGCGTGAGAGCACGGCGGCCTGGTAACCGGAGCCGGTACCGATCTCCAGCGCCTTGTGTCCCGGCTTGGGGGCGATCAGGTCGGTCATGATCGCCACGATATAGGGCTGAGAGATGGTCTGGCCGTAACCGATGGGGAGCGGGCGGTTTTCATAGGCCCTGCCGCGGATGTCGGCCGGCACGAACTGGTGACGCGGCACCTCCGCGAGCACCTTCATGATGCCGGAATCGAGTTGCCCTTTATCGAGATAGCTGCTGGTTTCACGGACATCCTGTTCGATCAGTCTCACCATCCTTTCGCGAGCGGCGCTGTAGTCGTCATAGTCCAACTTGGCGACTGCATCGATACAGAAGAGAATCAGGGTGAGCAGCAACAGGTAGAGAAATCGACGGATGGACATGTCTGTCTCCTCCTTTCCTACCTACAAATATAGTTCTTTGGAGAGAAGAGTGAGAGACCGCAAACGAAGGCGATTAAACGCACGCATTAGATGTCACCGCCCACGATGGGACCTCTGGTCATCAACTTCACCTTGTTGAGCACATGCAAAAAAAGGATGTTGGATTGGACTGTTGATGTACTTTGTTGGTACAAACCTTGTCAATGAGGCGCTGCATTGATCATAAATAAATCTTATTTGCGTCTATTCGCCTTCATTTGCGGACCAAACACCAATTCCCGCGGATCCGCGGTTTGCTCATGCAATTCGTGATCACCTGGTTATTGACTCAATCTTATCGCCGGTCGGGTGATAATGGTCGGTCTTGTCTCTATTGTTGTCCTCTCGACCTTGACCAGGGTGGTCGATGTTGCCGTTCCCACGGGGCTTTTTGCGGTCAGTGTGTAGGATGTATTCCGCCGTGGGGTGATTTTGATGGAGCCGTTTGCTTCAACGGAGCCGATGCCTGGCTGGATCTCTACTTCAGTGGCATCTTTGGTGCGCCAGCTGAGGGTTGTGGACTCGCCTAACTTGATGGCGCTTTCTGCGACGGTGAGTCTCGATTGGGGAATGGCGGCCGCGGCCTGCGAATTGACTTCAATGGAGAGCCTTTGCTTGACGGTATCATTGTCGGAGCCTCTTGCGGCCAGGGTGTATGTGGTGTCTTCCGTCGGCATTATCACCTTCGAGCCGGAGGCGGATACAGTACCGATGTTGGGTAGGATTACCACCTTCCGGGCGTTCCTCGTTACCCATCTTAGCGTGGTAGCCGATCCATTCTCGATGCTGTTGGGATGGGCCTGAAACTCGACAATGGTGGGCGCCGGCGCCTGGCTTCCTGTGTACCACAGGTATAATCCGAAGAGTGCGCCGACCAGGGCAATCCCTGCCGCCACCATCGCGCGGCGCCTGGGTTTGGATTTCGCTTCTATCGCTACCGGCTTGGTGCGATTGGATACTATCGGCCTTGTTCCCGTTCGGTCTCTTTCCAGGCCCTCGATCAGGCGGTCGCAATCGGTGCGAAAGTCGGGATCGGGCCTTACCGGCATGCCGTTACGCTTGGAGAATGCGCGGATACTCTCCGGCAGGTCCTTCGCGCCTGGCATCGATGCACGACGGACCAACAGGGGTACCACCGGTATATTGCGCTTCAGCGCTGACTCTATCTCTATGCGGACATAGTCGCTGGCTAGATCGAGGCGGCGGTTGCCGGCGTCATCGCTGGCCGAGAGCCAGTCCCGCCCGACCACGGCCAGGAGGACTTCGCATTTGCCCACCTTCTCATCGATATATTTGGAAAAATCGACACCCAGGGGGATATCGTCCACATCCATGAACACGGCCGATTCTCCAAAGTGTTCGGCTAGGCGGTCATGGATGCGTCCAGTGACGTCCGCGCTGTCTTCGCGTCGATAGGATATGAAGATGTTGGCGATGGGACACCTCCTCTGGGCGCCATCCTCGGCTTTTACCTGGTATACCTCAGCCTTGTCCTTTCCGTCTGGGGTGGTGATTAACCCGCTTACACTAAAGTTTATATGAGATTGTGAGAATTTTTAGTGTGAATATTCCACAGCTTAGGCTTGCCTTCTCCAGACAAAGATTAAGGTTTTTCCGCTAGCCGCAGCGACGCTAGTGTTCCCTTTGCCGCTGATGGATCAACCTGTCGCCGTCAGGCGGGTGGTCTTATCCCGAACAGCATGGCATAGAGGGTGGGTACAATCAGCAGGGTAAGCAGGGTGGCAAAGCCGAGTCCCGCCATGATGGTCAGCGACATGTTGACGAAGAAGACATCCTGCAGCAGCGGGATCAGTCCCAGGATGGTGGTGGCGGCGGCCAGCACCACCGGCCGCAGGCGGCTGACGGTTGAATCGAGGATTGCACTGTAGGCATCTTTTCCCCCTGCGCTTTGCTGGTCGATCTCGTCGATCAGAACGATTGCGTTCTTGATCAGCAGACCGATCAGCGAGAGGGCGCCGAGCAGGGACATGAAATCGAATGCCCCGTTGAACACCAGCAGCCCGGCGGTTATGCCGATAGCCGCCAGGGGCACCGTCAGCCAGATCAACAGGGGTTGGCGAATCTTGCCGAACAGCAGGATCGTCACCAGTATCATGAGCAGGAATCCCACCGGCAGCGAACTCATCAACCCGCCTTGGGCATTTGCCGAATCCTCATACTCGCCGCCCCAGGAGAAGCTGTATCCCGGCGGCAGCGCCATCGCCTCGATTTTCGGCTTCAGCTGGTTGAACAGTGGAGTGGCCAACTCCTCCACCGAGTTGCAGGAGGCGATGATGGTCTGAATACGGTCACGGGAGCGTAGGAGGGTGTTCTCGAACAGGGTTTCATAACCGCTGATCACCTGGGCGGCCGGAACCGACTGGTTCAGCACCGGACTCCACACAGTGATGTCCTGCAGGTTGCCGGGGTCCTTGCGCTCCGCTTCTGGGGCGCGCATCAGGATTGGAAGGATGCGTATGCCGTCGCGATAACGGCCCACCGGGGTACCGTCATAGGCGTACTGCAGCGCGGTTGCCAGATGCTCCCGGGTGATGCCCAGCTGCCTGCCGACCTGTTCATTGAAGACAGGTCGAATCAATTTCACCGGTTGCCGCCAGTCATCCCGTACGTCCTTCGACCTGGGGTCGGCGTGCATGATGGCCTGGGCCTTGAGCGACAGTCCCCGCAATACGACGGGATCGGGTCCATGAAAGCGCGCTTCGATCTTGCTGTCCCTGCCGGGACCGATTCGCATCGATTTGATGATCGGGTCGGTCCAGGGCAGCCGCTCACGCATGTAGTGTTCCACCTTGGACCAGATTTCGGGGATGCGCTCCAGGGTGTCGGTCTTGACGATGATCTGGGCGTAGACCGGCGAGATCTCACGTGGGTCATAGACCAGGGTGAAACGCTGGTGGGGTCCGCCGATGGCGGCGCTCGTCTGCACCACGCCCTCCTGCTCCCGGATAAAGGCCTCCACGCTGAGGGTGTCTTCCCGGGTCTTCCTGATATCGGTCCCCTCGATCTCCCAGATATCGACAAAAAAGAGGGGCGTGTTGGACGCCGGGAAAAAGGCCTGCTTGACACTGCCGAAACCGATGACCGCCAGGATGAATAGCGAGACCACGATAGCGACCGTGATCCACCGCAGCCGGATGGCCCGATCCACAAGGCCGCGGAAGCGGGTGAAGATTGCGCCGCCGTAGGGGTCCTTGGGGTTGTCACCGCCGGGTTGCCCGGGCTTCAGCAACAGGGCGCACAGCAGGGGGGTGGTGGTGATGGCGGTTATCCAGGAGAGCAGCAGGGAGTAGAGAATCACCCAGAACAGGGAATTGGTGAACTCGCCGGTGCTGTCCGGTGAAAGGCCGATGGCGGAGAACGCCAGGATGCCGATCACGGTGCCGCCCAAGAGGGCCCAGATGGTCTTGCCAACCGTCTCCCGCGCCGCATCCGCCGCCTGCATGCCGGCCTGGACGCGCACCAGCATGCCCTCGGCCACCACAATGGCGTTGTCCACCAGCATGCCGAGGGCAATCACCAGCGCACCCAATGAGATGCGCTGCAGTTCAATCCCTTCGAGGTGCATGATGAAGAGGGTGCCGGCGACGGTGATCAGCAGCACCGCACCGATGATGAAGCCCACCCGCAGCCCCATGAAAAGCAGCAGCACCACAATCACGATGGCCACCGCCTGGCCGACGCTGACGATGAAACCGCCGACAGATCTCTCAACCTCGGCGGGTTGATTGTAGATCTCGATCAGATCCATGCCGAGGGGAACGGTTGGGATGAGTTCCATCACCCGCTGACGCAGGATCTCTCCCACCGCAACCACGTTCTCACCGGCCTGCATGGAGATGCCCAGGGTCAACGCCGGCTTGCCGTCGACATAGTACATCTGACTGGGGATCGCCTCATAGGCACGGGTGATCTCGGCGATATCCTTGAGGTAGACCAGCTTTTTCTCGTCTGAACCGATCAGCACGTCGCCGATCGCCTTGACCGAATGGAACTCCCCGGTGGGTTCGATGCGCAGATACTCACTGCCGACACTGGCGTTACCCGCGGTGACCACGACATTCTGCGATTCCAGGATCTGGGAGATCTGGCTCGGTGATATCCCCAATTCACCCAGCTGCGCGCGGGAGATGTCCACGTAGACCACCTCCTTCTGCGCTCCGCCGATGGCGATCTTGCGGATGCCGGGCACCAGCACCAGCTGGCGTTTGAGGGCGTCGGCAACATCCCACAGATCGCGCCAGCTGTAACCCTCCCCGGTAAGCGCCAGATAGACACCGAAGACATCGCCAAAGTCATCGATCACGATGGGGCTCTGGGCACCTGGGGGCAGCCTGCCTTGCATGTCGGCGATCTTGCGCCGCAACTCGTCGAAGATATTGGGGAAGTCGTCGGCGCGGTACTTGTCTTTGAATTCGATCTGGATATCGGATACACCGGGCCTGGAGATCGACATCCTGATCTGCTTCACCTGTTCCATGCGTTGGATGGCATCCTCCACGTGGTAGGTGACCTCATCCTGAACCTGCTTGGCGGAGGCTCCCGGATAGTAGGTGATGATCTTGGCCATCTTGATGGTGAAGGCGGGGTCTTCCAGTTTGCCGATGCGCTCGAATGCCCACAGCCCGCCGCCGAGCATGATGATCACCAGCAACCAGGAGATCACTGGCGTGCGAACCGAGTATTCGCCGATGTTCATCCCGCGCCCCTCATCGCTGTTGGTATCTGATCAGGCGTCACTGGTCTTTAAGGTCCCGGGTACGGGGTTCCGCCTGCTCCCGCTCGGGCAGTAGCCTGACTTCCATATCCTCGAGCAGAAAGGGAGTGCCGGCGGTGACGATCCGCTCGCCTGGTTTGAGGCCTTCCAGGATCTCGATCCGGCTTCCCAGGAGCCGGCCGATCTTCACCTTGCGGGATTTGACGGTCATGCTTTGTTGATCTATGACCCAGGCCCTGGGCTCGAGATCGCCAGCGCCGACGATCGCCGTTGCCGGGACCAGGTGACGCTGGCTTTTGTTGAGAAAGCCGCTCAAGTCGACAATCGCGGTGGCAGACATGCCCGGCAGAATGGTGACGTCGTCAACCTGAGGCATGGTATAGGTCACCTCAAAGGTCTGGGTTTTCGCATCGGCCTTGGTGCTGACTTCACGGAAGGTGAGGGGGTAGGATTTACCCGGCAGATCGGAGAAGCTGACGCTGACCGGGATCTGATTGCGTCTCGCTTCCGGTGACTCCCGGTCCGGTTGGAGTTCACGAAGCTGACTCTCAGGCACATCGAATTTCACCTCCAGGGTGGTGATATCCTGCAGATCCAGGATCACCTGCTTGGCTTGTATCTCTTCGAAGTTTTCGATATGGCGCTTTGCGATGATGCCCTTGAACGGAGCGGTCAGTTTGGTGTAATTGAGTTCCTGCTGAGCGGATTCCAAGGCGGAGTTCGCACTCTTGAACTCGGCTTCCAGGCGATCGTAATCCATCTTCGAGATGTGTCCTTTTTTCACCAGCTCCTGGGCGCGGGCATAGTCCTTCTTCGCCTTGTCGAAATTCGCCTTGCGGTTGTTGAAGGCAATCCTGTAGTCGGTGATATCCAGGGTGGCGATCAGCTGACCCTTCTCCACATAATCACCCTCTTTCACCGAGAGCCGGGTAACCTTGCCCGCAACCCTGAAGGAGAGGTCCGCTTTTCTGCCGGCGTCGATCCGCGCGGGGAAGGAACGAATATCAGAGGAGCCGGCCTGCTCGACGACAAAGCTCTTCACCGGACGCACCACGCGCTTGGTGTCGGGTGGCGGTTGCTTGTCGCAGCCGAAAAGCAGGGTAGCGATCAGAATGATGCCTGCAGTACGGAACTCACAACCATGCATGTCGATATCCCCCCGTGCCGCTGCCGAACGTAGAATTGGTTTCATAGCTAGGCGATAAGTATAACTGTATTCATGCATCTATTTACAGGGTAAAGGAAAGGGGTAACCAGGGATTCCCGATCGGTACGCATCGATCACTGAATGCAGTGATTTGGCGCCCTCTGCCACCGCATCATGCGGCTATGGGATCATGCGGACTCGAGCTGGCGCGGTTTCCGTCCGGGCATTATCGGGGATATGGTTTACACTAATTACATACCATGAGTTCGAGTGCCTGTTGTCTGGATGAAACATACAGCTCCTCAGGGGGCACTGCCAGGCAGGGGTCAGCCGGACCCCTAGGGCCTGTTAACACTAATCCAATACGCCCTGCTGGGGCTGTTTTTGTGTCCAGCAAGGCAGAATGAGCGTAGTGTAGTTATTCTACATGAGCGAATGATAACGCCGCTGGGCGCAAAAACAGACCCAGCCCTTCGGGTTGTGCCTGAAAAAGCGCCACTCGGCGTTGCTCGTCGTTCATTTGGAGTCACCAAACTTCTCTCCTCGCGCCTTGATTGGCGCTTTTTCAGGCTCAACAGGGCGTATTGGATTAGTGTTAACAGGCCCTAGACAAAGAATTACAATTCTTGCCAGGACTAGCGACTTGACACAGCCTAAAAACACCGATCGGTCTCAAGAATTCATGCATAACCATTGTGCGGAGTATCCCGATGAGTTGCTTAAG
The DNA here is from genome assembly GCA_003058495.1 of gamma proteobacterium symbiont of Ctena orbiculata. Classification (GTDB taxonomy): domain Bacteria; phylum Pseudomonadota; class Gammaproteobacteria; order Chromatiales; family Chromatiaceae; genus Thiodiazotropha. The sequence goes on along the minus strand of QBVC01000009.1, from coordinate 89,756 downwards.
CAGCTCGATTTCGGTGTGGCAGTCTACCAACCCGTGGACGAAGGCAGGGATTTCATATTTGTCGATATCAATTCCTCGGTTGAGAGAACCGACAAGGTAAAGCGGGAGGAGGTCATCGGGCGTCCCGTGACCGAGGTGTTTCCCGGGGTGGAAGCGTTCGGCTTGCTGGATGTTTTTCGCCGGGTCATGAAGAGCGGCGACAGCGAGACCTTCGGCCCGACTGAATATCAAGATGAACGCATTCGCGGCTGGCGCCTGAACCATGTCTACCGGCTACCGTGCGGCTATGTCACCGCGGTCTATGAGGATGTTACCAATGCGATTGCGGTGCAATCCGCCCTCAAGGCCAGCGAGGAGCGTTACAGGCTGTTGACCGAATCGAGCATGGACGGGGTCTGGGATTGGGATCTGGAGCACAACTCCCTCTACCTTTCCCCCCGTTGGAAGATGCAGCTTGGATACCAGGATCACGAACTGGAAAACCACTTGGATACCTGGAAGGATCATCTGCATCCCGATGATCAAGCACGGGTTCTACGGCATATTGAGCAATATCTGGCTTCGCCTGAACCAATCTGGATGGAGGAGTTCCGCCTCAGGCACAAGAGTGGCGACTACATATGGATGATGGCGAGGGGCTCAGCGGTGATGAATGCCGAAAACAGGGTCATCCGCATTCTCGGCGTACATATCGATATCAACCGGCGCAAGCAGGCCGAGGCAACCAGTGGGTTGGTTCAACACAGGCTCGAGGCCTCGCTGGAGCTGTCCAAGCGCGCGCCGAGCGTGACTGAAAAGGAGATCGTGCAGATCGCCCTGGAACAGGCCTCCAGCCTCACCCAAAGCAGTGTCGGCTATCTCCATTTCGTCAACGATGATCAGGAAACCATCGAGCTGGTGACCTGGTCCAAGCAGACCCTGCTCCACTGCAAGGCCGCATTCGACTCCCACTATCCGTTGAGCAAGGCGGGGGTCTGGGCGGATTGCGTGCGCAGCCGCAAACCGCAGATCCATAACGACTACCAATCGATGGAGGGGCGCAAGGGATATCCCGAGGGACATATCCATCTGCTGCGCCACCTTTCGGTACCGGTGATCGACGCTGACAAGGTGAGACTGGTGATCGGCGTCGGCAACAAGCGTGAACCCTATACCGATCTCGATGTGCAGCAGGTCGCCATGCTGGTGAGTGATCTGTGGAGGCTGATCGAGAAGAAGCGCAGCGATGAAAAGCTCAAACAGGCCGCCGCGGTGCTCGAAAGCACCCAGGAGGCGGTGACCATAACCGATACCGTTCCCAGAATCGTCGCGGTCAACCGCGCCTTCGGCGAAATAACCGGCTACCAGGAGGAAGAGGTGCTGGGCTGCAATCCGAGTGTGCTCAAATCGGGCAGGCACAATCTGGATTTCTATCGGCAGATGTGGGATCAGCTGCTTACCGCGGGTCATTGGCAGGGGGAGATCTGGAACCGGCGTAAAAGCGGCGAGATCTATCCGGAGTGGCTCAACATCAGCGCGATCCAGGACGACGATGGCTTGACCACGCACTATGTGGCGGTGTTCTCGGATATATCGGCGCTGAAGCAGTCGGAGCAACAGCTCGAGCGCATGGCGCACTACGATCCGCTGACGGGGCTGCCGAACCGGATTCTGCTCTTCTCCCGGATCGAGCATGCCCTGCAGCGGGCGCGCCGCAGCAAAAATGAGGTCGCGCTGCTCTTTCTCGATCTGGATAATTTCAAGGTCGTCAACGACAGCCTCGGCCACCCGACGGGTGACAAGCTGTTAAAACTGCTGGCCGAGAGGTTCGCCAAGCGTCTGCGCGAAGAGGATACCATCGCCCGCATCGGCGGCGACGAGTTCGTGGTGCTGATCGAGGATGTGGTGACCGAGAGCACGGTAGCCGATATCGCCCAGGCGCTGTTGGATGAGATCAAGGAACCGATCCATTTTGAGGGTCATGAGCTGTCGGTGGGCGCCAGTGTCGGTATCAGCATCTATCCGCAGAATGGGGAGAACGCCACCGACCTGATCAAGAATGCCGATGCCGCGATGTACCTGGCGAAAGATTCGGGACGTAACAGCTTCAAGTTCTATACCCCGAAGCTGACGGAGGAGGCGCAGTTTCGCTTGCGCCTGGAAGCCGATCTCCACGTCGCCCTGCAATCCAATCAGATCGTACCCTATTACCAACCCATCGTCAGTGTCAGCGACGGCAGGATCGTGGGTGCCGAGGCGCTGGCCAGGTGGATAGGCTCGGAGGAGGAGCCCCTGATGCCGGGAAGATTCATTCCGGTTGCAGAGGAGTCCGGACTGATCGATGAGATCGCCGCCGTCATATTCCGGCAGGCATGCAAAGATCTGGAATCCTGGCGGCTGCCGGATCATCAAGGCTTCAGGCTGGCATTGAACATCTCTCCCCATCAGTTTCGAAGCATCGGACTGGTCGACGAGATCTCCAGCAAGCTGGGGATGTATCGCATCCCCGTCGATAGGATCGAACTCGAGCTTACCGAGAGCATTTTGATGCAGGATACGGAGCAGTCGATCATGAAAATCAGGCAGCTCAGTGAGATGGGTCTGACCATGACGATTGATGATTTCGGGACCGGCTACTCATCCCTGGCCTATTTGACCCGCTTTCCCATCGACAAGTTGAAGATCGATCGCAGCTTTATTCAGAAGATGCAGGCCGAGGATGAGAACGAGGTGATCGTTTCGACCATTCACGCCATGGCGCACAATCTCGATATGCAGGTCACGGCGGAGGGTGTCGAGACCGCATTGCAACTGGCCAAACTGAGGAACCTGGGTTGCGACTACTACCAGGGCTACTTCTTTTCCCGGCCCGTTCCCGCCAATGACTTTCAGCGCCTGCTACTCGCCAATGCCGTCAAGGATTGATGCGGCAGCGGATCAGCGCAGGTCGTGGATGCGCTGCCTGAGGGCCGCATGCCCCAGGGAATAGAGCCGCTCGAAGATCTGGCTGTAGTGCGCCAGGTCGACCTCGATCCTGCGGTCTGAGTAGTTGAGATGATTGAACTCGCGGGAGATTCTGTCGGCATGGAGCGGGATCTCAAGCGCCGCCAGCCTGTCGAGCAGCTTCTCGATGGTCAGTCCCACGGGTCTCTGGTAGCCGGCGTTGCGCAGCAGGTCATCGATCGCCTGCAGATGGTTGGCCACCGCCTCGTCGGCTGAGACACCCTCTGCAGAGAGGAGGCGCCGCCTGATCCGGTAGGCATGCCATCTGGGCGCGATCTGCGGCCACAACATCCATAGGCACACCAGGATTGCCCCGATGCCGGTGAGCCAGGGCCAGGTGTTGAGCAACAGCAGCTTAAGATAGGCCCCCACCCAGGTGAAGAGGATATAGCCTGTCTGCCAGAGCGCGGTCATCACCATCTCGAGGCTGAGGTCGCTGTCACCCATCGCCTGCTGCAGGCGCAACTGGCGCTCCACATAGTCGTTGATCTGATCCGCTGAGAGGGTCTCGTTATCCATCGCCGGGCCGTCGTAGTAGGCGGTAGGCTCCAGCTCGAGCCAGCCGATCCCGTCCACATAGGCCTCCACCCAGGCATGGCCGTCCAGGGCATAGATATCGTAATAGCCGGTCAGGGGATTCTGGTTGGTGGCGGAAAACCCGGTGACCAGGCGGGAGGGAATGCCCTGGGTGCGCAACATGACCGCAAGGGCACTGGCGAAATATTCACAGTGCCCCTTCCTGGTCTCGAACAGAAACCGGCTCAATGGCGTGTGCTGTTGTGAATTGAAGATGGAGTCGAAATCGTAGTCGTAGCTGTTGCGCAGGTGCTGCTCCAACGCCAGCGCCTTGGTGAACTGGTTGTGGTAGGGATCGGCAATCTGCTCCGCCAGTCGGCCGATGCGGGGATCGAGATCCTTCGGCAACTGGGTGAAGTTGGGCAGTTCCACATAGTCGGTTTCGGCAAAGGTCCGTCCCTTATGGTAGGTACGCAACGACTCCACGGCATAGGCGGTGCCGTTTCGCAGTGCCCCCGGTGAGTGGAGTTGGCCGAATGCGTCAACGCCCATCACGGTTGCGGGGAAGTTGACCTTAAGCGGTACCGCGGCCGCGGGGATATAGTCCCCCAGGTCGCGCTCGATGAAGACCTCGTAGTGTTCCACTACCCTGTCCGCGGATGCGAGGGTCGAAGGCTGCAGCTCGATCTCCCCGCGGGAGAGTTTCAGCTTGCTCAGCTGTTGTGCAGAGCTGTACCAGCGCAGGCCGTCGAAACGGTCGAAGATGCGTGCACGCAGATAGAGGGGACGGTCGGCGCGCACATGGGCCACGATCGCATTGCTGAAGCGGTCGCCCTGATCATCGGGGTTGTCTATATCCATCTCGTAGTCGAATCCGCGATAGCGGAACGGGGACTCGGCGGATGGTCTGTCGGCGCTTCGATCGGGGTTTCGATCCGAACCCTCCCGGTCAAACCTATCCGCCAGGGCCTGGAGCAGGGACCGGGCGGGACTCTCCTCGGCGTCATTGGCGTGATGCTGTTTCGCCTCCTGCTCCCACGCCTGGTTCTCATAGAAGTGATCCGAGCCGGGAATCGCGCCGATATTGCCCGCGGGGAAGCGGGGCACGATCAGATAGATCACCAGGGCGACGCCTATCAGCCAGGCGGCGGCGCGCAGCTGGTCGAGGGGGTTCCACTGCGAGCGGTTGTTGCTCAGCGGCTCGATATAGGCATAGCCCAGGGTTATGCTGATGGTCGCCGCATAGGCGAGAAAAAAGAACAGGTAGATCCCCGACTTCGACTCCACCGCGCCGGCGATCAGCGCGGTGAACCCCACCGCCAGGCCGATGTAGAGCCGACGGTAGTCGTGGGTTTGAAAAAGCAGCGCAAGGTGGGCGAATGCTATGAACACCAACAGCGCGGGCAGGATGCCGTTGAGGATCAGCAACGGCAGAAAGAGCAGTATGCCCATCGCCGCGATCTGCTCCGAGATCTTCAGGTAGGGGCTCGCCTCCTCATCGACGCGCGCCACCAGGACCAGGATGAAGTGGGTCAGGGGCATCACCAGGATGGAACCCAGGAGCGCCGCGATGAACCCCAGGTAGGCAAACAGCACCGCGCCGGCCGCTACCGCCGAGACCATGCTGTACCAATAGACGACCTTGAGTGAGCCGAGCTTCATTGAAACAGCTCCCGCAACGAAGTGAGGGCATTGACCTGATAGATCAGCCGATTGCCCTGGCGATGGCTGCCGCTGGCTCGATCGCTGCGCATGGGAAAGAGAAAGCTCTCGGCATCCATCTCGATATCGACATGGGTCAGATAGGGGGGGAGGGTCGGCAGCACGCCATCGTCCAGGAGACGGAATCCCGTAATCAGATTGGCCTGGGGAAATCTGATCACCGCCTGCTCGATCAGCTCGGCGCTGCTTTGAGAGCCGTTGCTCTCCAGGGTCGCGAGATAGGCATAGAGATCGTAGAGATCCGCCGTGTAGGCGGGAATGACCTGCTCGTGCCATGCGCCGTTCTCCGTCACCAAGATCGCCTGCATCCCCTCGCGGCTGGCAAAGTGGATCATGGAGGCGGCGATGGAGATGGCGTATTCGAAGCTGGTTCGCCCCCCTTCGCCGTGGTTGAAGGCCGCGCGGCAGTCGAGCGCCACCAAGAGCACCGGGCGATCGCTGCGTTCATACTCCTTGACCACCAGCTGCTGGCGTCGGGCCGAGGCCCGCCAGTGGATATGGCGCAGGCTGTCGCCCTGGACATACTCCCGCACCGCCGCGAACTGATCCTGGCCGCCCTGTTGCGGAATCGGCAGATCACCGTCGCTGTTGGCATCCGCGGTCACCGGCAGGGGAATCTGCCGCAGATCGTATACCCGTGGCAGAACCAGGACCTCGAGGGGCTCGGTTGATAGCTGCCGGCAGTAATTCACCACGCCGAAGGGATAGGCGGAGGCGAGGGTGATCTGCCGAAGCCGGTATCGACCGCGCAGTTCGCAACGAAATTTCGTGCGGGCCTCAACCGCCCTGTCGCAGCGCGAGACAAACAGCATCTGCTCCGCTTCGGCAAAGGGCAGCGGATCCCTCAACTGAAGATGGTAGCGCCGGCCTTGGGTAGTGATTCGATAGGCCAGTTCGCCCTCGCTCCCGGCGGTGAGGTCGCCCAGGGGCGAGCGTTCCACGCCGATGCCGCGCAGCTGCAGTCTCGGCATCAGGTGCGAGATCAACAGCAGTGACAGGGCCAGCGCCGAGAGACCGTAGAGCAGCGCCAGACCCCGATTCCATGCCGCGATAAAACAGGCCAGCGACAGCAGCCAGATGACCAGGTGCAGATTGAACCAGCGCTGCAGCCAGGCAACGAATTCCGGCGGCAGCCGGTTGGATAGCAGGGCCTCTTGCTTCATCCGCTCTACTCGGCCAGTTCGAAGACAGACTCGCTATTCTGCTTCTTCTCCTCTCTCCCCGGCATCGCGGGAACCGGCGTGGCATCGACGATCTCCTGCAGCAGCTTCTCATCGTTATCGCTGTTACTTCTCAGCAGCATGCGATGGGCGAGTACCGGCACCACCAGTTCCTGCACCCTCTGGGGGGTGACGAAGCGCTCGTCATGCAGCAACGCGCTTGCCTGTGCCGCCTTCATCAGGGATATGGAGCCTCGGGGGCTGACGCCCAGGCGTACCCGCTTGTGCTTGCGCGTGGCATCGACGAGCGCCGCGATGTAGTCGATGACCTTCTGTTCGAGCTGGATCCTGGTCACCGCATGTTGCAGCTTGTGCAGCGACCCTTCGTCGATCTTTGCGCTGACCTGCTCGAGGGGGTCGTCTTGCCGGTTCATCTGCATGATGCGGGTTTCGTCATCCAGCCCGGGATAGCCCAGGGAGACGCGCATGAAAAAACGATCCAGCTGCGCCTCGGGCAGTGGAAAGGTGCCACTGAATTCGATGGGATTCTGGGTCGCGATGACCATGAAGCTGGCCGGCAGCTTGCGGGTCTTGCGATCCACCGTGACCGTGCGCTCCGCCATCGCCTCCAACAGGGCGGACTGGGTGCGGGGCGATGTGCGGTTGATCTCGTCGGCGAGCAGGATATTGGTGAACACCGGGCCGGGCAGGAAGCGGAACGCCTGGGCCTTCTGATCGAACATGTTGACGCCGGTGATATCGGCGGGCAGCAGATCCGGGGTGCATTGAATCCGCTTGAAGGTCAGGTCCAGGCTCTTCGCCACCGTCTTCGCCAGGGTCGTTTTGCCCAGTCCCGGCAGATCCTCGAGCAACAGATGTCCGCGGCAGAGCAGGCTGATCATCACCAGGTGCAGGGTCTCCGGTTTGCCGATAATGGCCTTCTGCCACTCTGCCAACAGCGAATTGAGCAATTTCCCCGGGGTTTTTTGATTGGATTCTGTCATTCATCCTCCCTGTAATCATGCTGAGGAGACCCAATCGTAGAGATCATTCGTATAAATATTCTACAGAATTAGGCATTTATTAACCTCTTGTAGCGTGCATTATGACGACATCTTGAGTCATTGATTAAGATGAAAGGGCCGTCTTCGCTGTGTATATCAACACGCCTGCCCATTTGTCATTTAACGTTATCGATCCTCGCGGTTGGGCGTCATTCACCTTGGATAGACACAACGCAAGCGTTGGGCCGGTAAGATACAGGGTTTCAGTGGCTGATCCTGCGCTAGCACTACATTCGACTGATCTCGCCTAAATAGTGGATCACCTCAGCACGACCCATCAACTCGCTGAGTCTGTCAATACGTTGGGACATTGTGGCAAACGCTTCCAGGGCTTGTTTGTCAGCAATGTCCTGGGCCGCCTTTGCATCGATATCCAGGAATTGTTGAAAAAGCCGCGCCGGTAAGGTATTTTGGGCGCGCTTCATGCCTCCCTCCTCGAGGTAGACCAGGGTCGCAGTGCGATCTGCCTTTGACAGCCGCTCCCAGTCTCGCGCTATACCGGTATAGAGTTCTACGGCGATAACAAACAGGATAGGGAGTCTGCGCCCGGTATTGCCGGCATACTGGGTTGCCAGGAAGGCCTTGGCCTCTGCAAACTGCCTTGCGTTGAGTCGCGTGGGCAAGCCGAGTTTACCGCTCTTTGACATATAAAGCAGAGCGACCAAGGCTTCCAGATCGCGCTTGGTCATGAGTCTCTGTTCCTTGAAGTCGACGAATGCAACAGGGTCGGGTTCTGCCAGAAGTTTGAGGATAATTCCACCTTGATTGCGTGGATTGAAGACTGCGTTTTTCAAGTAGATATGGCGCAGCAGCAACTCTTTTGGTGTATCCGGAGTTTGAGCCAGATGGCTACGACTGGCGCTATGTGACTGTAAGGCCGTCTCGCAAGCAGCGTTGCAGTGACCCGGATTCCCAAAATGTCCTTGATAGTCCAATACTGCTGCTTCGAGTTCCCGCTCAGTAAGGGAACGCCCGAGATAGTCCTTGAAAAATCCGTCAATCTCCGTGCGCACATTCAGAGTCTGGGCAGCGGCAGGTTGTACCAAGAATTCCGTGGCAAGGAGTGTAAACAGCACACAGGTCCATGCGGGCAGACTAAAGAGTGTATTTTGTAACATGGTGCCAATCCTCCAGGTTATTCCAAAACGAATGCCGTATGCTTCTATGGGAATTCAGCGAACTCAAGGTATGCGATACTTAATCCTTCCACCACTTTGACCTCGGCGTCTTCTCGACGAGATCGTGGGCAACCAGAGAATTCCATATGAATTGAGCAGAATCGTCCCTGTCATAGATAGTCCTTCAAGCGCTTACAAAAGATGATACGGTGGGTACGACTAGACACCACTCTTGCTATCCTTTCCATGAATGTATTATGTACATCGTTCCGTACTATCTCCCTGGACCTCCAAACGATCGATGAAATGAGGTGCCAAGGTGCATCAAAGCCCTTTTCGTCCAGCGCCAGGTAGCGCGCGCCTGGCCCATGCATTTCAGTACAGTTACACTGTTAGCATCCACGATTTGGCCTGCCGTCCCATTATATTATTCAGGTTTTCTCTATACTGAGAGCCGGGACTCAGATCCTTAAGCTTCCAAATGGGGATCGCGGACAATCGCCCGGCGGCTTGAGAATACCCCCCTGAGACTGGAAAACGGGTTCATACTATTTGTGTAAATGGCCGCGGCAGAGCAGGCCGATCACCACCTAGTGTGGGGACTCCGGTTTGCCGGTAATGGCTTTTGCGCCACTCCGCCAACAGTCAATTCAGCAGTTCCCCGGCATTTTTTGATTGGATTTTGTCATCAAATCTCCCTGGAGCGATACTGACCGGCCTCTATGGGATAGAGTTAAACCATTTTTTATCAATGAGTTAGGCGCTAATTATCCCAGTCTGGTGTGCATTTGAAAAAATATCTTGAGGCATTCTTGTGACCAAATGGCGATGGGCCTACAAAGATCACCCGAAACACAGCTACAATTGCAGCTTTGACTAGATTGAGCGGCCTGCTTGGCGGGGCGCCGCATTTCACGGTTTTTCGCAACACAGGAAACATCCATGGCATATGACAAGATAGAAATCCCTTCCACGGGGGAAAAGATCAGCATTGACGCGAATGGGGCGCTGAACGTTCCTGATAATCCCATAATTCCCTACATTGAAGGCGATGGCATTGGCGTGGATATCAGCCCGGTGATGCTGAAGGTTATCGATGCGGCGGTGGAGAAGGCCTACGCGGGAGAGAGGAAGATCGCCTGGATGGAGATCTACGCCGGGGAGAAAGCGACCCATGTCTACGACAGTGATACCTGGTTGCCCCAGGAGAGCCTGGATGCGGTCAAGGAGTTCGTGGTCTCCATCAAGGGTCCGCTGACGACACCGGTGGGCGGCGGTATCCGCTCCCTCAACGTGGCGCTGCGCCAGCAGCTCGACCTCTATGTCTGTCTGCGTCCGGTACGCTATTTCGAGGGTACCCCGAGTCCGCTGAAGGAGCCGGAAAAGACCGACATGGTGATCTTCAGGGAGAACTCCGAGGATATCTATGCCGGCATCGAATGGGAGTCCGGCAGCGACGAGGCAAAGCAGGTGATCGACTTTCTGCAGAATGAGATGGGGGTCAGCAAGATCCGCTTCCCGGGCAGCTCCGGCATCGGCGTCAAACCCGTCTCCAGTGAAGGCACCAAGCGCCTGGTGCGAAAGGCGATCCAGTATGCCGTCGACAACGACCGCGACTCGGTGACCCTGGTGCACAAGGGTAACATAATGAAGTTCACCGAGGGCGCCTTCAAGAATTGGGGCTATGAGCTGGCCAAGGAGGAGTTCGGTGCGGTCGAGCTGGATGGCGGGCCCTGGTGCAGCTTCAAGAATCCCAAGAGTGGCAGGGAGATCATCATCAAGGATGTGATCGCTGACGCCTTCCTGCAACAGATCCTCTTGCGCCCCGCAGAGTATAGCGTGATCGCGACCCTGAACCTGAACGGCGACTACATCTCCGACGCCCTGGCCGCCCAGGTGGGCGGTATCGGCATAGCCCCGGGAGCCAATCTCTCCGACCAGGTGGCGATGTTTGAAGCGACCCATGGCACGGCGCCGAAGTATGCGGGCCAGGATAAGGTGAATCCCGGCTCACTGATCCTTTCCGCGGAGATGATGCTGCGCCACATGGGCTGGTTCGAGGCGGCGGATCTGATCATCAAGAGCCTTGGCGATACCATCTCCGCGAAGACCGTGACCTATGATTTCGCCAGACTGATGGACAATCCTCAGGAGCTGAGTTGCTCCGCCTTCGGCGATGCCATGATCGGAAACATGTAGCCTGGTCCAAGCGCCCGATGCGGGGGCGGCTCAGCCACCCCTGACATGGGCGAAGAAATTGCCGATCATATGACTCAGGTGTGAAGAGCGATTGGGGTCACGCAGGCTGCTCTGCATGGCGCCCCGTGTCGTGGCAGATAGAGCAGGTCGCTCAAGATGCCATTGAAGAAATCCTGACCCGCCTCGTTTTCCGCCAGTCGCTCAAGATAGCGCTGGCGCAGCGGGGCATCCTCCAGCACCTCCCAGGCGCGTCCCGCAATGGCGGCGAGGATGTCGCTGCGTCGGGAGAGGGGATGATCGAGGAGTTGCCGGATCAGGCCATCACGAATAGCTCCTGATCGGCTCCTGGCCAGCCCGCGCACCGCGGCGGTCACTAGCTGCGGATTGGGCGCCTCCTGCTGCAGGGTCGAGACGGCTCGCAGCACCAGTGCCTTGGCGATGGAATCGGGGGTGATTTCACTCTCGAGACAGTGACAGAGCGCCTCCAGCGGGGAGGGCGGCAGCGCGGGTATCGAATTGGCGATGCGCAGGGCGTTGCCATCCTGATCGAGGCGGGCGGCAAGGTCGGCAATCCCCTGATATCCGATGAACGACCACTGGTCCCATCCCAGCTCACCCTCGTAATAGGCCCTGGCATGGTCGTAGAAACGGGAGGCCGGCTGATTCAAGGCACGCGTCAGGCGCGCATGAAACAGCGCCAAGCGCTCCTGCTTGGGCTGGAAGGCATAGGGATTGTTCTCCAATGCGCTCTCCATGCCATCTCTATTCGGTTTGCCGCCAAGACTCTCCACCAGCAAGTGCATCATCTCATCCCTTGCCGCCAGCATAAGCTTTGCCTGTTCATCCAGGGGAAAGCGGATAAACCAGATCATGGGATCGAGCTGCGGCTGCTTCGGATCGGCCAGGGTGAGGGCGAACCAGGCCTGCTGTTGCAGCGGGTATGGGTAGGCTGTCTCGGTCTGTTCAAATTGAATGAACGCCGCTCTCGGAATGGCGACGATCCGTCGTCCCATGTCGGAGATGTCGACTCGGAGCCCGCCGGACTCGAGAAATTCGGTCAGTGTCGCGATTGAGTTCATCAAGTGGATCTGAAGTTTAGTCTAGAGGAAAATCACTATTAGTCCGCAAATGAACGCAAATGAACGCAAATGATTTCAAATTTGTGGCAAATAGAAACATTTATGTGATCATGCATCACTCTCGATTGCCCATGAATGGAGATCAAATGGATTGGGAAACGGTATTGAGCCAGGGTTGTGTTTTTTTAACTCATTGAATTACATGAAATATTCTTAATTTGCGTTCATTAGCGTTCATTTGCGGACTCATCATATCCTGGCCAGGTCCGGGCTATATCCAGTCGATCAGATGGTGTTCCCAATCGTCCGCCTCGGACTCTCTCACCACCTTGCCGCGGATGGAGTGGCCCGCATTTTCCACACTCTTGAGGTCGCCTGATATCAGCGGATGCCAATCGGGCAGGGGTTTTCCCTCTGCCACCAGGCGATAGGCGCATGTCTGCGGCAGCCAGTAGGGATCGGTCAAATCCTTTGGCTTCAGGGTGACACAGTTGGGCACCAGCCTCGACCGCTCCCGGTAGTGTGTGCAGCGGCAGAGATCGAGGTCCAGAAGATCACAGACGATGTTGGTGTAGAAGATCTGCCGCGTCTCCTCGTCCTCCACCTTCTGCAGGCAGCATTTTGCACAGCCGTCGCAGAGTGACTCCCACATTTCGCGGGACATGGACTCGAGGGAGGTGGTGATCCAGAATGGGGGCTCGGTAGGTCTCATCACTGGCATGATATCACCATACACGAACGGCCGAGCGGTGGATTGAAATCCCCGGTTTGGGAATAGGATGGACCCCGATACTTTCCGTTAAACGGCTCTTCCCCGACCATGTATGAAAGCTGCTGTCAATAGCTTTTATACACAATCAACCACACAGTGAGGTAAGTTTGGGAAGTTAAAGGGAACTTCTTATGTCAAACATTTATTAGTAATTATAACTTATTGATTATTATTGCATTATATGAATTGTATAGAAATTACACAATCTATTAAGAGATTAACAGGATCAAGGGCTGCAGCTCAGTTCCTCCAGCTTACACACAAAGTTATCCACAGGAACTGTGGACATATTCTGGGGTGGAGATTGTCATACTTCCAGAAATATTCCAACAGGCGCTGTTATCATTCACCGATACAATCGACCAGACCTGGGTGCCACTCTCATGACCGTCACAAACCACGCTTATCAGGCCGTAGTCAACCTACCATTTGCTCCAGTCGGTATCACCATGTCGCAAGACAGGGTGAAGGGGATCGACTACCTGACCCCGGTGCAGCAGGAGTACCGGCAGAATATCCCGGGTGTGAGTCGGGTAATCGATGCCATTCATGCCTATCTGCAGGATCCGCAGCGGGCGTTCAAGCTGGAGCTCCAACTTAAAGGAACACCCTTCCAGTTGCGGGTATGGAAGCTGCTCCAGGAGATACCCTGCGGCAGCACCATGACCTATGGCGAGCTCGCTGAAAAGATCGGCAGCGGCGCCAGGGCGATTGGAAATGCCTGCCGTGCCAATCCCTGCCCTCTTATAGTGCCCTGCCATCGGGTAATCGCTACCAGCGGCCTGGGTGGATTCGCCGGTGAACGGGGCGGTGAGAAGCTCGAGATCAAGCGCTGGCTGCTGCGCCACGAGGGGGTGTTGTGAGGGATTCCGATGAGGATAGATCACTCATCGAGACCTTTTCCGATGCCCTCTGGATGGAACGGGGCCTAAGCCGCAATACACTCTCTGCCTACCAGTCCGATCTGGCCAAGGTGGCGGACTGGCTGCGCAACAACAGGGGATATGGCCTGCTTGAGGCGAAGCGCGCCGATCTCCAATCCTACCTCGCCGAGCTGGTCAAACGGGGCCGCAAACCACGCTCCACCGCGCGCCTGCTCTCCTGCATCCGTCAGTTCTACCAGCACGGCCTGCGCGAGGGCTGGTTGAGCAGCGATCCGAGTCTGCGTATCGCCTCACCCAAGCTCGGCAGACCCTTGCCGAAATCGCTCTCGGAGAGCGAAGTCGAGGCGCTGCTGAAGGCGCCGGACCTGGACGATGCCGAGGGTATGCGGGACCGGACCATGCTCGAGGTGCTCTATGCATCGGGGTTGCGGGTCTCCGAACTGGTGGATCTGCGTCCGGAACAGGTGAATCTGACCCAAGGGGTGATGCGTATCGTCGGTAAGGGCGGTAAGGAGCGCCTGGTGCCCATGGGCGACGAGGCCCAGGGCTGGGTCGAGCGTTTCTACAGCAGTGGTCGGCTTGAACTGCTGGGGGGCAGGGTCTGTTCCCATCTCTTTCCGACCCGGCGTGGGCAGGGCATGACCCGTCAGGCATTCTGGTACCGGATCAAGAAGCATGCGGCGAGGGCGGGAATCAACCAGACCATCTCACCCCATACCCTGCGCCACGCCTTTGCCACCCACCTGTTGAACCACGGCGCGGATCTCCGCGTGGTGCAGCTGCTGCTGGGTCACAGCGATCTGTCGACCACCCAGATCTATACCCATGTCGCCCGGGAGCGGCTGAAGCAGCTGCATGCGCAACACCATCCACGGGGATGAATGCGCAGCGTCCCATGCAAACACATGAGCGCGGGCGCTGGTTGTGGTAGAGTCCCCCATCCGGTGCACTATTGATCAGGAGCCCAAATGCCGTCGTTCGATATCGTCTCTGAAGTCGACCTCCAGGAGGTCAGGAATGCGGTTGACCAGGCCAATCGGGAGATCGGTACCAGATTTGACTTCAAAGGCGTGGACGCAGCCTTCGAGCAGAATGAGAACGAAGTCCGATTACGCGCCGAACAGGAGTTTCAACTCAATCAGATGATGGATATTCTGCGCCAGAAACTGGTCAAACGGAAAGTCGATATCGCAGCGATGGATATCAAGGATCCGGAAACCAGTCTGAATGCCGCCAGGCAGCTCGTGATCATCAAGCAGGGCATCGAGAGCGATGTGGCGAAAAAGATGATCAAGCAGATCAAGGGCAGCAAACTCAAGGTCCAGGCACAGATTCAAGGCGATCAGATCCGTGTGACAGGGAAAAAGCGAGACGACCTGCAGCAGGTCATCACTCTTATGCGGGATAGCGATTACGGTCTTCCCCTTCAGTATCAAAATTTTCGGGATTAATCATTGATGAAAATAGGTAAACCAGGCACCCTGAGATGGGCCATAGCACTCCTGCCACTGTCGGCGCTGTTCCTGATCGAACCGCTTGTGGCAGAACCGAGCCAACAGAACGCCGAGATGCAGAAGGTGCGGGAGGGGGTGAACAAGATACTCAAAAAGGGCTCGATCACCAGTGTTGTTCCCGCCAAGGTGGATGGGCTCTACGAGGTGATGGTCGGACCGCAGATCTACTATGTCTCGGCGGACGGAAAGTATCTGTTGAGCGGAAATCTCTACGATATCGATGCCCGGGAGGATCTGACCACACCCAAGGTCTCACGAGCCAAGGCAGAGGCGATCGAGGCGGTGGGAGAAGATAACATGGTGATCTTCGCCCCTGAAAAGACGGCCCATACCGTTACCATATTCACCGATATCGATTGCGGCTATTGTCAAAAGCTCCATAGTGAAATAAAAGAGTATACCGATCTGGGCATCAAGGTGCGTTATCTGATGTATCCCAGGGCGGGGGTCGGCAGTGACTCCTTCGAGAAGGCGGTGACCGTGCTCTGTTCCGACGACCGCAACGATGCCATGACCCGTTCCAAAGCGGGTGAAAGACTGGCGAAAAAGGAGTGCGTGAATCCGGTCCAACAGCACTGGGCCCTCGGCCAGACCCTGGGGGTGAACGGAACACCGGCGATTTTTCTCGAGAGTGGGGACATGTTGCCTGGTTATATACCGGCGTCGCGCATGAGTGCTATTTTAAAGAAACTGGAGACAAGTCAGTCGGCGAAGCGTTGAACCGGCTTCATGCACAGCCCGGCTTGGCCAGGCGATCTCCACTTAATGGAATGTTAATCTTTAAAGCCTCTACTACTCTTTTCGGGAGTCAGCTTGAAATTAGACGTCGCCATGCGTACCGACAGAGGGGTGGTACGGGAGCAGAATGAAGATGCAGTCGGCGGTGATCCGGAAGCGGGGCTGTTGATACTTGCCGATGGCATGGGCGGCGCCAACGCCGGTGAGGTCGCCAGCAGTCTAGCGGTCGAGATGTTGATGAGTCATATGGCCAGCGTCACTGCCGAGCGCGCCAGGGTCCTGGGCAGGGATGATCTGCTGAATGCGGTTCAGGGTGTTAACCAGGCGATTATGGAGCTCTCGCAACAGGTACCGGAATACCAGGGCATGGGGACGACCCTGGTGGTCGGCCTTTTCGGTAAACAGAGCCTGCTCCACGCCCATGTGGGTGATTCCAGACTCTATCGCCTGCGCAGCGGGGGCTTTGAGCAGATGACCAGAGACCATACCATGATTCAGGAGATGGTCGATCTTGGGGACTTTGCCAGCTTCGAGCAGGCGCTCATGGCCGGCGTGCCGACCAATATTCTATCCAGGGCGGTCGGCTCGGAAGACGTCCTGGATATCGATCTCGCGGAGTCCGAGATCGAGATCGGGGATCTCTATCTCTTCTGCTCCGACGGTCTCACTGGTATGGTGACGGATGACGAAATCCAAAGTATCCTTGAAAACCTGAATCTGGATCTGATGCAGCAGGCCGATGAACTGGTCGACTATGCCTGCAGGATGGGGGGTATGGATAACATCTCCGTGATTTTGGTTCGCGTAATGGCGAGCGACAGTTAAGTTAAGCAACCAATTTGGTACCCGGGTAACAAGTTCTATGGAAAAACTCGTAGTCATGGGAGGCGATGAGTCACCACAAGAGTTTCCACTCGTTGATAAACGCATGGAGATCGGGCGCGACGAGACTTGCGCCATCTGTCTCAAGGATCGGTCGGTCAGCCGCCACCATGCCACCATGCAACGGGTGTTCAACGGATATTCCATCGAGGATGAGCAGAGCACCAATGGCACCCGGGTGAACGGTAACCTGGTCACCAAGCGTTTTCTGAAACATGGCGATTTGATCGAGGTCGGAAAATACCATCTGCGCTTCATCTCGGAACTGGCGCCGCAGGAGATGGATGATCCGGACCGCACCGTTGTCCTGCGTCCACGGGATCGCGAACTCCCACAAGACCCGGTTTCCGAACTTTCCGCAGCGTCGCCGCTGAACGCTGGATCTTCAACCCTGCAGGAGGAGGCGATTGACCCGCTGCAATCCTCCGCGCCGAATATTGAAACGGATACCGAGACCCCCGCAGAGCACCAACCCAGGGTCCGTTTTCTGAGTGGTGAAAATGTCGGCGAGGAGAAGGTGATCGACCGGGCATTCTTCAGTGTCGGTAATCCCGGCGGCGATCTGGTACTGATAAATCAGCGTCAATCGGGTTTTTTTCTGCTCAAGGTGGGCGGCGACCATCCACCCTTGATCAACGGCGAGCCGATCAAGGCGGGGGGTGTGGAGCTGCAAAACGGCGACCGCATCGATCTGGGTGAGTTATCCCTGGAGTTTCTCAGCTAGACACGCCAGGCAACGAATACCCATTCCAGCCTGGCCATGGATTACCTGGCTTGGTAGATAGTGCGGTAGCGGCTGCTCAAGAGTGAGGTCAGCCGCATACAAGCTGCGAATTCAGTGGTATCTTCCAGCACACCGTGCATTACTATACCCGTAAGCAGATCCTTTCCGTCCCATTTCGGGTGTATCAGATCGCACAGGAATTGACTCTCATTCGGTGCCAGCCGGTCGAAAGTCAGCCCACACCCCTGGTGATCGACACGGATGACCCTGGCAGGTAATCGCAAACCCTCTTTCTGCCCCGGTTTCTTGATATATACCAAGTAGCCTTCATCAATCTTGGATTTGGTAAGAGAATCGACATAGAAACCTGATTCGCTGAGGTCTTTGATAGTGCGTATCTGTTCTATGTCAGCAGTTTCAGATGCGATCGTTACCGTAAGCGACGTTTTTGTTCGTGGGCTTTTTCGTGCATCCATTGGCATGCCCCTGTAATAAAAATGTCACATTAAACTGTAGGCACAGTCTCACTAGTTTTGTATGAGGCATAACCCTTGAAAAACTCGGGGAATTACCGGGTGGTAGGGAGATGGGGTCAATCCTTGAGTCGAAATCCGATATTGATGGTGACCTGCCAATGGGCCACCTGGCCGTTTTCGATATGACCGCGGGTCTCCACCACCTCGAACCAGTTCAAGTGATCGATGGTCTCGCCGGCGCGGGCAATGGCATTACGTATGGCATCGTCGGTGCTGGTCTGGGACGAGCCGACCAATTGGATCTTTTTGTAGACGTGATCGGGCATAAAAAACCTCCGGTTTTTTGAATTTTGAATTTTGAATTGTGAATTTTGAATTATCGTGCTCGCTACGCTCGCGGGTTTTTTAGATTTAGGCCAAAAAAGCCTGTGTGCGCAGCACACACCACAATTCAAAATTATTCTTCAAGTCTTTCCTTTAGCCGATACAGCGCCTCAAGCGCCTCCCTCGGGCTCAGCCCATCCGGTTCGATCTCCTGCAGCAGCTGTTCCGCCGCCGAGGTCTCGGGGCAGGGTGGATCGCTATCGAACAGGGGCAGCTGGCTCTGCTGCTGCTCGGCATGGCGCTGGGCACTCGCCTCCAGTTCACGCAGGCGCTGGCGTGCCCGGGTGATAACCTCTTTCGGCACCCCGGCCAGGGTGGCGACCTGGAGGCCGTAACTCTGGTTGGCAGGGCCCTCCCTCACCGCATGCAGGAAGACGATGGAGTCGCCGTGTTCCACCGCGTCCAGATGAAGATTGCCGATGCCCGGATACTCCTCCGGCAGGGTGGTGAGCTCGAAGTAGTGGGTGGCGAAGAGGGTGTAGGCCTTGAGGCAGGTGGCCAGCTCCACCGCGCAGGACCAGGCCAGGGAGAGGCCGTCGAAGGTGGAGGTGCCGCGGCCGACCTCGTCCATCAGCACCAGGCTCTGGGCGGTGGCGTTGTGCAGGATGTTGGCGGTCTCCTCCATCTCCACCATGAAGGTGGAGCGCCCCCCGGCGAGGTCGTCGGAGGCGCCGATGCGGGAGAAGATGCGGTCGACGGGACCGATCCGAGCCGCGGTGGCGGGGACGAAACTCCCGGCATAGGCGAGCAGCACGATAAGGGCGATCTGGCGCATGAAGGTCGACTTGCCGCCCATGTTGGGGCCGGTGATGATCAGCATCCGCTGCCGGTCGTCGAGGCAGACCGAGTTGGCGACGAAGGGCTCGTTGCTCACCTGCTCCACCACCGGGTGGCGGCCGTCGCTGATCTCAATCCCGGGTTCATCCACCAGCAGGGGGCAGACCAGGTTGAGTTCCCGGGCACGCTCCGCCAGGTTGCAGAGTACATCGAGCTGGGCCAGCCCCTCGGCGCACTGCTGCAGGGGCGCCAGGCTAGCGCAGAGCTGCTCCAGCAGCTGCTCGTAGAGATGCTTCTCCCGGGCCAGGGCGCGCTCCCGGGCGCTCAGCACCTGATCCTCGAACTTCTTCAGCTCCGGGGTGATGAAGCGCTCCGCCCCCTTCAGGGTCTGGCGCCGGACATAGTCGTCCGGGGCCTTGTCGGACTGGCCGCGGCTGATCTCGATATAGTAGCCGTGGACCCGGTTGTAGCTCACCTTGAGGGTTGCGATGCCGGTGCGCTCCCGCTCACGGCTCTCCAGGTCGAGGAGAAACTGATCGGCGTTCCGGGAGAGGGCGCGCAGCTCGTCCAGCTCCCCGTCATGGCCCTCGGCGATGACCCCGCCGTCACGGATCAGCATCGGCGGCTGCTCGATGATCGCCCCTTGCAGCAGCTTGTGGGTTGCCGGGTGCTCGCCGATCCGCTGGGACAGGTCGGGTGACAGGGGGCTGTCGAGCTGAGCCAGCAGGGGCTGCAGCAGGGGCAGGGCGCCCAGGGCCTCCCGCAGGGTGGCGAGATCCCGGGGACGGGCGCTCTTCAGGGCCACCCGGGCGAGGATGCGCTCGATGTCGCCTATGCCCTGCAGGATCTCCGTGATTTCGCTGTATAGCCTGGTGGAGAGCAGCGCCTCGATGGTGGCGTGGCGCTCGGCCACCGCGCTTCGTTGCCGCAACGGCTGACTGATCCAGCGCCGCAGCATGCGGCTTCCCATGGCGGTGACGGTGCGGTCCATGATCCCCGCCAGGGTATGCCGGGGCTGGTTGGAGAGGGAGTGGACCAGCTCCAGGTTGCGTCGGGTCGCGGCGTCGATGATCACGCTCTGTTCCCGATGCTCCACCCGCAGGCCGCGGATATGGGGCAGGGCGCCGAACTGGGTCTCCTCCACATATTGCATCAGGCAACCGGCGGCGGCCACGGCCAGGGGCAGATCCTGGCAGCCGAACCCCCCCAGGTCCCGGGTGCCGAACTGCTTGCTCAGGAGCCGCTCCGCGGAGTCGAGATCGAAATGCCAGGCGGGTCGCCGGGTGATCCCCCTGCGCTGCCCGAGCGCCTCAGGGAGGTTGGAATCCTCGTCGAGCAGGATCTCCGCCGGGGCAAGGCGTTCCAGTTCGCCGCTCAATGCCTCCAGGCCGTTTACCTGCTGAATGGTGAAACGGCCGCTGGCCAGATCGAGTGCCGCCAGGCCATAGCCGTCAGTCTCCTCGTTGATCGCCGCCAGCAGATTCTCCCGCCGCTCCTCCAGCAGCGCCTCGTCGGTGAGGGTGCCCGGGGTGACGATGCGCACCACCTTGCGCTCTACCGGCCCCTTGCTGGCGGCCGGATCGCCGATCTGCTCGCAGATCGCCACCGACTCCCCCTGTTTCACCAGGCGCGCCAGGTAGCCCTCCGCCGCATGGTAGGGGACCCCCGCCATGGGGATCGGCTTGCCCGCCGACTGGCCCCGCTTGGTCAGGGTGATGTCGAGCAGCCGCGCCGCCTTCTCCGCGTCGCCATAGAAGAGCTCGTAGAAATCCCCCATGCGGTAGAAGAGCAGCATCTCGGGATGCTCCCCCTTGATGCGCAGATACTGCTGCATCATCGGGGTGTGCTGGGATTTGGCGGCTTTGATCATCAGGCAGGAGCAGAACTATTCGAAGGTGTAGTGCTTCTCGACGTCTTTGATGATCTCCCAGGTGCACTTCATGCCCGCGGGGAAGGTGATCAGGTCGCCGCGGCCGAACTCCTGGGGCTCGCCCCCCTCCGGGGTGACGATGAACTTGCCGCGCAGGATGTAGCAGATCTCGGTCTGGCTGTACTCCCACTCGAACCTCGAGGCCTCCTTCTCCCAGATCGGCCAGTCGTAGACCCCCTGGATCTCCAGCTTCATGGCCGAAGGGCGGTGTTCGCAGAGTATCTTTGGATCAGTCATGTTGTCCGTTTCATTTTGATTTGGTGAAAAGCCGGCAACAAGGGCGCGGCACAGAATCAGACGGCAGAGTTTACCTCGAAAGGGGGGGGAGTTTAACCCGGTATCTCTCCGGACCCTAGTTCCCACGCTCCAGCGTGGGAACGAGACACTCTGCCAGTTTCTGAAGACCTGACTGAATGGTGGTCAGGGACAGACTGATCAATTTCTGTAACCCGGTTGTTGTTGCGATGGGGCGTTGAATCAGTCGTGACTACTATTTCAAGTAGTATGTTAAATTGAAATAGTGCGCAATTAATGAACAGTCAATGAAATAGTGTACTTGCTCTCCATCCCGCGCTACTGAACGGGAATAGCTATCACTTACCTACAAACTGATTGATCTGACTGATCTCAAAAGGATTTGCGTATTGTCGATCAATTCATGCAACAAAGCCTCATCTTGCTCTAGATAACCCCCATATTCAGCACGGTTGCGTCTATCGTGGCAAAGCGAGAAGGTCCTAATCTGACTTTTACTGATGTTACAAGTGTGAGCCAGACACTGAAAAACCAAATAGCGTTTATCAGAACGGTAGCCGGCGGATCTTAGTGCGGCCAGGGCCAAACCATGACCCTCGTTCCCACGCTCCAGCGTGGGAATGCATACCCACCGCTCACCAAACCCTCACAACCTCAATCAACCCACCAACACCCGAATAATCCCGCGCGCTGGAATACCGCCAATGCTCCGCAAGATCAACATAACCCCGTTCAACTGGATTTTGATGTATATACTCAATCTTCTGCCGCATCATCACATCATTCTCTATCCACTCAGGATGAAAACCTTCCTGCCAGAATTGATACTGCCGATCGCTCTTGTGCGCCTTTTTATAAAACACTAATTGATCCAAAAACCGTCTTGCGTTGTGTTCGGCCAAATAGGCCAACAACTGCCTTGATGTATACGACTTGAAGCGTGCCATATCGCGATTCAGATTTGAGCTTTGTACTACCATATGTAGATGATTCTCAAGAACCACATAGGCATAGATTTTTAGTCCTTCACTCTGCAAAAACCGAAGAGACTCCAACACTATCTCAACTGTTGCAGGGCGCGTGAAGATGGGTATCCAGTGGAGTACTGTGCAAGTCACAAAGTGTGGGAGTACAGGATCAACAATCTTGTAGCGACTCCTTCCCATAGTTACCTCCATGTTTTTATCTCATCCACACACTTATACTCCATTGTGGGAATGCATAAACAATAAGAGTAGATAGCTCGCTGTACTTATTTACCTGTAGTATGCATTCCCACGCGGGAGCGTGGGAACGAGCGCATCGACAGCTGATTGTACAAGTCCATTAAACTCGAGCTTATCTGCCGGTTCCTTATGCAGTGCCTTGGTCTTGTAGAGGTTCTCCAAAGTCATTGATTACTCCTTTAATCATCAGTTTGGGTTGTTTTATAACCCGTTCCAGAAAGCTGCTTCCCTGCAGCAACTTTGAATTGAACTCAGAGAGGGTATAGATCGTTGGATTGATGGTTCGTTGCAGTGAAGACTCCACTGGCAACAGCAACTCTACAATATCGCTATAGGTCAGGTCGCCCACCAACATCAGATCCAGATCGCTGGTTTGAGAGTCATCCAGTTTGGCAATTGACCCATAGACGAATGCCAAGCTGATATGGGTGTCCTGAGGCATTAGTGCCTGCCGAATCACATCCGCTATGCCAAAGGTTTTTCTGACGATATTCAGTAGATCCGGATAGATCGGATTATCGGAATTCGCTTGGTAGTGAAGTTGATTGCCCGTTCGTGAAGAAACCAACAAGCCGGCAGATGTCATCCGTTCCAATTCTCGGCGCACTGTGCCTCGTCCCATATCGGCCCAACGAACTATTTCATTGGCGTAGTAGCTCTTGTCAGGTGTGCCGTAGAGCAGGCTTAGAACCCTTTGTTGGGTTCTAGTGAAAAGGGCGTCACCGATTGTAGTGGGTTGCATGCGAAATCCTAAAAAAGACCCATATTGGGTACTATAGGACCTATTTTGAGTCATATCAAGATAGGAATCCACTATGCTTTCATCTAAACACGCCTCGTTCTCACACTCCAGCGTGGGAATGCATACTCAGCCTGACAACAGCTTTCTCCTCTATTCAGACTACTGTGGCAGGTTTTTAGAAGAGAGAAGAGATTCACTCACCAAGCCCCCGCGTTAAAATCCGCAAACATTATCAAACGCCCTTGTTTAGGCTTGTCGGCAGGAGGTCAGCGTATGAAGGCATCAACGGCAGAGAGTTATCGGCAGCGGGTGATCCGGGTGGTGGAGTATATCTACGATCACCTGGATGCAGACCTGAATGTCAATCGTCTGGCAGAGGTCGCCTTTATGTCTCCCTACCATTTTCACCGCATCTACCGTGAACTGGCCCAGGAGACCCTCAACGCCAGTATCAGACGGCTGCGCCTCCATCGTGCGGCTGGTGAGCTGATCCGCTCGACCAAGCCGATTCTTCGCATAGCCAGAGAGGCCGCCTACGGCAGTCCCGAGGCCTTCAGCCGCGCCTTCGCCCAGCAGTTCGGCGAGTCACCGGCCAGCTACCGGAACACCCGCAGTGAAAGGGACGAGCGGAACGACGGTCCTTTCGTGGCTATGCTGCCTCCGGACAACAAGGAGTACAGTGACATGTATACCGTGGAGATCCTCGAAACCGATCCCGTAAAACTTATTGGCTACCCCCATCAGGGCGACTACATGGAGACGCGCAGCCTCCCAGAAAGACCATCTCATCACTTAGAGCTCCCAGCCGCTCGACGGCTTGGGTGAGGTTTTTTAAGTTTGGATTCTGTTCCCTTCTCATAGCGGTTGAACCTCCTTGTCAACTCTTTTACTGCGATATTCCGTTCCCTGGCCTTGCCGCCTCGTGTCCCGTCCACCAGTGCCAGCAATTCATAGAGGGCTGGGTCATTCCTTGACGCTTCAGGGGCTGAGCGATAGAGGGGAGAGAAAAGCATGCCGCGAACCGTCCCTTCCGGATCGGGCCAGACCGGGGGTGGCTCCTGGTCAGGTACTATCTTCTCTGATAGGGGAGGGGCTGCATGGGCGGTGGGCATGCCCCGGGTCATCTCGCCTCGATCCGGTGCGAATGCATAGCGGATTCCGTGAATTAGAAACTCTTCCAGATTTCTGAGATTGGGCTGGATTTGCCGGTCCAGCACCACCGCGAGATTGGCGGCAATGGCGCGCTTGATGGCACCATGGACCTCGGAAGGACTCATCCCGAGCTTGACTGCCAGCCGATTGTAGGACCAGGCCCGGTCGCCTTGGGCGACAAGCTTTAAAAGAACCAGGATGTCTTGTGGTTTGAGTATCATGATATTCGAAATTCGCGATTCTCGAATTAAGAATAATTGAAAATACAACACAATTCTACTTGTTGGTATTTAACTGTGAGTCTTGGTGATTGGTTTCTCGTTCCCACGCTAGAGTGTGGGAACGAGTGGGACATTAAGTCAATCAATCAGCTCGGGTCTGTTGTATTTGAGCCAATCTCTAACCCTATCCAACAATGACTCAGCTTGCCCGATGCATTCGCTAATGGTACTGGCAGGTACGTTGTCACCTGTGTAATCGGCGATGTTTCGCTGTTTACGTAATGCATCCAATACAATCACTGTGGGCTTGTCCAGACCAACCGTTTGGCTTAGTAATTGAATCATCGTGGTGTGATGGCCGGGTCTGCTAGTCAATGTTCGGTAGCCGTTTGCCTGCATCTCCATCTCCTATGACATCCATTCTAGGTTTTGATAACACATCCTTGATAAACGTATTCTTTTGCTTCAGTAGGTCCAACCACTCATCTTCGCGGTATAGTTTCGGGTTGATCTCCCGGCCTAATTTCTCCTGGATGGGGTGGAGTGCATTCACCATCTCTGTAAAATCGATCTCGCCTATGATCATCAGATCGATATCGCTTGATGAGATCTCCTGCTTACTCGCGACAGAGCCAAAGATAAAGGACCAGACAATGCGATCAGCGAAGGGTAGTAAGGCTTGATTGATGGCGTTTACTACTCCGATTGTTTTGCTAACGATACTAAGCAATTCATGAAAAATCGGACAATCCGGGTTGGCTTGGTAGTGGTGTTGGTTGCCGATGCGGGTCATGTTTAAGATACCCACATCCAGCATACGGTCGAGCTCACGCTTGATGGTGGCGACACCCATGCCGGTCAGGCGGATGATCTCCTTGGTGTAGAAGCTTCTTTCCGGCTTAGCGTAGAGCAGGCCCAATAGTTGTTGCTGGGTCTTGCTGAAGAGTGCATCGGCTAGTTTGGTCATGGTGCAAGCTGATAGTTCATAATTAGTGAACTATAGTTCATAATATATGAACTATCAAGCTATCTTGTCGATATTATGACTCAGCTTTATTCGTTCCCATGCTCCAGCGTGGCAACTGTATGGTGGCTAGCACTAGCCGCTGAAGGTAAGGGATGATCGGTGCGGCAAACCGCACCCTACATTTTCTATTTCAGTGCAGGCAGCACTTCTCGAACTTCTTGCCGCTGCCGCAGGGGCAGGGATCGCTGCGGCCTGCATTTGGCTGATCGATGGAGATAGCCGGTTTCTGCTGGGGCTGGTCGGCGCGTCGGGCCAGCCAGTAGGCGTGGATCTCCCTGGCGTTGGGGGCGATCGACTTCTGCAGGGTGATGACCTCGTCGTCGTCCTGGTTGTGCCCCTGCCAGTCCATGGCCTCGGTGAAGGCGTAGATGGGGCTCAGCAGGGCGGCGATCTTTTCGCCGCCGGCGAGCCACTCATCGGAGGAGAGCTCGGCGCCGCGGAAATAGCCTTCGCACCACTCGTCGACAATGGTGTAGGTCATGTCGTCGACCTGGCGCTGCAGATAGAGGGGTTCGAAATCGTCGGGGTACTGCATCAGGGTCTGAACGATGCCGTTCATGTGGCGGATCAGCAGGGCGAGGATCTCGCTGAAGGCCTCCTCGCTCTCCCACTCCGGTTCGAAGTCGCCCCACACAGAAGGCAGCCAGACCGAGGGCGGGAGGGTCACCGGTCCGCTGACGATGGCGGTGAGAAAGCCGTCCAGGGTGGAGATGTCGAAGATGCCCTCGTCCATCTCCTCGGTGATGACCTCGTTGTCGATGCGGTTGAGGAGGAACTGGTCGAGACGGTCGATCTCGTCATCGTTGAGCGGGCTGTTTAGATCATCCATGGTCTTTCGCTTGCTATCCGATAGTTGGTCATAGCGCTATTGTAGAAAAGAAGTCCGCCCGGGCTCAACCTTGGTCAAGCCGGGTAATTGCGACTTTTTACGGAAAAGGTGCGGCATGCCGCACAGTTGTGGTCAGAGGCTCTTTTCCGCGGTCGCGGTCGAGGCGGCCGGACCCTTCACGTTGGACTGTATCAGGGAGAGGAACTGCTGGGTGCAGGCATCCCAGGAGTAGCCCTCGGCAAACTCCCGACAGCTTGCTGAGTCGACCTCGAGGGCCTTGTTGGCGGCGGTCTGCAGATCCTCGTCCATCCAGCCGTTGACGCCGTTCTTGATCACGTCCAGCGGGCCCTCCACCGGGTAGGTGGCCACCGGCACGCCGCAGGCCATCGCCTCCAGCATCACCAGACCGAAGGTGTCGGTCCGGCTGGGGAAGACCATGACGTCGGCGGAGGCGAGGAGGCGGGCGAGTTCGCCGTTTTTGCGATAGCCGAGGAAGTGGGCGTCGGGGTAGCGCTCCTGCAGCGACTCCATGGCGGGGCCGTCGCCGATCACCACCTTGGAGCCGGGCATCTTCAGATCGAGGAAATCGGTGATGTTCTTCTCCACCGCCACCCGGCCCAGGTAGAGGGCGATGGGGTGGGGCAGGTCGAGCACCGGCTTGTCGATGGGCACGAAATGGTCGATATCGACCCCCCGGGTCCAGTATTCGAGGTTTTTGAAGCCCCGCTCCTCCAGGGTCGCCTTCATCGAGCTGGTCGCCACCATGGTCAGGGAGGCCTTGCTGTGGAAGGTCCTGACGAAGGCGTAGGAGAGGGCGAGGGGGATCGGCGCGCGCAGCCGCACATACTCGGGGAAACGGGTATGGTAGGTGGTGGTGTAGGGGATGTCGCGGCGCAGGCAGTAGCGCCTGCCGGCCCAGCCGATGGGGCCTTCGGTGGAGAGGTGGATGGCGTCCGGCTGGAAGTCGTCGAGCAGCTTTTTCACATCCCCATAGGGGAAGAGCGCGATGGGTATGTCGGGGTAGGTCGGCATCGGCAGGGTGCGGAACAGCCCCGGATTGATGCAGAGCACCTCATGTCCCCACTGCTTGAGCAGGTTGATGGTCTTGTCCAGGGTTCGAACGACGCCGTTGACCTGTGGAAACCAGGCGTCTGTCACTATCGCTATGCGCATAGACTCTCTCTGTTTTTCATTTAACTTCACTAAGCAGGGTCTGACTAATCCGTCATCCCGGCGTATGCCGGGACCCAGGAAAACCAAGCACATGGATTCCGGCATGCGCCGGAATGACGATAAGGGGATTAATCAGAGGTTTCCTAAGCAACCTTGCGTGCCTTGATCGGTTCATTTTTCGCGACAACAGGGGTGGAATCGGGCACGACAGGCACGGGTGCGGGTGAATCGGCGGTCTCAAGCAGCCGCATCGATTCATCGACCCAGCGGATCAGTTTCAGGGAGCCGTCGGGCGCTTCCGCCAGAGCGGTGCAGCTCTCCACCCAGTCGCCGCAGTTGGCGTAGGTGAGACCGTCCATCTCGTTGATCACCGCATGGTGGATATGGCCGCAGATGACACCGTCGAGGTTGCGTTCGCGCACGGTGTGGATCACCGCCTCTTCATAGTTGCCGATATACTTCACCGCCTCCTTGACCTGGTTCTTGAGGTAGGCGGAGAGCGACCAGTAGCCGAAGCCGAGGCGCCGCCGCGCGATATTGAACCAGCGGTTGAGCCACAACAGCAGGTCATAGGCGTCGCTGCCGAGATGGGCCAGCCACTTGTTGTTCATCACCACGCCGTCGAACTCGTCGCCGTGGAGGATCAGAAAGCGCTTGTTGTCGGCGGTGGTGTGAATCACCTCTTTCTGGATTTCGATTCCCGAGACATGGAAATTGAAATAGTCGCGCATCACCTCATCATGGTTGCCCGGGACGTAGACCACCCGGGTGCCACGCTTCGCCTTGGCGATGATCTGATGCACGATCTCGTTGTTGATGTTTGGCCAATACCACCCGGATCGCATCTTCCAGAAATCGAGTATATCCCCGACAAGATAGAGGTTGTCGCTGTCGGTGTGTTTGAGAAAGTCGAGGAGATATTCGGTGCGGGAGGCGCGGAGGCCGAGGTGGGTATCGGATATGAAGAGACTCTTATAGCGCAGTGTCGTCATATACCTTTTCTCATATGCTTCATTGCCTGCGCACCATAGTGGCAGACTGTTGCAATTTCATGTGGAGAATATGATTTGTTTATTACCTGGTCGATTTTTTTCGCATAAGCTGTTAGAAAGGCCGTCATGTTGGAAAGAGAACACAAAGAACACATGGGAATCAGGCGGTTGGTGTACGCCCTGGGCTGGTCGATGAAGGGACTTAAGGCGACTTTCAAGCATGAGGAGGCGTTCAGACAGGAGGTCTATCTGCTGATTCTGCTGGCGCCGCTGGGATTCTGGCTGGGAAACGACGGCGTGGAACGGGCACTGCTGGTGGGGCCGCTGCTGATCGTCTTGATCGTGGAGCTGCTCAACAGCGCCATCGAGAGCGTGGTCGACAGGATCAGCGATGAGAAGCACAAGCTCTCGGGCAGGGCGAAGGATCAGGGGTCGGCGGCTGTCTTGATCTCCCTGATGCTCGTGACGTTGTGTTGGGGGATGGTGTTGGCCAATAGATTATTTTAGTAGTTGGAAGACAACCGCCAGTCGCCTAGCCGTATACCAGTTGCTCATGAATTGCGATTAGCTGGATATGAGCGGATACAGATCCAAGGCAATTTAGCAGCTGATTGCATGACTGTTTTAAACAACTGAGAGGTAGCTAATCACCTGCCCTATGAACGACCGACCACAACCTGAAGGGCTCGAACCCAATATCCGCAATGCGGTGCGCGCGGTGATCGTTCGCGACGACGCGGTGTTGATGCAGAAGAAGTGGGCGGAGCATCGCGGCACCTGGTATACCCTCCCGGGCGGTGGGCAGGATGTCCACGAAACCCTGGCCGAGGCGTTGCAGCGGGAGTGCGAGGAGGAGATCGGCGCCAGGGTCGAGATCGACGGCCTGCTCTGGATCGCAGACTTCTACAAACAGCGCGATACCGGCTACCCCTCTGTGAGGCATCTGGTGGAGTTGCATTTCGCCTGTTCGCTGCCGGCGGAGTACCGACCTGTGTCGGGGGGGCATCCCGACAAGCATCAGATCGATGTGGTCTGGTTGCCGATCGACCATATCCTCGACTATGAGGTCTATCCCAAGGGTCTCGCCACCCACCTCTCCAGGCTCGGCGATGTCACGCCTCCGGTCTATCTGGGAGTGATCGACTGATATGCCCCTCGCCAAGAGCATCCGGGAGAACCTCCACTTCCTGTTGACTGAAACCGCGACCCATCTCTCCCTGCTGAAAGAGTATCTGATCCTGCCCAAGGCGACCATTCCTACCCGCCTGCTCGACCGCCAGGGCTACGTGGAGAATCTGAAACTGAGCATCCACAACCACTGCATGCAGCAGATGGCCTCGCCCGAGGGTCGGGAATCGGACCACCAACTGCTGCGCGCGGTGGAGGGGATCGCCAGCCAGCTGGAACGGATCGCCGAGTTGAGCCGGGATGCGGTGATGCAGAGTGTCCATCTGCAGCACCGGGCGATGCTGAAGGTGAAGGATTATCTGACCATGATCGATCAGGTGAGCAACGGGCTGGAGCTGATCGAACCGGCGTTGTCGGCGAAGGATACCCGGCGCGCCTTGAAGATCGGGCGGGTGGAACGGCGTCTCGACAGCGCCTATCAGAAACAGCTCAAGCGCTACACCAGGCTGTTGAAAAAGGAGAAACACCCGGCGGACCGCGTCTCCCTGATCATGCTGGCCCATCTCATCGAGCAGATGGGCGATGCCATGCTGCGCATCAGCGAGGCGATCATCTCCGCCTCCATGGGCCAGCATTTCAATACCGAGCGCTACCACACCTTCAATGCCTCGCTGGGTGAACTGAAGACGGTGGACGATATCGACAAGCTGGAGTTCGAACCCATCGCTGAGACCAGGTCGGGCAGCGCCATCAATGCCCTCAGCAGCGGCAAGGAGGGGAGTGGCTACCACGCCATCTTCAAGGATGGGCGCAAGCGCAAACTGAAGGAGGAGCGGGCGCGGGTCGAGGATTGGCACGAGATCTTTCCCGGCCTGGCGCCGAAGATACTCGCCTATCAGAAACGGGGGGACTCGGCGGCGCTGCTGATCGAACACCTCGCCGGCCAGACCATCGAGCAGATCCTGCTGCACGGTTCCGATGAGCTGCTGCAGGATGCACTGGACCGTCTCACCGGGACCCTGAGCCGGGTCTGGCTGGAGACAAAGACCAAGAAACCGGTCTCCGCCGGCTATATGCGGCAGCTGGCGAAGCGCATGGAGGATGTCTATGCCATCCATCCCGAGTTCAGGCAGCCCGCGGTCGGGATCGGTGGGGTGAGGCTGGCTGCATTCGATGAGCTGCTGCAGCGCATGCAGGGATTCGAGAAGGGGGTCAAGGCACCGTTTTCGGTCTATATCCATGGGGATTTCAATGTCGACAACATCATCTACGATGCCGCGGAGAAGCGGATAAATTTCATCGATCTCCATCGCTCCACCTACATGGACTACCTGCAGGACGTCAGCGTCTTCCTGGTCTCCAACTACCGCCTGCAGGTCTTCGATCCCCGGGTCAGGCAGCGGATCATGGATCTCTGCCGCGCCTTCTATCGCTTCGCCGGCGCCTTTGCCCGCAGGCAGGGGGATGAGGGCTTCGAGATCCGTCTGGCGATGGGCCTGATCCGCTCCTTTGCCACCTCGACCCGGTTCATTCTCGACAAGTCCCTGTCGGAACGTATGTTTTCCCGGGCGACCTACCTGATGGAGAGGCTGCTCGAGAGCGAAGCCAAATCCAAGCGTCCTTTTGTTGTACCCGTGAAGGAGATATTCATTGGATAAACCGAAGATCGGAGTGGTCGGCATCCCCGGAAAGTGGTCCACCGAGGCCCTGGCCGACGCGGTGGAGGCTGCCACCGGCTTTCGTCTGGTAATCGATATGACCGAGGTCTGCGCCGAGCTCGACAGCGGCCAACTCCGCTATCGCGACCAGGATTTGACCCAACTCGATGCCCTGGTGGTGAAAAAGATCAGCGAGGAGTACAGCCCCCGGGTCCTCGACAGGCTGGAGATGCTGCGCCAGCTGCAGCGCGCCGGGGTGAGGGTCTTCAGCAAGGTGGAGCGGATCATCCGCCTCATCGACAGGCTCAGCTGTACCCTCTCGCTCTACAATGCAGGGATTCCCCTGCCGCCGACCCGGGTCACCGAGAATCCCGACATTGCCGCCGATGCGGTCCGGGCATTCGGCTCGGCGGTGTTCAAGCCGCTCTACTCCACCAAGGCCCGGGGCATGACGGTGATCGATGCCGATCAGGATCCGCAGCGGTTGCGTGATCAGATCGAGGCATTTCGCGCCGACAACCCTGTGATGTATATCCAGCAGCGGCTCGAGCTGCCGGGGAGGGATCTGGGGATGGTCTTTCTCGACGGCGACTATCTCGGCAGTTACGCCCGGGTTGGCGGATCGGGGGCCTGGAACACCACCATCCGCAGCGGCGGTCGTTACGAGGGCCATGCGGCCGATGCGGATCTGGTGATCCTGGCGCGCAAGGCCCAGGGGATCTTCGGCCTCGACTTCACCACCGTGGACGTGGCGGAGACCGAGCAGGGGCCGGTGGTCTTCGAGGTCTCGGCATTCGGCGGTTTTCGCGGCGCGAAGGAGGGGATCGGCATCGACGTACCCTCCCGCTATGTGGCCTACATCCTGGAGGAGCTCGCAGGGTGAACATGGTGGAGAAATGGACCGGGATCCTGGATGCCGGGCATGCCGCCGGTCTGCTCATGCAGGGGATCTCCCTGGCTGAGCGCTCCCTGCAGCTGGCGACAGGTGACTGTGGTCTGGTGATTCGCTCCAACAGCCAGCCGCTGCTGGATCGGCTGGCGGGCTATTTTCACCATCTGCCGAAAAGTCAGATAGCGGCGCCGATCGAGGTCGTCGCCATCGAGGGCGGGGAACTCAAGACCGGTCTCCCTTTCATCGACTGGCGACGGGAAGCGGGCAAATCGGGGCGAAAGGATGCCTATGTCGACCTGGCGGACGGCCGTCTGGTGCGCAAGGTGCGCACCGGGATGCTGTTTCTGCAGAGCGAGCGGTGGCGCATCGCGGCGGGTCCCTGCATCGCCCATGACAACCAGCTGATCAATTTCATCAATTCCCAGGTGATGAACTGGCTGCAGCAGCGGCAGTGGCTGATCTGTCACGCCGCCGGCCTGCTGCTGAACGGAAAGGGAATTGCCCTGGCCGGTTTTTCCGGGGGCGGCAAGTCGACCCTGATGCTGCATCTGATGGAACAGCCGGAGAGCCGCTACCTGACCAATGACAGGCTCTTTCTGCGCCGCCAGGGGGTCGGGGTGGAGGCAGTGGGGATTCCCAAGCTTCCTCGCATCAATCCCGGGACCCTGGTGAACAATCCGCGGCTCTCGCCGCTGATCGATGAGGAGAGGCGGGAACGGCTGTTGCAGCTGCCGAAACAGGCGCTGTGGGAGCTTGAGGAGAAGTTCGACGTCGATGTGGAGCGGCTCTACGGCCCGGATCGCATCGACACCTCGACGCCCGTTCCCCTGGAGGCCCTGGTGATCCTCAACTGGAACAGGCATGATCCCTCGCCGGTGAGGCTGGCGAAGATTGCGATTGCCCAGCGCGGCGAGTTGCTGAGCGCGGTGATGAAATCCCCCGGGCCCTTCTATCAGGACGGGCTCGGAGATTTCCTGCGGGATGACGAACCGCTGCAGCCTGCACCCTATCTGGCCCTGTTGAAGAGTGTTCCTGTCTACGAGGTCACGGGTAGAATGGATTTCAACGAATTGAGCGGATTGTGTTTGGAACAGTGGGGTAGCTGACTGGCGCGTCGATGCTCCGCAAAGTCAATAATGTATGAGGCAAACAGACAATGACCAGAGAATTGATGTTGCTCAGACATGGAAAGTCCGATTGGAGTCAGCAGGTAGAGGATTTCAAGCGTCCGCTCAAGGATCGGGGCAAGCGCGGCGCCCAGCGTATGGGCGTCTGGCTGCTGCAGCAGCGGCTGCAACCCGATTATGTCATCAGTTCGCCGGCGGAACGCGCCATCGTCACGGCACAGAAGACGATCAAGGCGATGGGTGGCGATGCCCAGGCGATCAAGGAGGAGCGTCGAGTCTATGCCGCCAACGTGGAGGAGTTGCTGCAGGTGCTTGGCGAAGTCCCCGCCGACCGCAGCCGGGTCATGCTGGTGGGGCACAATCCCGGCCTGGAGCTGCTGGCCGAGTTCCTCGAGGGGGAGCGCATCCCCCTGCCGAGCGATGGCAAGTTGATTCCCACCGCCACCCTGGTGCTGATCGAAATGCCGGATGACTGGAGCGACCTGAAGGCCGGTGACGGCAAGCTGCTCTCCATCGTCCGCCCCAGCAGCATGGATAAGAAATTTCCCTATCCCGATGAGCATGGCACCGAGATGCGGGATCGGCCGGCCTACTACTATAAGCAATCCTCGGTGATTCCCTATCGTGTCGTCGATGACAAGGTCGAAATCATGGTGGTGATGTCGAGCAAGCGCAAGCACTGGGTGCTGCCGAAGGGGATCAGCGAACCCGCCCTCAGCCTGCAGGAGTCGGCGGCAAAGGAGGCCCTCGAAGAGGCGGGGATCGAGGGGGAGGTCGCCGAAGAGCCTATCGGCAGCTACAGCTACGAGAAATGGGGCGCCGAGTGCACGGTGGATGTCTTCCCCATGCGGGTGACCCGCGAACTGTCGGAAAAGGAGTGGGAGGAGAACCATCGCGGTCGCGAGTGGCTCTCGCCGAAACAGGCGATAAAACGGGTCAAGCAGGCTGAATTGAAACCGATGATCCAGGCCCTGGCCAAGCATCTCAAGGGTTAGGCCGTCATCTGCATGGTTTTTATCATTCGGCAATCCCCGTACAGGATGGCTACAGCTCATGGCTAGAGTGATCGCCGCCCTGTTGCGCCATGGCGAGTATCATCAACTGCCCGATACCCCAAGCGCCCTGCAGCCCTTCCCCCTGACCGCTACCGGGGAGCAGCAGGCGGAACGTTCGGTGAGCCTGATACAGGGCACCCTGAAGATGTTCGACTGGTCACTCTATCCGGTGATCGACAGCTCGCGCCTGCTACGCGGCTGGCAGACAGCCGAGGTGATGCGGCAGGGTATGCAGATCGGCAGCCGGCAGAAAATGGGCATCGAATCGTTCGACGCCCTGGCGGAGCGTTCACTGGGCTCGGCGGCAAATCTGACCCTCAAGCAGGTCGAATCGATACTCCATGACGACCCGCGATTCACCCCACCACCGACGGGCTGGAAATCCGACAGCTACTACCGGTTGCCGCTGCAGGGAGCGGAGTCGCTGATGGAGGCGGGGGAACGGGTGGCCGAACATCTTGAACGACGGCTCGTGGAGCTGCAGTCCCGGGTGGCGGTGGACAGCGTCAAGCTGTTTGTCGGCCACGGCGCCGCCTTTCGTCACGCCGCTTACCATCTCGGGGTATTGGCCTTCGAGCAGATAGCCGCGTTGAGCATGTACCACTGCCGGCCGGTCTTCCTCGAGCGTCTGCCCGAGGGCAGCTGGCGCCATCTGACCGGGGAGTGGAAGCACCGTTCCGAAGGGGATGAACTTGTCGATTAAACCCGTCAACAACAGACGCCTGGAGAGATACCTGCCGACTTACAAGGGGCTGAAGTGGCTCGGGGTCGAATTGCCGACGACCGGCGAACCCTGGCATCTGGGCAAGCAGCGGTCGGTGGTCAAGGAGCGGGGGCAGCGCTGTTCGACGGTGAGTCTGTTGACCGAAGCGGTGAACCGGGATGAGTGGCAATGGCCGAAGCGGAAACACTACTTTTTCTCCGATCTGCATGCCGATGCGGATGCCTTTATCACTTCGCTCATCGCCTCCGGCGGGGTCAGTAAGAACGGTAAAAAAGAGACTGACCTGAAGCTTACCTCCAGCGGTAAAGCGGCCACTTTCGTTATCGGAGGGGATTGCTTCGATAAGGGGCCCAGCAACCTGAGGCTGTTGCGCGTGATCCATCTGCTTAAGAAGCAGGGAGCGAAGGTGGTGCTGCTCGCGGGCAACCACGATATCCGGGTCAAGCTGGGCATCGCTTCGGTGGGGATGGATCCCGATCCTCGCCACGATCACTTCTTTATCCGCATGGGCAGCAAGGTGATACCCATGCTGCGCGAGATAGTCGACGAGTATCTCCATGGCGAGAACGCGTTAAAGGGCGTGCCGCCAAGCCGCAACTGCAGGCGCATACTCTATCCGCCCAAAAGCTGGTTCAAGGAGTTCCCCAAAATGGCGGACTGGGTGATGCCGGAAAAACGCATGGCCCGTGAATTGAGGCGCCTCAGGGAGAAGATCGAGAGTTTCGAATCGGACTGTGCGGCGGCCGGTCTCACACTGCGTCATGTCTATGCGGCGGTGATGAAATGGCAGCAGCTTTTTCTTACCCCGGGCGGGGAGTTCAGTTGGTTCTTCAAGCGCATGAAGCTCGCCTATCGCAAAGGTACATTTCTCTTTGTGCATGCCGGCGTCGATGACAGGATGGCGAAACTGATCAACCGCAAGGGCGTTGACTATCTCAACAAGGAGTTCAAGGAGAGCATCGATGATGAGATCTTCGAGTTTTACTACGGCCCGATGGCCAACCTGATTCGCACCAAGTACCGTGACGTGGATATGCCGCTGACCCGCAAGGGTGTTGGATTGATGCATAGCGCGGATATCCACGCCATTATTCACGGCCATGCCAACTGCTATCACGGACAGCGCATCATGCTGCGCAAGGGTATGATCCATTTTCAGTGTGATGCTACCATCGACCGCAACAGCCGCAAAAAAGAGGGATTGAAAGGCGAGGGCGCCGCGGTGACCATCGTCCACCCGAAACGCCTCATCATGGGGATCAGTACCGACTACCCCCATATCAAGGTGTTCGACCAGAAGTCGTTCCTTTAGCCAGCCACTGAACGACCGGAGGTTGTCATTAACTCGATCCACTTCGGGAAACAGATATGAGACAGGGCAAAAAAAACTTTCGTCATGAATCACTGCAGGATCGGGACTCGATTCAGGCACTTTTGAAAGCGATCTCTCAAGGCATCGCCAAGGGCCGCCTGACCCTGAGCGATGAGGATGGAGAGATGGTGATGCAGCCGGATGGACTGCTGCAGCTGAAGGTCGCCGCCACCCAGGATGAGGAGCGGCATCGCATCAATCTGCGCATAACCTGGCAGGTCGAAGCGGAGCGGGAGAAAAAGAGCAAGAACCTGAAGGTGAAAGTGAAGTAGATGGAGAACCTCTCCCCACAGGCTGTCGAGGAGAAGTGCGCGCGCTGTGCCGATGCCTTGCGTCGTCAGGGCTATCGTCTGGTGGTCGCCGAGTCCTGCACCGGCGGCTGGCTGGCCAAGGTATTGACCGACCTCCCCGGCAGCAGCGACTGGTTCGACCGCGGCTTTGTGACTTACAGCAATCAGGCGAAACAGAGGATGCTCGGCGTCTCTCCCGCCACCCTGGAGCAACAGGGAGCCGTGAGTGAAGCCTGCGTCATCGAAATGACCCAGGGTGCCTTGAACGAGAGCGGCGCGGACGTCGCGATCGCCATCAGCGGTATTGCCGGGCCCGGCGGGGGTTCGGTGGAGAAGCCGGTGGGTACGGTCTGCTTCTCCTGGCAGTTCAAGGGCGGCGACGCGGAGACCACCCGGGTCCGTTTCCGCGGCGATCGCGGCCAGGTGCGCTGGCAGGCGGTGGCGCACGCCTTGGTGCGACTCGAACGGTTGTTGCATGATTCTCAGGTTCCCGGTTGTTCCCTGGGGGTCTAAACAGCGTGAGCGGCCGACGTTTTTTCTTTGCCCTATGGCCGGATCGACAGGTGCGGGAAGCATTGAGTGCATTGGCACATGGCGTGGAGCTGGCGGAGGGGCGCCGCCACCATGCGGACGACCTGCACATGACCCTGGTCTTTCTCGGCCAAATAGCCCCCTCGCAAAGGCGCTGTATCGAGGATGTCGCCGATCGCATCCGATCGGCCCCCTTCGATTTGACCATCGATCACACCGGTTACTGGCCGAGGCCGAGGATATTGTGGGCCTCTCCGGAGGAGACCCCGAAGGCACTCGGTCAACTGGTCGCTGATTTGAACAACGGCTTGCGGGGCTGCGGATTCGAACCCGAGAGACGCAGCTACAAACCCCATGTCACCCTCTACAGAAAGGCGCGCAAGGCAATAACCACCCAATTGGCATCGCCGATAACCTGGCGGGTTAATGAATTTGTCCTCGCCGCGTCGGCAACTGCGGATTCACACAGGTCACGTTATCAGGTGCTGAATCGTTGGAGATTGGTATGAACCCCGCCGCTGGGGGCAAAAACAGCCCCAGCCCTTCGGGTTGCGCCCCGCAGGAAGTGCCCTTGGGGTGCGCCTGAAACAGCGCCACTCGGCGTTGCTCGTCGTTCATTTGGCATCACCAAACCTCTCTCCTCGCACCTTGATTGGCGCTTTTTCAGGCACAACAGGTCGTATTGGATTAGTGTGAACAGGCCCTAGTTCAGGTATACATTTCTGGCTTAGGGTATGGGAGCGCGAGATCGGTGCGTCTGCACCCCAGATCTGTTCAATAGGTCTTGCTGATGATGAGACCGCTCCAGAATGGATCGTCCCTGTCGCTTCCCTCTATTTCGTTGGTCTGCTTTCGCATCACAAAACTGATGCCCATTCCATTGCCGAATGTCTTGGTGAGCCCCAGCCAGCCGTTCAGAATCACAGCTTCCAGTTCATCGCGGTCGAAGGTGACGGCACTGTGGCGAAACTGGCCCTGCAGAATGGCGTTGTAGAGACGGTACTTCAGGTTCAATCCACCCCAGAGAAAGAACTCGGGTCGATTGAATCCCCCGCCGCTGCCTTCACCGAATGTCTGTCCAATGCTGATGTATTCCGATTGATGGGGCGTAAAGCTCCACCAGGGTGTCTTCAGTCTGCCGAGGCGGAAACTGATGGAACCGTTGATGTCTGTGGAGTAGCCGATGCCTGCCTCCACCCCGCCGCGTATATCGAATGAGATATCACCCTGGTGACTCAGCAGCATCTTCTGTGCCGCGATGGAATATTTCGCCGTCAGTTCTCCGCCGTCGGAGATCTGATTACGCCATCCCCGAGGCTGATCGGAATCGGTCAGGTTGTGCATCGCCTTCTGCACCTCTTCGCCGACTGAACTGCCGAGGAGTCCGATCAGCAGGCTGGACTGAAAGATTACTCCGCGCTGTGGATAGGCCCGGCTCTGGCTGTTGGAGAAAAACAGCATATTGGCATAGGGATGATCATCCTCAATGGCATCGGCCTCGGCAATATCATCCGGGGTAAAGATGGTGAGACCCAATTCTATGGCATGGCGTTCGATAGCAGCCTCCTCCTCTGTTTGAAAGCCAATCGCCCGATTCATTCCATTCAGCCAGCTATCAAGTGAAAACCAGTATTCGACGGCGCGTCTGCCTGTCAGGGTGAGGGCGACACCGCCGGTATAGTTCCGATCCTTTTCATCGCTGAATGAGATATCGTTGTCGAAGTAAAACTGCCAACCCGTATCGAATGCCTCGTCGGCCACAGCCGAATCCTTGGCATGCCCTCTATCCTGCTCCTGCGCCAACAACGGGTGAGGTGCCAGGAGAGATGGCAGCAGGATAAAAAAGAGCCGTATTGGGTATAGCTTGATGTTCGACATGCAGACTATCCGGCAATCCTGCCCTCACGGTTACCGATACATGGGTGTTAAAAGTTTGATTTGTCGTAATCCCTGGGACCAAATTCCTTGACCAGCGCGATATTGATAGTTGCGGAGGCAGATCACAGGCTAGTGATGATTTTGTAGCCGGTCGGTGGTTGAGTCCAGTTCAAATCTGTTGTTCCTGGCGACCATAAAGGCTGGTATAGAGACCGTTGTTCTCCAGCAGCTCTTCGTGACGGCCCTCTTCGACCACCCGGCCGTCCTCGAAGACCAACACCCGGTCGGCCTGTTTTACCGCGCTCAGTCTATGCGCGATGATGATCGTGGTGCGTCCCTTGAGGAAGTTTTGCAGCGCGGCATGGAGGTCGCCTTCGGTGGTGGTGTCGAGGGCGGAGGTGGCTTCATCGAGTATCACCACCTTGGGATCGGTCAATACCATGCGGGCAATGGCGAGGCGCTGACGCTGTCCTCCGGAGAGACGGACGCCGAAGCGGCCGATCAGGGTCTCCAGGCCTTGGTCCATGGCCTCGACGGTCTGTTTGAGTTGCGCGATCTCCAGGGCCTGCCACAGCCTGTCATCGGCGATCTCCCGCCCCAGGGTGAGGTTGATCCTGACGCTGTCATTGAGCAGGGCCGGGTGTTGCAGAACTGTGGCGACATGATCGCGCACCACATCCATTCCGATCTCATTCACCGCGATGCCGTCAAACAGAACTTTGCCCGCCTTGACCGGATAGAGACCGAGTACGATCTGCACCAGGGTGGTCTTTCCGCCGCCGCTGGCGCCGACGAAAGCAACCTTCTCTCCGGCCTTGATATCCAGATCGAGGCCGTTCAGGACGGCGGGGCCATCGCCATAGGCAAAGCGGATATCTTCGAGGCGGAGACCCACGGTAGTCTTGCCGTTGAACGGATTGTGCTTGTGGGGATAGCTGGGTTCCAGGTCGACCCTCAGCATATCGTTGATGCGTCCGAGCGCCGCCTGTGCGCCGTTGTAGGCATACTGGATATTCAATACTTCCTGCACCGGCCCCATCATGAACCAGAGATAGGCGTAGACACCGAGCATCTCGCCGATGGTGAGATCCGACCAGAGCACCATGAACATGCTGACCGCGCGGAAGATATCGAAACCGAAGAGAAAGATCATGAACGACAGACGATTCGCGGCATCGCTCTTCCAGGTGAAGGCGGAAGAGTGGTGGCGGATATGGTTGGCCTTGTCGATGATGCGCCGGATATAGTGGCGTTCACG
Organism: gamma proteobacterium symbiont of Ctena orbiculata; assembly: GCA_003058495.1. GTDB lineage: Bacteria > Pseudomonadota > Gammaproteobacteria > Chromatiales > Chromatiaceae > Thiodiazotropha. The sequence goes on along the minus strand of QBVC01000009.1, from coordinate 49,305 downwards.
ATTGCTGGCGCGTATCTGCTGGATCGCGTCCAGGGTCTCTTCGAGGGACTCCTGGAAGAGCTGGAAGGCTGAGTTCTCTCGCTTTTTCAGCTGCTTGACCTTGCGTCCGAAGATGGTGGTGAAATAGATCACCAAGGGATTGAGAAAGAGTATGAAGAGGGCCAGGGCCCAGTTGATCCAGAGCAGCACGATCGCGGTGCCGATGATACTGAGGGCGGCCACCAGGAACTTGCTGGTGGTTACACTGACAAAGCTGTCCACGGCCTCAAGATCGGTGACCAGGTGGGAGGCGACTGTACCGCTGCCCATGGTTTCATAGGCGGACATCGATATGCGTTCGAGTCGATGAAGCAGGTCCCGCCGGATGTGGAAGATCACATCCTTGGCGATTCTTGTGAACTGCCAGGTCTGCCATACACCGAAGACCAGGGCGAAGATGCGCAGGATCAGGGTAAGGACCAGAATCGCCAGGATATAGAGCACCGGTCCATGCCAAGCCTCCGGAAACAGGGCATTCATGGACGCCACCGCCTTGCCCGGCTGATCGAGCAGCACCTCGTCAACCAGCAGCGGGATCAGCAGCGGGACGGGTACGGCGGCTATGGTACCGAGCACGGCTATCAGATTGGCGGCGATCAGTTCTCGCCGGTGACTCAGCACCATCTGGATCAGTTCATTCCAGCGATACTCCCCCTCGCGTATTGCCGATGCGGCTAGTGGATAGTCGGCACCGTTACTCATGACAACGAAGGTTGGCCTTTATCCGTCGCAGCCCCTCGATGCGGCTCAGATTGTGATGAAGACGGTCGTTCTCATGATATTCGGCGATAGCGGAATAGCCCAGATAGGAGAGTGCGCCCGGCACCCAGAGTGAGCCGATCCAGATGGAGGCGCCGGTATAGGGATCCTCATAGAAACCGGGTTTGGCGCTGTAGGATTGACTTTCGAGTTCAGCCAGCCGCTGCTCCAACTGCCTGCAGTCCAGCGCTTTATCGCTCTCCTCGTAGCGGGGCTCGACAGGGCGTGGATAGGCTCGCTGATCATCAGCGGACAATTGAGGGCTCGAGACCAGCAGCATCAACAGCAGAGGCAGGGTGTATCGTTGCAATTGCATCATAATACGGCTCCCAAGTTCTCAACGACGGGTGGCGGCCGGCGGGGCGGAGAGGGTCAGAGTACGGACTCGTTGAAATCGTAGATCAGATTGCTCTCCGGCCGCTGTACGAAGTTCCCTTGCACGTAATCGGTACCACTGCTCCATAAAATTGCGATACTGCGCGGATCCTCGACCTGAGGGGCAATGACTTTGATGCCTTTTCCATGGGCAAGTTCGATCAGCTGTTTGAGTCCCAGTTCGGGATCCTGCAGCAGGGTAAAGTCGAGCTTGATATATTTTATCGGCAGGTGCTCGATGACGCGCTCCGTCTCCACGGAGGAGGTGACACGGGTAAGCAGCGTGGTGATATTGATCTTGTTGAGCACATCGAAGCAGATTTTGGCGGATTTTAGGTTCCTTGCCACATCGTTGATATTGAACTCGAAGGTCAGGCTGCCATCCTGAATCTGTCCTTGGCGTTGCTTTTCGCGAAGATAGGAGAGACGTTCCATGTTCTCCAGCAGGTCGGTGGACTGGGAGACGAACAGGTGAAGCCGGTTGCCTTGGGCCATGTGTTCGTTGATGACATGGATAGCACGTCGCATCGTCCATTGGTCAACCTTGCTGATCAATCCCAGCTCTTCCGCCTTGGGGATGAACTCAGCGGCGCGATGGAGCTTGCCATCGGGCTCCTGCAACCGGAGCAGGGTCTGGTAATGGGCCTGGGTACTGCCCTGCAGCGCTACCACCGGCTGAAAATAGATATCGAAATAGTTGTTTTCGATGGCCTTTTCTATCAATGCGCCCAAATCTCCACCGGCAGTCGCAGCTGACTGATCCTCTGCCGCCACTTCCGGCTCGACGATATTGATTTGATTGCCGCCCGCGTCCTGGGCATTGCGGCTGGCGGTCTGGGCCTGGGCAATGATCGAGCTGGAGTCGTGCTGGTTGTTCTGCACCGGGTAGATGCCGATGCTGAGGGTGACGCCGACGGTGGAGTTTTCGACCTCGATGATCTGCTTCGACACCGATTGACAGAGGCTTTCACCGAGAGATTTCAGGTCGTCGTCGGATGGGCGCAGGGCAAGCAGGCTCAGACTGTTGTCGCCGAATCGTGTCAATATATCCTGGCTCTGCAGATTCTGTTTCAGATGCGAGGCCACCACGGCCAGTACGGCATCGAGACCGCCGATGCCCACGGTCTTGATCAGGTCTTCCTGGTTGTCGATCTGAATAAAATAGATTCCCGTGACTTCTTCGATCGGCGACTCCGACTTCAGCAGGGCATCCAGGCGTTCTAGCAGGTAGTTGCGGGAGTGAAGCCCGGTCTCCTTTTCCCCCCGGGTGTGTCCATGCAGGCGGTGGCTGAGCTGGCGCGCGCGGCGGATACGGTTGGTGACCGTGGTGATCAGGTGTTTGGGGGCGATCGGTTTTGACAGGAAGTCCTCGCCGCCGAAACTGAGTGCGCTCAGCTGTTTGTCCAGGTCCTGCTCGCCGGAGAGAAAGACGATCGGAATATCGACAAATTCGTTGTCTTCCCGGATGACGGTGGTCATTTCAGTGCCGCTTGCCTCCGGCATGTAGAGATCCATGAGGATCAAATCGGGTCTGAACTCCTGCAGTACGTCCATCACCTGCAGCGGATCGGTCACGCTGCGGCATTCGAAATTTGCTTTGCTGAGGATGGCGTCGGCGAAATCCGCCTGTGCCGGATCATCCTCCACGATGAGGATGCGATAGGCGGTATGGGAATGGGTGGTGGAGAGTTCCTGGATGCGCTTCGCCGCCAGGTAGGGGTCAACCGGCTTCACCCAGTAGGCGCTGGCATCCACGCGCATCGCCGCGAGGCGGGTCTTGAGATCGGAATTGTCGGCGATAAAGGCCACGGGCATCCCCGGAAGACCGTTGTTTTTATTCCACAATCCCCCTTCTTTCGCTTCCGGGAAGAGCTTGTCCAGCATCTCCACATGGCTGACAAGATAGCTCGGCTCATCCGGATTGATTTCGTAATGACGGACGATCTGATCCACTTCGGTGAGGTAGTGGACATCGAAATGGTGGGTTTGCAGGTGGCGGGTCAGATTCGCCGCCAGCGCTTCATCTATGCCGAGAATGAAGACCTTCTGTTCCCCGCTTGATTCAGCAGTCTCCTTGGCGCTTTCGGCCGGGGCGCTGGCGAGCACTTCGGCCTGCTGGTTGCAGGCTTGGATCGCGGCATCCTTGAAGGCATGGACCAGGCCGTCAAGGGCGACCACATCGTCATGCTGGGGTTTTAGGCCGGTTCCGTGGTAGTCGCTGAGATGAGCGATCAGGGATTTACCGCTCTGGGTAATCTGGGGCACGCCGAACTTGCTGCCGGACTCGTTGAGTGTCGTGATGCGTTCGATCAGGGTATCCAGGAGGTTGCCTTTCCAGTCGCTGTGGACCAACTGATGCCAATTCTCCAGAATCGCGGACACCCTCCCCGGGACCTGATTCAGAAATGTCTGTACCAGGTCGGGTTTTGCAGTTTGTTGAGCGGATTTGTCGTTACTCATCAGGAAGTTGTGTTTGTTTTATATCTATACAGCATGCCGGGGCCCGGCGATGGATCGAGCTATCGATACATGACTTTGGCTTCAGCGTCTAACTACTTGTCCGATCAGGGAATGATAGCGGTTTGTTAGGCCGACAGGAAGCACTGTTTGAGGAAATGGCCGGGTGTTGCACAGTTTTACATTCGGGCGGGTTCCCCTATTCGGAATTCGGCTCCCGGAGCGGCAGCAGCTCAGTGACGAGGAAGGAACCGTCACGCACCTCCCAGCGTATGTTGAAATCGAAGAGCCGCATGCCGAATCGATCCCTTTTCGCCTCATCCAGGTAGGCGGGTCGCGGATCGTTTTCCAGGATGCGCCGAATCAGGGTCTTCAGCTGCTCTGCCTGAGCGGGGGGCAACCGCTGCAGCACAGCCTCCGCAGCGGAGGAGTAGCCCAGTTCGATCGCCTCTCCCGGGGGGGTCGGCGCAAACCCGCTCTTTGCATCGGGGATCGCATCCACATAGGGCAGGTAGGGCTTGATATCGAGTACCGGCGTGCCATCCAACAGGTCGACGCCACCCAGATGCAGCACCACTTGATTGTTCGCCAACTCCAGGTGGAGCAGATCGACCACGGAGAGTCCGATGGGGTTGGGACGGACGGGACTGCGCGAGGCGAATACGCCGATGCGTCGGTTTCCCCCCAGCCGGGGCGGTCGAACCCTCGGTCTCCATTCATCCCTGGTGGCGTGAAATACGAAAAGGATCCAGAGATGGGAGTAGTCGGCCAACTCGCGAAACGCCTCCGCGCGGTTGTAGGGAGGCAGGATCTCCAGCCGGGCCTCGGCCTCGGCGATCAGCCGCGACTGCCGGGGAATACCGAATTTCTCCTTGAAACAGGAGTGAATCCGGCCGATTGGATGAAATTCATACGCCATGGGTTTGGTGTTGACCGGCCCTAGTTCTTGAACGCGATTACCCGCTTCAACGGATTGAGATCGATCTCGTCGAATACCGTGCCTGGATGGGCCTCCAGTACCAGCATCACGGTATTTGCAATGTCTTCCGCGCGCAAGGCGTTCTCCGGCTTGTCCCCCGGTTTGAAATTGAGATTTTCGTAGAAGTCCGTATCCACCATACCGGGATTGATAAGGCTGACCCTGACGCCGCTGCCGCTGCATTCAGCCCTTATTGACTGGCTGAAACCCCGCAAGGCGAATTTACAGGCCGAGTAGACGGCACCCTTGCGGCCACCGGTCAACGCCGCCTCCGAGCCGATGGTGATCAGGTCGCTTCGCGCCTTTCTTTTGAACAGGGGCACCAGGGCGCGGGCCAGGTAGAGATGCTGCGTCAGGTTGATGGCCACCAGCTCGCTGATCTGCTGATAAGAGAACTCCTCCAGATTCCCGAAACGACCCGATCCCGCATTCAACACGGCACCATCCAGATCGGGATGGTCGGCCGTGATTTCAGCGAGGAGAGGTGGCAGGGCATCGAGGTCAGCAAGGTCCAGGCTATGCTTGTGGAGACCGGTCTGGTCGGGCCAGTGGGAGAAATCCCGGCTCAGTGCGACCACCCGGTGACCCCGGTTCAGCAGACGGCGGGTAATCGCGCCGCCGATACCGCCGCTGGCACCGGTCACCAGGAGTTTACGGGGTGATTCCTGATCTCCGTTTTGCGTCAATTTAGGATCTCGTCGCTGATCATCATCTACTGTGGAACCGGGCAGCCATCCTCTGATAGTGGCGAATCGATCAGGGATCGAATCAGACCGAGGTGTTGTTGAACCAGCCTGTGGACGAATTTCCCACTGATCTTTCGAACGTCATTGTCCGGATTATCCGAAACGATCTTCAACACCGTGGCAGAGGCGACGCTGTCGATAGCGGTCACCGCCTCGATGAATCCGCACGACTCCATATCGTAAGCCATATCCGTCTCATATTCAGCTTGGGGCTCCGGGACGCACACCAGCGGGCCAACGCAGCCGGCTGGAGGGTGGGGTAGGATCAGTGCCCACTCCCCGCCGCCCTGCAGGTCAAGGATCCGATCGACCAGGAGCGGTGTGCCGACAGCAAGGGTGCCGTGGCCGCAGATTCCGATATTGATCCAATGGGCATGGGGTCGGGGCCTCAGGTCGTCGATATAGCGCACCCCCCGGGCGGCTGCGGATGCTCCGGGGCCGGTCACGACCAGGTTGACGGCATCGGCCGAATAGAGAGGCATCACCCTGTTTGTCTGATCCCGCTTCAGATTCAGCATATCTATCAGCGGCCTGGCCTCAGCCGGCAGGGCAATCACGAGGTTGGTTGAATTGCCGTATCCAGGCTCCATGGGTCTCAATCCGCCAGGTATCGCCGCTGAATCTCTCGATAGTAGGCGGCCCGCTCGGGTTGGCCGCGCTTCTCCGCCCCCTGGGCCAGGATGGCGCTTTTTTCGCTCAATGTGGCGACGGCGGCAACCCGGTCATCGTTTGCAAGCTGTTGCGTATCGAGTAATTTGATTAAGGCATGGACGCGAAACCTGTCCATCCCCCAGTGCCGTCGGGACAACTGATCGTCATGACCGCCATATTTCTCGATCAACGGCTGATCGATGAACAGCACCTCTTCCCTGGCGCAGATCCTCAACCAGAGGTCGTAGTCCTCGCAGGCCGGGAGCTCGGTATCGAACAGGCCGAACTCCTCGAACAGGGTATGGTGGAGTATCACCGACGAGGGTGAGATGACGCAGAGCGGGAGACAGCGCTGAAAGATCCTGCCGCCGCTTTTGGCATGTTTGAGCATTTGATTGACCCTGACACCCTTGCGTATCCAGAGCTCGTCGGTGTGGCAGAGACGGTATCCGGGTGCGCCGGTCAACGCCTCGAGCTGCAGCTGGAGCTTGTTCGGCAGCCAGCGGTCGTCGGAGTCGAGCAGGGCGATCCATTCCCCGCGCGCCTTTTCGATGCCCAGATTGCGGGCGCTGCTGACCCCCCGGTTGGCCTGGCGCAGATAGTCGCAGCAGCCGTAGCGCTCCTCCATCAGCTGCGCTGTCTGATCCTCCGAACCGTCGTCGACGACGATAATCTCCAGTGGTTGACAGCTCTGCGTCAAGACAGAGTCAAGCGCCCTCGGCAATGTATGGGCCCGGTTATGGGTTGGAATTACGACAGAAACCGACATGGATCAAGATTAAACGCCGGATTTGGCGACGTCTATCCTGAAATCGTTCAACCAAGATGGATTGATAGGGAAGGTTGTTCAAAACCGTTCAGCGACGTAAACGGAAGCAGGTTCTCAGGAGTCGTCCCTAACCCGTTAATAATAATCGGAATAGGAATATTTCGCCCAAAGGGTTCACGGTAACCGGAAGACAAGTGGTCATTTTGTGAAATTCTATGAGCCGCTTGGCAAAAAACGGGCAAAAAAGCCCATATGCTTTATAATTGACAGCGGTACTATGCGCTGATAACTAGGGACGGAATCTATCAAATGCGTGGCTGGCAAGGGATATTGCACATTCCGGCAACCTATCTGAGAGGAGGATTCCTCCTCGGGGCCTATGCGGAAGTGAGATCAAGAAGATTCGATACAGACGCCGTGCTCGAAAAAATCATGCAGCACGACAAGGAAGGTTTTACCTCTTTCTATGAACGCTATCGGGGGCGTGTCTACCGTTTTATCGTCAGGCAGTACGGCACCGGGGAGTACGGCAAGGCCGCCTACTACTCAACCTGGCGTCACCTGGTGGTGTCGGGGCTCAGTATAAAGACACCCAAGGATCTGAAGCTCTCATTCTATAAGTATCTCGGGAAGTCGGTGCAAAACCCGGGAGGGCTCAAGAGTGTCGAGATGCCAAGCAACTATCTGCCGAAGGATATCGAGGCGGATGGCAACTGGAGCCTGGTGCTCCTGGAGCACTTCAAAAAACTCCCTGCTGAGCAGAAACGCTTTTTCCTCTTCAAGCATGAGATCGGTATCAGTGAGACTGCCATCGCGAAGGCGCTGGATGTCGACAAGAAGACGATCGAGAAACGGCTCGGTAGGGCGGAGAGCCTGCTCCGCGAGGCGATGAAAGACTCGGGCTGCCCGGTGAGGCATTCACTGGTTAGGCTCTATCGCGAAAGCAGGGTCGTGAAGCCGCCTGCCTCCTGGGATCGGGAGATCATCGACTCCTTCAATATGTGGCTGATGCAGGCGGAGCAGCCGCAGCAACCTGCCGAGCCCGTCAAGGAAGAAGAGCCTGCCGGGGGCCTCGCCGACAAATTCGGGCAGTTCAAGCAGCAGGTCAGATCCAAACTTTCGAATCTGGGCAAACGATCCGATGCGAAAGGGTCCCGGGTGCGCAAACTCTCCTCGAACCATCACTGACGCTTCGACAGCAAGCCTGTTTTCTCATCGTTTTATGGCACCTGGATGGAGTTTGCGGTTCCTGCTCTCGGGGAGGTAGTGTAGAATTCCCGCTTTTTCCCATGCCGGTATTGCCATGCAAGATATTAATCCGATCACCCAGTCCATCGCCGACTTGAAGGGCAGAGTCTCCGCCCTGAGGGGGTATCTTTGACTACGAGGCCAAGCAGGAGCGTCTGACCGAGGTCCTGCGCGAGCTCGAGGACCCCGGGATCTGGAGTGACCAGGAGCGCGCCCAGGCCCTGGGTCGCGAGCGCGCCACCCTGGAGACCGTGGTCGTAAGCCTTGACCAACTCACCGGCGGTCTGGCCGATGCCGGCGAACTGCTGGAGATGGCGGTCGAGGAGGGGGACGAGGCCGCGGTGGGGGCGATCCAGGAGGAGCTTGCCGGGTATGACAGGCAGGTCGCCGATCTGGAGTTTCGGCGCATGTTCTCCGGTGAGACCGACCACTGCAATGCGTTCCTCGATATCCAGGCCGGCTCGGGGGGTACGGAGGCGCAGGATTGGGCGGAGATGCTGCTGCGCATGTATCTGCGCTGGGGTGAACACCGCGGTTTCAAGACCGAGCTCATCGAAGTCTCCGCGGGCGAGGTGGCGGGCATCAAGAGCGCCACGGTGCGCTTCGAGGGGGAGTACGCCTTCGGCTGGCTGCGCACCGAGATCGGTGTCCATCGCCTGGTGCGCAAGTCGCCCTTCGATTCGGGGAATCGGCGTCATACCTCCTTTGCCGCGGTATTCGTCTCGCCGGAGATCGATGACTCCATCGAGGTCGAGATCAATCCCGCGGACCTGCGCATCGATGTCTATCGCGCCAGCGGCGCGGGTGGTCAGCATGTCAACCGTACCGAATCGGCGGTGAGAATCACCCACAATCCCAGCGGCACCGTGGTGCAGTGCCAGAACGACCGCTCCCAGCACAAGAACAAGGCGACGGCGATGAAACAGCTGAAGGCGAAGTTGTACGAGCTCGAGGTGCAGAAGCGCAACGCCTCGCAACAGCAGCTGGAAGAGACCAAGTCCGACATCGGCTGGGGCAGCCAGATCCGCAGCTATGTCCTCGATGCCTCGCGGATCAAGGATCTGCGCACCGGTGTAGAGACCGGGAACACCCAGGCCGTGCTCGACGGCGGTCTCGACATGTTCATCGAGGCGAGTCTCAAGGGTGGCCTTTGAGTGGATTCTTTATAACGCGAAGGACGCAAAGCAGCGCCAGGGGCGCAAAGTTTGTTAATGTGGAATTGTGTGGTTGGTTGTCGAGACCAACATTATCCACATTGCGCTCTTTGCGTTATCGACCAACAGACAACTTGATATGAAGTGCCAATGAACGATCAGACAGACGAAAACAAGCTCATCGCCCAGCGTCGTGAGAAGTTGCAGCTGTTGCGCGAGAACGGGAATGCCTTCCCCAACGATTTTCGCCGCAACAGCATGGCCGGAGAACTGCATGCCGAGTATGGGGAGAAGTCGGGTGAGGCGCTGGAAGCCGAGGGTCTGCGTGTCAAACTGGCCGGGCGCATGATGAGCCGCCGGGTCATGGGCAAGGCGAGCTTTGCCCATCTGCAGGACATGTCGGGGCGCATCCAGCTCTTCGTGCAGCGGGACGCCCTCGAGGAGGGCCTCTACAACAGCCAATTCAAGAAGTGGGATATCGGTGACATCATCGGCGCCGAAGGTCTGTTGTTCAAGACCAAGACCGGAGAGCTTTCGGTCAAGGTCGACAGCCTGAGGCTGCTGACCAAGGCGCTGCGCCCCCTTCCGGAGAAGTTCCATGGCCTCTCCGATCAGGAGATCCGCTACCGCCAGCGCTATGTGGATCTGATCATGAACGAGGCCTCGCGCAAGACCTTTCAGATGCGCACCCGGATCGTGCAGTTCATTCGCGGCTTTCTCGATCAGCGCGGTTTTCTGGAGGTCGAGACGCCGATGATGCAGGTGATCCCCGGCGGCGCCACCGCGCGCCCCTTCGCCACCCGCCACAACGCCCTCGACATGGACATGTTTCTGCGCATTGCACCGGAGCTCTATTTGAAAAGACTGGTTGTGGGCGGGTTCGAAAGGGTCTACGAGATCAATCGAAATTTCCGCAACGAGGGGCTCTCCACCCGGCACAATCCCGAGTTCACCATGCTGGAGTTCTACGAGGCCTATGCCGACTTCAACGATCTGATGGACCTCACCGAGGCGATGCTGCGGGCCCTCTGCCAGGAGCTGTTGGGTAGTACGCAGGTTACCTACCAGGGGGAGCGCTACGACTTCGGCAGCCCCTTCCAGCGGATGACGGTGAAGCAGTCGATCTGCCATTTCAATCCCGAGATCAGCGCGGCGATGCTGGACGACGAGGCCCAGGCCAGGGCCATCGCCGAGGGTATGGAGATCCCCCTCAAGCCGAGCTACGGACTCGGCAAGATACAGATCGAGATCTTCGAAAAGAGCGTGGAACATCGCTTGATGAACCCCACCTTCATCACCGCCTATCCCACCGAGGTCTCACCCCTGGCGAGGCGCAACGACGCCGATCCCCTGGTCACCGATCGCTTCGAGTTCTTCGTCGGCGGCCGGGAGATCGCAAACGGCTTTTCCGAGCTCAACGACGCGGAGGATCAGGCCGAGCGGTTCCGCGAACAGGTGGCGGAGAAGGAGGCCGGGGATGACGAGGCGATGCACTACGATGCCGACTATGTGCGTGCCCTGGAGCACGGCATGCCCCCCACCGCGGGCGAGGGGATCGGTATAGACCGGCTGGTGATGCTGCTCACCGACTCTTCCTCGATCCGCGATGTGCTGCTGTTTCCGCACATGCGCCCGGAGTAGCCTAGCGTCCGTAGAGCAGCAGCCCCTCCGCGTGCTCCAGATGGTGCGCGGTTCCCGCCAGCACCAGTACATCGCCCGCCTGCAGTCGCGTCTCCGGCGCAGGCGCCTCGCCCCTGATGCCGCCGCGACGCACCGCGGTCACGCCGACATCCCAATCCCATAGATGCAGATCTTCAATGGTATGGCCGACGGCGAAGGCGCGCTCGGGGAGGGTGATGGTATGCAGGCGCTCCTGAAAGCCTTCATCCTGCTCGAGGTCGATCGCTTCCTCGCCATGATAGAAATCGCGCAGCAGTTTGTAGTGGTTTTCACGGATCTCGCGCATGATCTTGAAGATCCGTGAGCCCGGTACCTTCAGCAACAGCAGCAGCTGTCCCCCCATCATCAGGCTCGCCTCGACGGCCTCCGGCATCACCTCGGCGGCGCCCGCGGCCTCCAGCTCTTCCAGGTGGGTATCATCCCTGGTACGCACCAGCACCGGCACGTCCGCCGCCAGCTTTTGCATCTGGTGGAGAATCCGCAGCGCCGTGGTGTGATCTTCGAGGGTGACCACGACCACCGCGGCACGCTCGATACCGGCCGCGATTAGAATCTCAGTGCGGGATGCATCGCCGAAATGGACCGGTTCCCCCGCCTCGTGGGCCTCGCGGACGATGGTGGGGTCGAGATCGAGTGCGACATAGGACAGGCCTTCATGATCCAGCAGCCGGCCGAGGTTTTGCCCGATGCGGCCATAGCCGCAGATGATGACGTGCTGGTCCATCCCCTCGGCTTCATGTTCCAGGTCCTGGGTGAGCGCGTAGTCCTGTTCGGGTAGGCGCAGATGACAGATCTTTTCAGCCAGTCTGCCGTTGTAGCGAATCAGAAACGGCGAGATCGCCATGCTGATGATGATGGCGGCAAACAGAATCTGCCCCGCCTCCCCCGCGATGAGGGAGGATTGCAGCGAGAGGTCGAGGAGGACGAAGCCGAACTCGCCCCCCTGGGCCAACAGCAGTCCGGAGCGGAAGGCGGTTTCCAGGGGACGCCCTGAAAGCCTGACAAGCAGCAGGATGATCCCCGCTTTTACCAGGATCAAGGCGATGGCCAGGAGCAGCACCCAGTGCAGCAGGGGAACGAGTGACAGGAGATCGACCCGCATACCCACGGTGATGAAGAAGAGCCCCAGCAGGACATCCTGGAAAGGGCGTATATCGGCCTCGATCTGATGACGGTATTCGGTTTCGCCCAGCATCATGCCGGCGAGGAAGGCGCCGAGGGCGAGGGAGAGGCCGGCCTCATGGGTCAGCCAGGCGGCGGCCAGGGAGACCAGCAGCACGGTCAGGGTAAACAGCTCCGCGGATCGGCTGCGTGCGATTTCGTGGAACAGCGGACGCAATGCCCAGTGACCGACTGCCATGATCAGGGCGAATACCGCAGCGGCCTTGATCAGCGCCCAGGAGAGCGGCTGCAGCAGGCCCTGTTCATTGTTGCTGACGAGGATGGGGATGATCACCAGCAGCGGGATAACCGCGAGATCCTGAAACAGCAGGATGCTGACCCCGACCCGGCCATGGGCGCTATTCAGTTCCACCTGCTCCGAGAGCTGCTTGATGACGATAGCGGTGGAGGAGAGGGCCAGGATGGCCCCGGTGATGATCGCGGCGTCCGCTTCCATCCCAAGCAGCCAGGCGATACCGCCGATGATCAGACCCGTGATCAGGACCTGACTGCCACCGAGGCCGAACACGGCGCCCTTCATCGCAATCATCTGCGGCAGGGAGAACTCCAGGCCGATGGCAAAGAGCAGAAACACGACCCCGAATTCGGCAAGGAAACGGGTCTCCTCATTGGATGGAATCACCCCCGTGCCGAACGGGCCCACCAGGATACCGACAATCAGATAGCCGAGTATGGGCGGCAGGTGCAGGCGCTTGAACAGGGTAACCGTCAACACGGCAACACTCAGCAAGACGAGGATGATCTGCAGGGTATGTATATTCATTTGTTTCTTGAGTCCGCAAACGAACGCAAATAAACGCAAAAAATCATGTACTCGCCAGCATGGTACATCATGGACCCTGGATTGGAGCAATCAAGAACCCCCATGAGGAGCAGAGTAGACTGGTTTTTGTTGTCGAAAATATTGTGATGGCTGTTGTGAATCACAGCTGTCAATACTTGTGATAAGTCATGGGGTATTAGTCGGTTAAATGTTAAAATCGGATTTTTAGGCAATTGGATCAGATAAAAAAGTGGCAAAGAAGAATAAGGGCAGACGGTCTGCCGGGAGGGATCCGCATCAAGCACGGGAGGCGCGAAAATATCAGAATCCCATCCCGAGTCGCGAGTTCATCATGGATACCCTGGAACGCGAGGGTGTCCCGATGGATATGTACAGCCTTGCGGAGCGTCTGGAACTCGCATCGGATGAGCAGCAGGAGGCGCTGCGCCGACGCCTGCGCGCGATGCAGCGGGACGGGCAGCTGGTCTGCAACCGAAACGACAATTTCTGCCTGGTCAACAAGCGCGACCTGATCGTCGGACGCGTCATCGGCCATGCGGACGGCTTCGGTTTCCTCAGGCCCGACGACGGCGGCGACGACCTCTATCTCTCCTTCAAGGAGATGCGCTCCGTGTTTCACGACGACCGGGCGGTGGTGAGGGTGACCGGTCTGGATCGCCGCAACCGCCTGGAGGGGGCGGTGGTGGAGGTGTTGGAGCGTAACACCCGTACCGTTGCCGGGCGCCTCTACATGGAGACGGGCGTGGGTTTTGTGGTCCCTGACTCCAGACGTCTCAGCAAGGATGTGGTCATTCCTAGCAGCGAGATCGGTAAAGCGAAACAGGGGCAGATGGTGGTTGCCGAGATATTGGATCAACCCACCGTGCGCACCCCGCCCATCGGCCGCATCATCGAGGTCCTGGGCGATCACCTGGGGCCGGGCATGGAGACCGACATCGCCATTCGCACCCACAGCATTCCGGTGGACTGGCCCGGTGAGGTGGATCAGCAGATCAAGACGATCTCAACCGAGGTGGCCGAAGCGGATAAGGAGGGGCGGGTCGATCTGCGACATCTGCCGCTGGTGACCATCGATGGCGCGGATGCCAGGGATTTCGACGATGCGGTGTTCTGCGAACCCAAGCCGAAGGGTTGGCGTCTGCTGGTCTGTATCGCCGATGTCTCCCACTATGTGCAACCCGGCACCGCGCTGGACAACGAGGCGCGGATCAGGGGCAACTCGGTCTATTTTCCCGACCGGGTGGTGCCGATGCTTCCGGAGCTGCTCTCCAACGGCCTCTGCTCCATCAATCCCCAGGTCGACCGGCTCTGCATGACCTGCGAACTCTACATCAACAACAGCGGCAAGGTGACGAGATCGAAGTTTTTCCCCGCGGTGATGCGGTCTCATGCAAGGCTGGTCTACGACGATGTGGCGGCGATGCTCGAGGGCGATCCCGATTTATGTCGGCGGCACGCGGGACTGCTGCCCCATCTGCACCACCTCAATCAACTCTACCAGCTGCTGCTCGAACAGCGCTCAATCCGCGGCGCCATCGATTTCGACACCACTGAGACACGGATAGAATTCAACGAGATGAAACGGGTGGAGCGTATCGTACCCGTGGAGAGGAACGATGCCCATCGCATCATCGAGGAGTGCATGCTGGCGGCGAACGTCGCCGCGGCGGGCTATCTGCTGCGCAAAAAGCAACCCGCGCTCTATCGTATCCACGAAGGACCGGCGGATGAGAAGCTGACCGATCTGAGGGAGTTTCTGGGAGAGCTGGGACTCAGCCTGCCCGGCGGCAAAAAGCCCCGGGCCGCCGACTATGCGATCCTGCTCGAGCAGATCAAGCAGCGGGCCGACAGGCACCTGATCCAGACCGTGCTCCTTCGGTCGCTCTCGCAGGCGCTCTACAGTTCCGACAATGTGGGCCATTTCGGCCTCTCCTATGCGGCCTATACCCATTTCACTTCGCCGATCAGACGCTATCCCGACCTGATCGTCCATCGCGCCATAAAGCATGCCCTGAACCGTGGCAGCGCGGACGATTTCGACTACACCAAGGCGGAATTGCAGGCCTTGGGGGAGCACTGTTCAAGCACCGAGAGGAAAGCGGACGAGGCGACCCGGGACGCCCTTGATTGGCTGAAGTGTGAATATATGCAGGATAAGGTTGGTGAGACCTTCAACGGCATAATCACCAGCGTCAACTCATTCGGGGTATTTGTCGAACTCGATGAGATCTATGTGGACGGACTGGTGCATATCTCCGCACTGGTCAACGACTACTATCACTACGATCCGGTGGGACATCGCCTTACCGGTGAGCGTACCGGCAGGGTGCTGCGGCTGGGCGATCCCCTGACCATTGTGGTGGCCAAGGTCAATCTCGATGACCGCAAGATCGATTTTGTTCCGGCCAAGGAAGCGGAGCATAAAGCCGCCAAGCGGAGAAAAACCCACCGTGCGGCCGGCGGTTCCAGCGCTTCGAAAGCCGAAAAGGCCAACAAGGCAGCGAAGAAATCAGCCAAGAAGGCCAAAAAGAAGATCACCAAAAAGACGGCCAAGAAGAAGGCGCGGGGCAAGGGAGCAAAATCCGGCTTGAAGAGGGCCTGATGTCCGATACTCATGCATGGGTGCTTGGCCTGCATGCGGTGAAATCGGCGCTCCGGCGGCAGGGGGACGCGGAGGAGTTGCTGTTCGACGCCAATCGGCGGGACGGCCGAATTAAAGAGATCCTCGATCTTGCCGAAAAAGCCGGTATCCCATGGCAACAGATTCCGGGCAGGGTGCTGGATGAGCGGTTTCGCGGCGGGAATCATCAGGGTGTTGCGCTATGTATCAGACAGCGGCAGACCCAGGATGAGCCCTATCTGAAGGCCCAGTTGAGACGCCTCGAGGCACCGCCCTTTCTCCTGATACTTGATGGGGTGCAGGATCCGCACAATCTGGGTGCATGCCTGAGGAGTGCGGACGGCGCAGGCGTGCAGGCGGTCATCGCCCCCAGGGATCGATCGGTGGCGTTGACGTCAACGGTCAGGAAGGTGGCGAGTGGAGCGGCGGAGACGGTCCCCTTCATCCAGGTCACCAATCTGGCCCGCACCCTGAAGTGGCTGAAAGGGGAGGGAGTCTGGCTCATAGGCACCGCGGGAGAGGCGGCGCAGTCGCTCTATGAAGTGGATCTGCGCGGTCCCTTGGCGATTGTCATGGGGGGTGAAGGCAAGGGATTGAGACGGCTCACCAGGGAGCAGTGCGACCTGTTGGTAAAGCTGCCAATGGCGGGAAGTGTGGAGAGCCTCAATGTTTCGGTAGCCTGTGGCGTCACTCTCTATGAAGCGGTTCGACAGCGTGGTAACGTCTGAAGCCATTCATGGATGAATGAATCGAACGGGTTGCCGGCAGGCGCTAAGTTAAGGAGATTATTGTGATCAGAAAGCTAGCATGTATGACCCTGGTGACTGGTTTGATGGGCATGCCGGCCCACGCCGATACCCTGCTTGGGCTGACCGCGGACGTCGATTCCTGGAACATGGATTCATCCGGCTCCCTCGCCGACAGCAGTGACATGCAATCCTTCGATCTCGGCAGCGAGCGTCACTCAATCCTGACCCTCGCCCTCGAGCATCCGCTGCCGGTGGTGCCAAACCTGAAGATCAGGACCAACGATCTCAGCTCATCCGGCGATCAGAACCTGGCCGCCGACTTCGACTTTTCCGATGTCGATTTTCCCGCCGGACTCGATGTCAATGTGGATTTCGAGGTGCAGAACACCGATTTCATCTTCTATTACGAGATTTTCGACAACGATACCGTTTCATTCGATCTGGGGCTGAATCTCAAATATCTCGATGGCGACATCGAGGTGGAGAGCAGCGGTTTGCGCGCCAGCGAGAGCTTCGACGGCTATGTGCCCATGTTTCATGGCGCGCTCAAGGTGGGCGTTCCCGCCACGCGCCTCTGGTTCTTTGGCGACCTGAGCCTGTTGAGCGTGGGCGACCATACCCTGCAGGACTACACCGCCGGTGTTGCCTTCAAGCTGGTTGAGAGCCTGGCCGTCGATATCAGTGTCAAGGGTGGCTACCACCGCATCTCCCTGGAGCTCGAAGACCTGGATGATATCTATACCGATTGGGACTTCGACGGCGCATTCTTCGGTCTGCAGGCAGATTTCTAAACTGTTTCTTAAGACCTCCCTGTAGGGTGCGGCTTGTCGCACCGTTTAACCCTCTGGACACTTGGGTGGCGTAATTATCCTTGTCTATTGGTGCACCCCAAGGGCACTTCCTTCGGGCGCGGCGATCCGCACCCTACGCTTACAGGCGGACAGATTATTTAGATCTCAAATCTTTTGTTATAGATTTTCATTGGTTTCCAGTGCCTTAAGGTGGGGCAGGGCCCCACCTACCCAGTCTGACAGGGCGTAGGGTGGGGCCCTGCCCCACCTGAATAGGTTCAATAACTGAGTAACTGCCGGTCCCGGTACGGCTGCAGTGCCCCACAAGTTGCAGATTTCCCCTCAAATCGGTAGAATCCGCCGCTTCCCGGTGCCCGACTGCCGTGGCCGAGGTCCCAAGGACCCGCTCACGAGTGGACCGGGCATCACTCCTTGCCTTACCGCCGCTGCGGAAGGCTGCCAAACCCGAAAGGAGAGACAATGAGGCACTACGAAGTCGTGTTCCTGGTCCATCCGGATCAGAGTGAACAGGTACCCGCTATGATCGAGCGCTATCGATCGGGTATCGAAACCAAGGGTGGTTCGATCCACCGTCTGGAAGATTGGGGCCGCCGTCAGCTGGCCTATCCCATCAACAAGATCCACAAGGCGCACTATGTGCTGATGAACATCGAGTGCGATGCTGAGGCACTCTCCGAGCTGGAGAGCGCCTTTCGTTTCAACGATGCCGTCATTCGCAACCTGATCATCCGCCGTGACGAGGCTATCGTCGACGTCTCTCAACTGGCAAAGTCCCAGGAAGAGGAGGAGAGAGATAGCTCATCGATGCGTGGCCGCGATGATGATATCGATCAGGGAGATGGGCAAGGCGAGGGTGACAGCGAGCTTGCTGAAGAGGCCGAATCCTCGAGCGAAGATTAACGGGTGGATTGAGAGGTAACTATAAATGGCGCGTTTTTTCCGACGTAAGAAATATTGCCGCTTTACCGCGGAAGGCATCAACGAGATCGATTACAAAGATTTGAATCTTCTCAAGGCCTATATCAGCGAGAGCGGTAAGATCGTACCGAGCCGGATAACCGGTACCAAGGCAAAGTATCAACGCCAGCTTGCCACCGCGATCAAGCGGGCGCGTTACTTGGCATTGCTGCCGTATACGGATCAGCACTAAGAGGGGACAGATACCTAGCGGAGTAGCAGAGCATGAAGGCGTTGGCATCCTTTGTGATGCGCGGGCCGTCCCAGTCTGCAATGGCTGCCACCGGCCTGACCATGCTGTCTCTGATATTCCCGTTTATCGGCATTCTCGGCAGCGCCTGCATCGGCCTGGTATTCCTTCGCCAGGGCGCCTCGGGCGGGATCAAGACACTGCTTTTATCGACCCTGGCCGTCGCCCTGTTGACAGGAGTGATCTTTAGCAATCCATTGATGGCGATTGGCGTTCTGCTGGTGCTATGGGTGCCGACCGCCATGCTTGGCATGGTATTGCGCAACACCAGGTCGCTGGCCTTCACAACCCAGGCGGCGATTGGATTCGGCCTCCTGGTGGTATTGATACAGTACATCGTATTGAGCGACCCTGCTGCATTTTGGCAGCAGTATATGCAGCCGCTGGGAGAGCGTTTTGTGGATGCCGGCCTGTTGGATCAGGCCCAGAGTCTGAAGCTGGTCGAGCAGATGTCAGTGGTGATGTGCGGCGCGGTTGCTGTGGTTTTCATGCTGCAGCTGCTGTTCAGCCTCTACCTGGCCCGCTGGTGGCAGGCGATGTTGTACAACCCCGGCGGTTTTGCCACGGAGTTCCATCGACTGCGTGTGCATTGGTCGGTGGGGATTGTCGGGGCCTTGGCCATGCTGCTGCTGATGCTGCCGGGCGAGAGTGCGCCTGCCATTCTCAGCTGCTTGGGTACGGTTGTCCTGGGGGTGCTGTTTTTGCAGGGCCTGGCCGTTGCCCACGGGGTGTTCAAGGGAATGAAATCGGCGCAGCTCTGGTTGGTAGTGACCTATCTATTGCTGTTTGTGTTCATGCCGCAGATGGTGGTGGTTCTGACCAGCATCGGTCTGTTGGATGTATGGATAGATTTTCGAACCCGCTTCAAAGTGGGTCAAAGCGGGTAAGAGCGTATTACAGGTTGCTCGTGGAAGATCCCTGTAAGCTAAGATTTGACCTATACAAAGGTGATAACAATGGAAATTATTCTATTGCAGAAAGTGGATAACCTGGGTGATCTGGGTGAAAAGGTAAATGTGAAGAGCGGTTACGGCCGCAATTTTCTGATCCCTTCCGGCAAGGCTGTCCCGGCCACGGAAGAGAACGTGAAGGTATTCGAGGCACGTCGCGCGGAACTCGAGAAGGAGGCCGCGGAGAGGCTGCAGGCCGCCGAGGCGCGCAAGGCGAAACTCGACGGACTGGCCCTCTCCATCACCTGCAAGGCGGGTGAAGAGGGCCGCCTGTTCGGTTCGGTGGGTACCGCGGATATCTCCAAGGCGGCTGCAGAAAGCGGTGTGGAACTGGCCAAGAAAGAGGTGTTGCTGCCCAACGGTCCGTTCCGTGTCGCGGGTGAGTATGAGGTTGGCCTGCATCTGCACGCCGATGTCAACGCCACGATCAAACTGACCATCGTACCGGAAGCTTAAAGGCCGATTCGAGCAGGATGCGGCTTGCCGCACCATTGATGTAGAAGAGGGACGGTGCGGTAAACCGCACCCTACTTCTTTTGATTTGCGTCTATTTGCGGTGATTGGCGTCCATTTGCGGTTAATCTTTTTATTCCGGTTCTATCCCCCCCAAGCCGCTTCCCCAGGTCATCCATCTTTACCTAGGCTGGTTCAATCCCTTATGCTAACAGCCCGATTCGGTATTTTCGCACCACCCCATCTGTAGATCAGGATTGATGTCAGAAACCGCCTATCCAGAAGAGATGCCGGCCTATCCGGATGACGAGACCCGTGCCATCAAGGTGCCGCCTCACTCCATTCAGGCCGAGCAGTCGGTGCTGGGCGGCCTGATGCTGGACAATGCAAGCTGGGACAAGATCGCAGACCTGGTGGTGGAGGGGGATTTCTATCGCAAGGAGCACCGCCTGATCTTCAACGCCATCGCTGCCCAGGCGGAGGAGAGCCAGCCATTCGATGTGGTGACGCTGGCAGAACATCTGGAACGCAAGGAGGTCCTGGAGGAGGGGGGTGGACTGCCCTACCTGGTGCGCCTGGCGGAAGAGACCCCCAGTGCGGCCAATATCAAATCCTACGCCACCATCGTTCGCGAGTACTCGGTGATGCGGCAGCTGGTCTCCGTCGGCACGGATATCACCGACAGCGCCTTTCATCCCCAGGGCAGGAAGGCGGAGGCGCTGCTCGACAACGCCGAGCGCAAGGTCTTCGAGATCGCCGAACAGACGATGAAGGGAAAGGGGGGATTCGCTCCCATCAAGGGTTTGCTGACCAAGGCGGTGGACAGGATTGAAACCCTGTTTCAGCAGGATGAGCCGATCACGGGCCTCGGTACGGGCTTTACCGATTTCGATCAGATGACCTCCGGCCTGCAGCATGCGGATCTGATCATCGTCGCCGGGCGACCCTCCATGGGCAAAACGACCTTTGCCATGAATATCGCCGAGAATGTGGCCATCCAGGGGGACAAACCGGTTGCGGTGTTCAGTATGGAGATGCCGGGTGATGCCCTGGCGATGCGCATGATGTCTTCCCTGGGGCGTATCGACCAGCTTCGGGTGCGCACCGGTAAACTCGATGATGACGAGTGGCCGCGGCTCTCCTCGGCGGTGAGCATGCTGGCGGAGACCCGTCTCTTCATCGATGACACGCCGGCGCTGTCGCCGACCGAGGTGCGCGCCCGCGCGCGGCGGCTCAAACGCGAGCACAGCGATCTGGGTTTGATCGTCATCGACTATCTGCAGTTGATGCAGGCCCCGGGCGAAGGGGAGAACCGCACCACCGAGATCTCCGCGATTTCCCGTTCATTGAAGGCCCTGGCAAAGGAGCTGGACGTGCCGGTGATCGCCCTCTCCCAGCTCAACAGGAGCCTGGAGCAGCGCACCAACAAGCGTCCCATCATGTCCGACCTGCGCGAGTCGGGCGCCATCGAGCAGGATGCCGACCTGATCGTCTTTATCTATCGCGACGAGGTCTACAACGAGGACAGCCCGGACAAGGGCATGGCCGAGATCATCATCGGTAAACAGCGTAACGGTCCCATCGGCACCACCCGCCTCACCTTCCTCGGTAAATACACTAAATTCGAAAACTACACCGACAATGTATACGGAGATGAGGGCTATTGATGGGCTGTGCCCCTCAGGCCTTGATAGACCATGCCGCGCTTCAGCATAATTTGAAGTGTGCCAAGCGTGCCGCCAAGGGAGGCAGGATATGGGCGGTGGTCAAGGCAGACGGATATGGTCACGGTATGTTGCGGGTGGCGTCCAGCCTCGTTGACGCCGACGGACTGGCCGTTGCACGCCTCGATGAGGCGCTGCGATTGCGCGAAGCGAAGATTCAGGCGCCGATCCTGGTGATGGGTGGGTGCCATACCGGGGAGCAGTTCCGAATCGCGACCGAGGCGGCACTGCAGATAGCGATCCACGATAGCGCACAGCTGCAGTGCTTGGCAGAGACAGAGCTCGATCCGCAGTCGCTGAAGCTCTGGATCAAGGTCGATACCGGTATGCACAGGCTTGGTTTCGCCGCCTCCGAGACCGCCCAGGTGGCCGACGCATTGCATGCCAATCCAGCGGTTGCCGAACTCAACCTTATGACTCACCTGGCCAACGCGGACGACAGGGGCGATCCCGCAACCGAGACCCAATGCAGGCTCTTCGAATCCCTGGACCATCGCCACTTTGCAGCATGTTCAATTGCCAACTCCGCTGGACTTCTTGGTCATCCCGCATCGCTGTCTGACTGGGCAAGACCCGGCATCATGCTCTATGGGGTGACTCCCTTCACTGCATCCAGCGCCGAAGACGAGGGATTGCTACCGGTGATGACGCTGCGGAGTCGGGTGATCGCCGTCAAGCAGTGCCGAAAGGGTGATCGCGTCGGTTACGGCGGCACCTACACCTGCCCCGCAGCGATGCCGGTGGCGGTCATCGCCATCGGTTATGGTGACGGCTATCCGCGTCATGCACCCAGCGGCACACCGGTAGTGGTCTCGGGAAGGCGTCTGCCGCTGGTAGGCCGCGTATCCATGGACATGATCTGCGTCGATGCACGAACCCTGCCCGGGGTGAAAGTGGGAGACGAGGCGATCCTGTGGGGCAGAGGACTGCCGGTGGAGGAGATAGCGGACGCCGCGGGAACCATCGGTTATGAGCTGCTCTGCGGCGTCAAGCGGCGGGTCGAGTTCGTCGAGATCGGTCCAGGGGGGGCGGCTTGATGGCGCAGGGGAGTAAACGCCAGCAGAAGTCGCACTATGTATGCCGCGAGTGCGGCGCCAGCTTTCCGAAATGGTCGGGACAGTGTTCGGAGTGCCACGCCTGGAATTCACTGGAGGAGAGTCTGGCCGCTGCCGCTGCGGGCGCCGGCGTTCGCTTCAGCGGCTACAGCGGAGAGACATCCCCGAGGATCCTCAACCTCACCGACGTGGAGAGCGAGCGGGAGCTGCGCTCCTCCACGGGAAGCGCGGAGCTCGACCGGGTTTTGGGAGGCGGGCTGGTGGAGGGTTCGGTGGTTCTCATCGGCGGTGATCCGGGGATCGGAAAATCGACGCTGCTGATTCAGACCCTGGCTCGCCTCTCCCCTCACTTGAAAACCCTCTACGTGTCGGGGGAGGAGTCGCCCCGTCAGCTGTCGCTGCGTGCCAAGCGTCTGGGGCTGCCCGCCGCGGAGCTGCAGCTGCTGCCCGAAACCTGTGTCGAGCGGATCATCGCCATGGCGGAGCGGGAACGTCCCCAGGTGATGGTGGTGGACTCGATCCAGACCATGTACACCGAGTTGCTGCAGTCGGCCCCCGGGTCGGTGTCGCAAGTAAGGGAGGCCGCGGCGCAACTGGTGCATTTCGCCAAGCGCTGCGGCACCGCGGTCTTCCTCGTCGGGCATGTGACCAAGGAGGGCAACCTGGCGGGTCCCCGGGTGCTGGAGCATATGGTCGACAGCGTGCTCTACTTCGAGGGTGAGGCGGGGAGCCAGTTCCGCCTCATCCGCACCATCAAGAACCGCTACGGCGCGGTGAATGAGCTGGGTGTCTTCGCGATGACCGACAAGGGGCTGAAGGAGGTCAACAATCCCTCGGCGATCTTCCTCTCCCGGCAGGCGGAAACGGTACCGGGGAGCATCATCCTGGTCACCCGCGAGGGCACGCGGCCGCTGCTGGTGGAGGTTCAGGTGCTGGTGGATGAGAGTCCCTTGGCCAACCCCCGCCGGGTCACCCTCGGCCTGGAGCAGAACAGACTCTCCATGCTGTTGGCGGTGCTGCACCGACACTGCGGCATCGGCATGTTCGATCAGGATGTCTATGTCAATGTGGTCGGCGGTGTACGCATCACCGAGACGGCATCCGATCTTGCGGTATTGATGGCCGCCCTGTCCAGCTTTCGCAATCGCCCCATCGACCTCGGCCTGGTGGTCTTCGGCGAGGTGGGATTGACGGGTGAGATCAGACCGGTGCCGAATGGTCAGGAGCGGCTGCGGGAGGCGGCCAAACACGGTTTCAAGCGCGCCGTGGTTCCAACCCCGAACCTACCCAAGCAGCCGATAGACGGGTTGCAGGTGACAGGGGTCGATAAACTATCCGACGTTTTAGAGATTTGTTAACATTTTCAGATGCATGGGGTACGCTTACACACTCTTTTCGGGATAATTCGGAGACCTGATGTCCGGATTGGCAAATAGAAAGATCCTGTTAGGTGTTACCGGAGGCATCGCCTGCTACAAGAGCGCGGTGCTGTTGCGGGCCCTGCAGGATGCAGGTGCGGAGGTACGCGTCGTCATGACCCCGGCGGCGCAGGCCTTTGTCACGCCGCTCACCTTCCAGGCGCTCTCGGGGACTGATGTCTATACGGAACTGCTCGATCCCAGCCAGGAGGCGGCAATGGACCACATCTCCCTTGCCCGCTGGGCCGATCTGGTGCTGATCGCTCCGGCAAGCGCCGACTTTATGGCCCGGATCGCCAACGGAATGGCCAATGACCTGCTGTCGACGCTCTGTCTGGCTACCGAGTCCCAGGTCGTAGTGGCCCCCGCCATGAATCGCGTGATGTGGCTCAATCCGGCAACCCAGGATAATCTGCAGCGATTGCTGGCGCGGGGTTATCTCTGCTGGGGGCCGGATGAGGGTGCGCAGGCCTGCGGCGAATCCGGACCGGGAAGGATGCTCGAACCCGAGGCGCTGTGCCAACAGGCAGTGAGCTACTTCGGCAACGGCCTTCTGCACGGGGTCAAAGTGCTGATGACAGCGGGATCAACCAGGGAGCCGATCGATCCCGTCCGCTTCGTGGGCAACCGCAGTTCGGGAAAAATGGGCTACGCACTGGCGCAATCGATGCGTGATTTGGGCGCCGAGGTAACCCTGATCAGCGGTCCGACTTCCCTCCCCACTCCCGCGAATATCGCTTCCATCCGCGTCGAGACGGCAGTGGAGATGCACGCCTCGGTCATGGAGCATGTGGATAGTTGTGATATTTTTATTGCCGTCGCTGCCGTCGCCGATTACCGACCGAGCCTGGTTGCCGCTGATAAAATCAAGAAAAATAAAGAGATATTAACACTGAATCTTGTGAGGAATCCCGATATACTCGCTCAAGTGGCAGCATTGGAACACCCACCTTTCACCGTCGGCTTTGCCGCCGAAACCGGTCAGGTAGAGCAGTATGCCGATGAAAAACGCCGCCGCAAGCAGCTGAATATGATCGCCGCCAACCGGGTTGGAAGCGATGAAGGAGGTTTTGAGTCGGAGCAGAATGCACTAATCTTGTTGTGGCAGGATGCTCGAGAAGAGCTGCCGATGATGGCCAAATCAGCGTTGGCTCAGCGGCTCGCCGAAAGGATAGCGGAGCAATACAATGCAGGCATTTGATGCAGGAATATCGCCGCCAATCGGGTAAACGCGGTTAGCCGATGCTTCGCCGGGTATGAATTGGAAGATTGCGCGCTTAAGGCTAGGATGAATGATATGTCGATCCTATGCCGCCAAGGGATTTTATGGAGATATCTGATGTACCAATCACTCGGTTGGTATGGATTCTTGGCACGGTAGTCCTGGAACAAGAAGATCTTCTTAAAGCAGTATGCCTATTTACAGTCAATTTGGTTGCTCCTGAACGCTTTTCAGGGCGCCAAGCCTGATCCAGGAAAAATCTATGGGGTTTTTAAAATCTAGCGGGGAAGGGAAAAGTCAGCAGAATGGCGGCCGGACCATTCGTGGATATTGGCTGCTCGGGGTTTTAGGCGTGCTGATATTGACGGCGCTAGCCTGGTCCTACCTTGTTTATCAGAATATGATGGCGGATCAGGCGAACCAGAAGCGGCAGATGCAGTCGATATCCCAGCTGGTCGCCGACGCCATCAGCACGAATATACAACAGCGGCTGGCATTGATTCAGGGCCTTGCCCAGCAATCCGGCCTGATGACATTGGTCACTGACGCCGATTCGGCGGGACTGTCCGGCGAGCAGGACAGACTCACCCGCCTGGTCCCCGATGTGCTGCGGATAAGGCTGCTGCCCGCCGGCTACAATGAACCCGATACCAGCGAGTCCCCCAATATGGGCTATGCTTCCCTGCTGCTTTTGCGTGCGGCGGAGAAGAGTGATGCAGCGATGCCCGCGGAGCTGCATCAATTTGGCACGCCTCATCAACACATCGCGATCGCCAGCGCCATACCCTCCGCCCAGGATGGGGCTATCGTCGGTGTGATCCATGCCGCTTTCTCAACCGACCTGGTGAAGAATGTACTGCATGGCCTGGAGGCGGTTCACGGCCGTATTGAACTACAGCAGACGGTATCCTCCAAGGAACCATTGGTGATCGCGGCGAAGGGGGCTAACCCCGGCTCCGCATCCCAGCCGGATGGGGTGCTGCCTGTAAGGGGTTCGATTTGGCAGCTTGCCTACTGGGGTGGCGGCGGCGGTCTGCAGCTCGACCTAATGGAAAATCTGCTGCTGCTGGCGCCGGGTCTGCTGTTGTTTCTGCTGGTGGCGCTGCTGCTGCTTCGTCTCAGTCAACAGATGACGAACGCCCTCAAGCGCGATCAGCAGGCGATTCTATCGCTTGTGGAGGCGCTGGTTGTCGGCCGTCCGCCCAAATCGCAAGCCGCGCAGTTGGGCGACCTGCAGTCGACCATGGAGGTGATGGAGCATCAGATTAAAGAGTTCAGAACGACGCAGGCCGAGAAGAGCAAAGCCAAGCGAGCCGCTGTTTCAGGCGACGCGGATATGGGTATCAAGATAGACGAAGTGGTAGCCAAGCCGCCTCAAGAGAGTGCCGTCGAGGTCAGAGTCGATATCCCCTCCTCAATCTTCAGGGCCTATGATATTCGCGGTATCGTGGGTGAGACCTTGAACGAAGAGATCGTAACCCTGCTTGGTCAGGGATTTGGCAGTGATATCTTCGAGAAGGGCTATCAGTCGGTGGTTGTGGCGCGCGACAACCGCAACTCCAGCGAGCGCCTGCAGAGTGCCTTGATATCGGGTTTACAGGCAAGCGGTCGAGATGTTATCGACATCGGCATGGTGCCCACGCCGCTGCTTTACTATGCGGTCAATGAACTGGATGCAGACTGCGGTGTCATGGTTACCGGCAGCCACAATCCCGCCAACTACAACGGTCTGAAACTGGTTGTCGGTGGTGAGTATCCGACCCAGGATGAGATTCAGGATCTGCGTCGGCACATCGATGCGGGACAGCTCCTGCAGGGGGAGGGTTCGTTCGATTCACAAGAGATTGTCAATGATTACATCGAGCGAGTGATCTCCGACACCCGCCTCGGTCAGCCGTTAAAAATCGTCCTCGACTGCGGTAACGGCGCCGCCTCGGTTGTGGCGCCTGAACTCTATCGGCAATTGGGTTGTGAGGTGGTTGAACTCTACTGCACATCCGACGGTAATTTTCCCAATCATCACCCCGATCCCAGTGATCCGAAAAACATGCAGGATTTGCAGAAGGCGGTGGTGGATCACCAGGCCGCGCTGGGCATCGCCCTCGATGGTGACGGTGATCGCATCGGTATTGTCGACTCTTCGGGTAAGTTGATATGGCCCGATCGGCTATTGATGTATCTGGCCATTGATATACTTACCCGCGAGCCGGGCGGCGATATCATCTACGACGTGAAATGTACCCGTCACCTGGCTAACATCGTGCTCTCGAACGGCGGCAGGCCCCTGATGTGGAAGAGCGGCCACTCGATGCTTAAATCGAAAATGAAAGAGACCCATGCGCTGCTGGCTGGGGAATTCAGCGGCCACATCCTGTTTGCCGAGCGCTGGTACGGATTCGATGACGGTATCTATGTCGGCGCGCGTCTGCTGGAGATCCTCTCTCTCGACTATCGAACCAGCGCCGAGGTCTTCGCCGAACTTCCTGAAAGCCTCTCCACCCCCGAGTATGCCTTGGCGTTGGAGGAGGGGCAGGCAGAGAATTTGATGGCGGAGATCGAAAAGCTGCCCGACCTGCCGGGAGCCCGAGTGGTGAAAATCGATGGCCTGCGCGCCGAGTTCGAACAGGGTTGGGGTTTGGTGCGTGCCTCGAATACCACCCCTGCGCTGTTGTTCCGCTTCGAAGCGAACAGTGAGGAAGGTCTCCAGCAGCTTCAATCGACCTTTCGTGATATGCTTGCGAAGGTCGATCCCTCACTGCAGCCTCCATTCTGATGTGCCAGGAGCGGGAACCCGGTCAAGACTTATCCGTTTGAAACAGTTAGCAGTCAAAGATAACTAACATGAGTCTATCCCCTGAGCAGGCACAGAACGTCGCCCATGTACTGACCTCCGCCTTGCCCTATATCCAGCGTTTCGGGGGGAAAACGCTGGTCATCAAATATGGCGGCAATGCCATGGTCGACGAAGCGTTGAAAAACAGTTTCGCCATGGACGTGGTGTTGATGAAGCTGGTGGGAATCAACCCTGTCGTCGTCCATGGCGGCGGACCGCAAATCGGCGAACTGCTGCAGCGTCTGGGGAAGGATTCCGAATTCATTCAGGGCATGCGGGTGACCGACAGTGAAACCATGGATGTGGTGGAGATGGTATTGGGAGGCCTGGTAAACAAGGATATCGTCAGCCTGATTAACCGAGCCGGCGGATCGGCGGTGGGACTCACCGGCAAGGATGGCGATCTGATCCACGCCAGGAAGATGGTGATCAGCCGCAAGGGCCCGGAGCTCGATGTCCCCGAAATTATCGATATCGGTCACGTCGGTGAAGTTGAAAGCATCGATGTCAGCGTCGTGGATATGCTGGTGCACGGGGATTTCATCCCGGTGATAGCACCCATCGGCATCGGCAAGGATGGACACTCCTACAACATCAATGCGGATCTGGTTGCGGGGAAAGTGGCGGAGGTGATGCAGGCCGAGAAACTGATACTCCTGACCAATACCCCTGGTCTGCTCGATAAGGACGGCGGATTGTTGACCGGACTCACCGCGGAACGCGTCGATGCGTTGATCGGGGATGGTACCATTCATGGAGGAATGCTGCCGAAGATCTCCACCGCTCTGGAGGCGGTCAAAGCGGGTGTCGGCAGTTCGCATATCATCGATGGCAGGGTCCCCCATGCCGTACTCTTGGAGCTGTTCACGGATGAAGGCGTAGGAACATTGATCCGGCGACGCTAATGGCAGCAGAAAAGCTATCCCGTCGGCAGTTGATACTGGAGGCGCTGGCCAGAGAGTTGGAACAGAATCCGGGCAGTCGTATCACTACCGCATCGCTGGGAAAGGCCGTGGGTGTCTCCGAAGCCGCGCTCTATCGTCATTTCGCCAGCAAGGCCAAGATGTTTGAAGGCCTGATCGACTTCGCGGAAGAGAGTGTCTTCGCGCGGGTGAATCAGATTCTCAAGGAGCAGTCCCGGGCCGAGCCGCGCTGTGCTCAGCTGCTCTATCTGCTGTTGGCCTTTTCGGAACGCAATCCGGGTATTACCCGGGTCCTGCTGGGTGATGCCCTGGTCGGCGAGACCGAGCGCCTGCTGGTACGGGTGGGGCAGTTTTTCGACCGGGTTGAAACCCAGCTCAAACAGATCCTCAGGGAAGCGGAGATGCGTAGCGAGATTGTGCTCTCTGCGGACAGCACGGTATCGGCCAACCTGATGATCGGTTTTGCCGAAGGCTTGATGCATCAATACCTGCGCAGCCGCTTCAAGATATCTCCCCTGCAGCAGTGGGATGCCAAGTGGCGGCTGCTGTCGACTGCGCTCTTCTCAGATCCCGATCCGGTATCAGGGCAGGGACTGGGATAGGCTTGCCCCTTCGGTAAGGGCAGTGCGGAACCCCTGCTTGATCCGTTTTATATTTTCACTGTTCTTACAGATCAGGTTCTGCATCGATATGATCTTGCATTGAAGGTCCATGAAAATCACGACGGAGCCCTTCTTGGGGTCGTTGATGCGGGAGATCGAGATACTGATATCGGTCTCATCCAGCGGTTCGCCGGTAATGACGATATTTTCACCTTCAATCTTGACCGGAGTGGTGCTGTGGGTCTTGAGGTAGAGCTTGGCCCGCTGCCAGGGCCCATCACACTTATCACCGCCTTCACAGTGATAGATGTTCTGCAGGGCGTCGTCAAAGGAGACCTGGGCCTCGAGAATCGGATCGCTCGATTGTTCAAGCTTCTTCAGCTCACGGAAGCGCTTTAGATCACGGGCAAAGGATTGGCGGATACGGTTTTTGTCATGCTCCCGGTCTATGATGGAGCGATAGGCGTCTTTGAGGGCTTGCCGTTTAATCTCGATATCCTGCAGCATCTTTTTCGTTATGGGGCGGCCGCTCAACTCGCGTTGCGCGGCGTCATTCTGCATATCCTCGAGTGTCGATTTAAGACGCTTGATGTTGGACTGGGTGACCCGGACCGAGGTGTCGACCGCCTGCAGCTGGCCGTTACGGGTCATCAGAATATCGTCCTCGCTTCTGAAGGTGCGCAACAGGACACGATCCTGCGCCTGCTGTTTTTCAACCAGGCGCTGCTGCTCCCTGCGTAGCCGGTCCTGTTCGGCCTCCTGCCTCAACTGCTCCTCTGTCTTCGCTGCATCCACCTCTTGGACAGTGATACCGCGCTCATCCAGATGAGAGCGGGCACGGTGGGCATCGGTGGGGGGGAGGGTCTGGGTATAGTGGGTTTGACCCTTGTCATCGACCCATTTGTAGAGTTTGCCGGCCAGACCGGAGAGGGGCAGCAGGGACAGGATTAGGGCTGTCAGGATAACGATTCTCGGACGCATACCGGCGGAATTCTCTGTTTCTGAAGTCAAAAGGTATCTAGGATGAATTATACTGCGTGGCTTACCTCATAAGATAGCTGCTTTGTGGAACAGTTCACCCTTTTCGTGATTTCTCTTCTGGCCAACCTCTTTTCAGCCTTTTCGGGAGGGGGCGCGGGCCTGGTTCAACTGCCGGCGCTGATCTTTCTCGGGCTGCCCTTCGGCGTGGCCCTGGCGACCCACAAGGTCGCATCTGTCGCCTTGGGAATAGGGGCCACGGTCCGCCATCTCCGCGAGGGGGGTCTGGAGCGTCAGTTCGTGATCTACATGCTGCTAGCGGGCCTCCCCGGGGTGGTGCTGGGGGCCAGCCTGATTCTCCGGGTGGCCGACAGACATGCCGAGGTGGCATTGGGCGTGCTGACCCTGGGCCTGGGGGTCTACTCCTATCTGAGTCCCAGGCTGGGCATGGAGTATCATGCGATACACCGCGACAGGGCCGGTTTTGCGATCGGTGGCGCGGGGCTGTTTCTGATCGGCGTCCTGAATGGCTCCCTCACCTCGGGTACCGGCCTCTTCGTCACCCTCTGGCTGGTGCGCTGGTTCGGTCTCGACTATCGGCGTGCGGTGGCCCACACCCTGGTCCTGGTCGGCGTCTTCTGGAACGGCAGCGGCGCGCTCACCCTCGGCATCCTCGGCGACATCCATTGGACCTGGATACCGGTGCTGCTGATCGGTTCGCTGCTTGGCGGCTACCTGGGGGCGCACCTCTCCATCGCCAAGGGCAATCGCTGGATCAAACGCGGCTTCGAGGTGGTCACCCTGCTGATCGGCACTAAACTGGTGCTGGGTTAAATCCGTTACCTGATTGCCCATGTTGCTCAGTCTCTAAGCAGGTGGTTTGGTTTATCTGAGTTGGTTTATTATTAAGTCCGCAAATGAACGCTAATTAGCGCTAATTTGACATTATAACGGCCCTGAATGGCGGGTTGGCACAACAGCCTGCAGGTATCCCACCAGGATCACACGATAGCCTGTGGTTGGAACAAGATTGCATAGAGCAAGTTTCTGTATTACGTTGGTTTGCAATAAAATCTGGAAACAGTGGATTAACCGGAAAACAGTTTTATTTGCGTTTATTCGCGATCATTTGCGGACTTATTACGACTTGCGTCGATTGGCGTCTATTTGCGGCTTTAATAGCTATCCATTCGAACTGCGGATATGTCATACCCCGTATTGATCCCGGTAGGCCTGGATGCGTTTCAGATCGCTGCCTGTGCCGTCACTCTCACTCTCCTGCAGGTACTCGATCAGCTGTTCGAGACGCACGATGGCGCTGACCGGCATGCCGTAGTCGCTCTCGACCTCCTGGATCGCCGAGCGCTCTCCCCGGCCGCGCTCCTGCCGGTCGAGGGCGATGACAACCCCCGCCGGTGTCGCCCGCTGGGATTCGATGATATCGATCGATTCGCGCACCGATGTGCCCGCGGATATGACATCGTCGATGATCAGGACTCGGCCCTCCAGGGCATGGCCGACGATGACGCCGCCCTCGCCGTGATCCTTTGCCTCCTTTCGATTGAAGGCATAGGGGATGTCGATGCCGTGCTGGTCGTAGAGAGCCGCGGCAGTCACCGCGGCCAGGGGGATGCCCTTGTAGGCCGGGCCGTATAGCAGGTCAAAGCCCATGCCCGAATCGACGATGGCCTGTGCATAGTATCGCCCCAGACGGGCCAGGCTGGCGCCGCTGTTGAACAGCCCGGCATTGAAGAAATAGGGACTGACGCGTCCCGATTTCAGGGTGAATTCACCAAACCTCAAAACCCCGACATCGAGGGCAAAGCGTAAGAACTCCCGTTGATAATCCTGCATGAATCGGTACCTGTTGAAAGCGATCGTGCATTGTACTTTTTTTCATCTTCTTTGACTAAGAGGAATATGATTAACCCGCAAATAGCCGCCAATCACCGCGAAATTGACGCAAATGATTTGGCTGGTGGAAATAGCGGCTCTACCTCGCGAGGCCCGGTGCGACTCTTATAGGTTCTCATTTGCGATTCATTTGCGCTGATTTGCGTCCATTTGCGGCCTGAATTGTTAATTCTTTTAAACCTGCATGGGTAGGTGTGAGTGTCGATTTGAGACGGCAGGGGGGACTTGGCTCCCATTGATACTTATAATGCGGTGGTTTTTTTTCAATAAGAGGTGTTCGTGAATTCTGCCGGCAGGCTTTCCGACTGGTCCAAGACGCTGGCTGTCTACTGGCAGCCGGGGGCGCGCAGCATGCTATTCCTCGGCTTCTCCGCGGGACTGCCCCTGTTGCTGGTCTTCGGTACCCTCTCCCGCTGGCTGCGAGAGGCCGACATCGATCGCTCCACCATCGGATTTCTCAGCTGGGTGGCGCTCGCCTACGGCTTTAAATGGGTCTGGGCACCGCTGGTGGATCGTCTGAAACTCCCCTGGTTGAGCGAAAAACTGGGAAGACGCCGTGGCTGGATGCTGTTGGCCCAGCTCTCGATTATCACGGGGCTGTGTGGGCTGGCCTTCTCCGATCCCCGCGATGGCCTGCAGGGGTTTGTCATGTTGGCGCTGATGGTCGCCTTCTCGTCAGCTACCCAGGACATAGCCATCGATGCCTATCGTATCGAAAGGGCGGCGGTGAGGTTGCAGGGCGTGATGGCCGCCAACTACATGATTGGATACCGCATTGCGATGATAGTGAGCGGGGGTGGCGCCCTGGGAATAGCCCAATTGGCCAGCCCGAGCGAAACCGGCTATCACCTTGGCGCCTGGATGGTCACTTATCTGGCCATGGCAGCCTTGATGCTGGTGGGAGTAGCGACTGTTCTTTTGATACAGGAGCCCGATGTTCAACCGAATCCGGTTACTCTGGAACGGGAGGCTGCCGTGGACCGAATGATTGAGCGCCAGTCCTGGCTGCCCGGGGTGTTGCGTCATTTCAGTGAGTGGTTCTATGGTGCCGTAATCAGTCCCTTTGCCGATTTCATAGGTCGATATCGCTGGCATGCAGTGTTGATATTGGCCTTGATCGCCACCTACCGCATCTCCGATGTGGTGCTGGGTGTGATTTCCCAGGTCTTTTATGTCGACCTGGGATTCACGAAAGGCGAGGTTGCCGTCATCGCCAATGTACTGGGGATTGTTATGACGCTGCTGGGTGCGGTTCTCGGGGGAGTGCTGGTAACCCGGCTGGGTGTCATGCGCATCCTGTTTTTAGGCGGAGTTCTGGCTGCGGCCACCAATCTGCTGTTCGCCTGGTTGGCCGGAGTCGGCCATGACCTTGCCATGCTGACCCTGGTAATCGTGGCGGACAATCTCAGTGCAGGACTCGCCACTTCTGCATTTGTGGCTTATCTTTCCAGCCTTACCAATGTCTCCTATTCAGCGACACAGTATGCCCTTTTCAGCTCTATAATGCTGTTGTTACCCAAGTTTATAGGCGGTTTTTCCGGTGTTATGGTTGATGGCTTGGGGTATGTGAATTTCTTTCTCATAACCACAGCCATAGGTATCCCGGTGTTGATCCTTATTTTCCTGGCCATGCGTTATCTCCCCGCTCGTGAACTACCCAACCACGAGCCGGGCAGCGACACTTCGTAGACAGCCTTGTGGGTTGGTCTGAGGATAGATGAATGATTGAACAAAGCAGCTATCTTGCCGCTTTTGTCGTGGGGCTGCTCGGCGGCGGGCACTGCGTCGGTATGTGCGGGGGGATAGTCGGCGCGCTGACGTTCGGTCTTCCCGCGCCGGTGCAGAATCGCCTGGTAGACACTTTTCCCTATCAGTTGGGCTATAACCTGGGTCGTGTCACCAGCTATGTGGTGGCGGGGGCGATCATGGGCGGCCTGGGCGTCTTGCTGACCCAGGCGGTACCGGTCTATATCGCGCAGCAAGTCTTGTTGGCGATCGCCGGCGTTTTCATGATACTGCTCGGGCTCTACCTTGGAGGCTGGTGGACTGGGCTGGCCAAAATCGAGCGTTTGGGGAGTCTGTTGTGGACCAGGATCGAACCCTTCGCCCGCAGGTTGCTGCCGGTAAAGACCCCCGGCCAGGCCTGGATTCTCGGCTTGGTTTGGGGCTGGATACCCTGCGGGTTGGTCTACAGCATGCTGGTGTGGACGGTATCGGCCGGGAGTGTGGCCAAGGGAGCCGGCCTGATGCTGGCATTTGGCCTCGGCACCCTGCCGAATCTGTTTATTATGGGCATATTGGCCGGCAGCATCGCGCGCTGGCTGAAAAACATCTGGGTCAGAAGGGCAGCAGGCCTGACCGTAATCCTGTTTGGGATCCTTACCCTGGTCAGGGCGCTGTGAACGCTTGGATGTCGCTCTCCCGCGCGGGCTGTTGCTCGATCAACTCGCCCTGCGCGGAAGCGGGTGCAGGGTCGACGACGGGTTGTCAGTCGATATAGAAATCCTGGGAGAGTTTCGCCGAGTAGTAGCGGGTTTCGCCTTTGGGTTGAACCTGAATCTCGAAGTTCAGCGTCTCCTGGTCGGCGATACGAAACTCACCGATGTAGTAGATGGCGTCGCCTTCGATGATCTTTCTCATCGGGATGCTGATCAACTGACCCCGTATATTATTTGCCTTCGCCAATATCACGGCCTCTGAGGACTGGCCCGTGGTTCCCTCGACCGATTTGATCACGCTTACATTCAGCATGCCCCGGTATTTGCTGCGTTGAATACCGTATTGCCTGGCGATTGCGGGTTCAAGGGATGCGCTGGGGATGGCGTTATGGTGAATGGTGAAACCGGGTACGGTGGTGCTGTTTTCCGCCCAGCTCACCATGGCCGTTAAAAGCAGGATAAAGAATAGAACAATGGATTTTGTATAAGACATAGAGTGACCCCTCCTAATATCAGGTGCCGGTCTGTACGGCCGGTCTTTGTTGTAGTTTCAGTGTAGACGATCAACGGGGTCGGGTGAAGTGGCTGAATCCCGGGGGAGAAGGGGGCAAGTCAGTACCACTTATTGTTTGATACAAATCAAATTTCGTTTCAGGGCGTTGCCTGCATGGCGGGTCATCGACAGGGTCCGGCAATTACCGGGATGCGCCAATGGAGAGCGGCAGCCGGCGCGGCAATAGCGCTGGAGAAAGGCTCAAGGCCAATACTGATATATAAATGAAAACAGCAGGTTATCTCGCAATACTAAAGTCGAATAATTAATATTTCCGACGCGATATTGTCTCAGGAGACATTCTGCGACACCAACTTGGGCTTTTGACGCTGGCTCCCATGCAAGGGTCGGTTGTTGCTGATCCGGTTGGACATGTTGCGCAGCGCGGTCAGCTGCCGGGCCAACTCGGTATACTGCTCCTGCAGTTCAAGGATGCGGTATTGCAGCGTGTTGCGCGACTGACCGATCTTCTGCAGGTTGTTGAGGCGTTTCTCCATCATCTCCTTGTGATCCTTGATCTGCATGACCAGGGGTTCAAGGGCGCTCACTATCCACTGATTGATCTCATTGTCGGCGCGAAAGAAGATATCGCGGGCACGCTTGACCAGCGCCGAGAAGAAGCGTTTGACCACGAAATTCTGCTCCATCATCGCGGTAACCGGGCTGTTCCTGAAGATCTCCGCTTCCTGATGCAGCAGTTCCAGTTCGACCCGGTACTTTACGATCGAGAACATCTTTGGCTGCACCACGGCGAAGCCGTGCTCGTTTTGAAACTTGCGGTAGATGGAGCGGATCAGCTTGCGCGTCTGTTCGCTCTGGTTCACCACCTGGAGCATGGTGCGGCGGGTCTCCTCGAACAGGTTCTTCATCGAGGACTTCATGCCGCTGGTGGTCCAGCTGTTGGTCATCTCCTTTCTGCAACGCTTGATGGTCTCATCGAGCAGGTTCAGGCTGAGGATCTCCGACAACATGTCCGCCTGCTGCTTGAGCTGTTTCCGGCTCTGCTGAAAGGTCTCCACATCGCGCAGGTACTGGGCCTGTTCGCTGCGGGTCTTCTCCATCAGGTTGTTGATGACGTCGTCGCTCTTGTCGCTCAGCTCCTCCAACTCCTCGAGCTGGTATTTGGTCTCGTTCAGCTTGCCCGACAGCATGCTGCGGCTGTTGTCCAGCATCTGTCCGACATCGGAGCTGATGGTGTCGAGAATGATCTGCTGTTTGATGTTGACCACGTCCTGACCCAGGTAGTTCTCCAGGTCCAGCAGGCCGCTCTTGTCCAGCAGTTCGGGTTCACTCTTGATCTTGGCCAGCAGACCTTTCTGGGCGGAGATGGGAAAGACCGCCTTGGCTTCCACCCCGAGCATATCGGCGGTGGAGCTCTGCTGATTGCTGATGGCCTCGTGGATGTCCTCGTGCTCGCGCAGGTCATCCCACAGGGTATCGATCTTGTTCAGCACGACCATCAGGCCGCGTTGGCGCCCGCTCTGAAACCCCTTCACATGATGCTGCCAGATCTCCATGTCGCTGCGGGTCACACCGGTATCGGCGCCGAGCACGAACAACACCGCCTGGGCCGTCGGCAGCATGTTCAAGGTCAGCTCGGGCTCCGAACCCAAGGCGTTCAGTCCCGGCGTGTCGAGAATGATCAGGCCCTTTTTCAGCATCTCGTGGGGGAAGCTGATCATGGCGTGGCGCCACTTGGGTATCTCGACGGTTTCGGGCGGCTCTGCCTGATGGGGATGCAGATCCTGGCTGTAGAGACCGAGATGCTTGGCATCCTCCAGCGGCACGGTTTTGGTCTGCACGACCTCATTCAAGGCGGCCTGCATCTGCTCTACCGAGTCGACCTCCAGGGGGTAGTGGACCCACTGCTTGGTATCGTGCCGCAACTGGGTCAGGGTGGCCTCCTGCAGGCGCGTCTCGATGGGCAGGAGACGCACATAGGCCTCGTTGCGCACATCGTCGTAGAAGATCTCGGTGGGGCACATGGTGGTGCGACCGGCATCGGAGGGGAGCAGACGCCTGCCGTAGTCGGCGAAGAAGATGGCGTTGATCAGCTCGGTCTTGCCGCGGGAAAACTCGGCGACAAAGGCGATGGTCAGCTTGTCGCCCTTGAGCGTGGTGAGGGTCTGTTCAATGCGCTGTTGAATGTCCGCCGAGGACATTCCATTCTCCTCCAACCAGGGGCCGTACTCCTCAATGGTGTTGATAACATCCGTTTTCCACTGTTCGTAAGCCTGTAACTGTTCTTCAAATCTTACTTTTTCCATGCCGTTGCCCCAAAAATATTTTTTAGCCGTAACAGACTCTTAACTCTTGTTTTCAGCGCTCCCGCAATGATACGCGAGGAGTCTCCTCGGCGCCATACGCGGGTCTCTCAATTTTCAAACTCTATCGGCAGTTTCCGGGGGGACTTTAACCGTAAACGCTTACTGCGAGAGCTTTTTCCGGAGACAAGCTCGACCTGGGAGAGGGGGAGGCCGAAGGCCTTGGCAATAAACTTCAGCAGCCGGGCGTTGGCCTTGCCGTCGACGGGGGGTGTCGCGATCGCGACCTTATAGGCATTTTCGCCGTAGGGGCCGAGAAAGGCATCCCTGGATGCCTTGGGCTGGATGCGCAGGTTGAGGATCAGGTCGTCCTGATCCCAGCGGTACCAATTCACCAGGGCCTAGAAAGGGCTGCCGGTGATCTGCAGCAGGGGGGGAATCAAGAGCATCTTCAGCAGGATCAGGCCGATGATCACCAGCATCGGGGAGAGATCGATGCCCCCCGTCGGGGGAAGGATCTTCTGTGCCGGGGTGAGCAGGGGCGATGTCAGACTGTAGAGCAGTGCGACCGCCGGGTTGTAGCTGCCGGGATTTACCCAGCTGAGGATCACCTGAATCAAGATCCCGAAGAGATAGATATTGATCAGCAGCTCCACCAGTTCCGGTATCGCCCATATGAACGGGGCGATCAGGCTGATGCTGCCGCCGCCGATAGCGATGATGATCATCAGCTCGATCGCCTTGAGCAGCCAGGCAAGCAGCAGCGAGGAGAGATCGATGCCCCCGAAACCGGGAATGATCCGCCGCAGCGGTTTCAACGGCGGATTGGTCACCTTCACCAGAAACTGGGAGATCGGATTGTAGAAGTCGGCCCGCACCAGCTGCAGCAGGAAGCGCAGCAGTATCGCCAGGATATAGAGCCCGAACAGGGTCTGTACCAGAAAGACGATGGGATTGGTCAGGTAGCTGCTGCCCATTATCGCTCTCCCAGCATCTCGGAAAGTTCGATGGAACGCTCCATGGCGCCCTGCAGGGCCTTGTCGAAGAGGGTCCGGATATCACCCGCTTCAAGGATCCCAAGGGCCCGTTCCGTGGTGCCGCCGGGGGATGTGACCTTCTCTCTGAGCAGCGCGGGGGAGTCACTGCTCTCCAGTGCCATGCGGGCGGCGCCGAGGGCGGTCTGCAGGGTCAGCAGACGGGCGGTATCGTCATCCAGCCCCATCTGCCGGGCGGATGTCTCGATCGCCTCCATGACGAGAAAGAAGTAGGCGGGTCCGCTGCCGGAGACGGCTGTCACCGCATCCATCTGAGACTCATTCTCGACCCAGCGGGTCACGCCCACGGCCCGCAGTATGCTTTCGGCCTGGCTGCGCTGCGATTCGGTAACCGCGGAACCGGCATGCAGGCCCGAGGCCCCGGACTGAATCATCGCCGGGGTGTTCGGCATGCTGCGCACCAGGGCCACACCGCCGCCCAGCCACTCCTGCAGGGCAGACTCCCTGACCCCGGCAACGATGGAGATCACCAGCGGCCTTGCCTGCTGTATGCTTGGCGCCAACGCCTGCGCCACCTGCTTGAGCACCTGGGGTTTGATGGCCAGCACCACCACATCGGCACCACTGATTGCGGTGCTGTTGTCGGTCTGGGTGTGCACGCCGCAGCGGGCGGCCAGATTAGCCAGCTTGTCGGTGTCCGGATCGCTGACCGTGATGCTCGCCTTGTCATAACCGTCGGCGATCAAGCCGCTTATCAGGCTGGTGGCCATGTTGCCGCCACCGATGAACGTAATGTTATTGTTACTCATGCCCTAGCTTACCTTGGATGGGTGCAAACCTCATTGATTATACTGTCGCGGGCCGAAAATTGCGGTGCCGATTCTGATGATCGTGGCGCCCTCCGCGATGGCGGCCTCGAGATCCTCCGACATCCCCATGGAGAGGGTATCCAGCGGCGTCTCCGCGCGCATCAGCTCATCACGCAGCAATCTTAACCGCTCGAAGGGTCGATGTTGAGCGGTTTCCCCCGCGGCGGGCGCCGGGATCGTCATCAATCCGCGAATCCTCAGATTGGGCAACCTGGTATAGGCCTCGAACTCCTCGCGCAACGCCTCCTCGCGATAACCATCCTTGCTCGCCTCGCCACTGGTGTTGACCTGCAGACAGACATTCAACGGCGGCAGACCGGGGGGGCGCTGATCACTCAATCGGGCGGCATGCTTGAGACTCGCCAGGCTGTGGACCCAATGGAAGTTCTCCGCAATCGGCCGGGTCTTGTTGCTTTGGATGCGGCCGATGAAGTGCCACTCCAATCCTCTGTCGCGCAGGCGGTCGATCTTCTGCAACGCCTCCTGGAGATAGTTCTCGCCGAAATCGCCCTGTCCGAGGTCGGCCAGCGCGGCGATCTCCTCCATGCTCTTGGTCTTGCTGACAGCGAGCAACCTCACGCCGCCGGGCGGGCGATTGCATGCCGCTTCCGCTTGTCGTATGCGGTTCAGTACGCGCTGGTAGCGCTGTTGAAGCCTGGTCAGGTTAGGATCTGTCACACTTGATGGGTCTGTTGATCGCCGCACTATCCTGCAAAGTGAGGTCTGGTCAGTGTCATTTCAAGTTAAATTTTACCCGCAACACGGCTAAACTTATCTATTTTTGGGACGATAGCTATGAAAAGTGCAAATCTAAGGATAGGTTAGTGCCATCTTCGCTGAACATCGCTAAAGTGTATACCGGGCGACTCGTCAAGTGTCTATAGAATTTCAAATGGGGGAATGAATGGATATCGCTGAACTTCTGGCCTTCAGTGTCAAACACAATGCATCAGACTTGCACCTCTCGGCCGGTCTGCCACCGATGATTCGTGTCGACGGCGACATCAGGCGGATCAACGTCCCCGCACTTGAACACAAGGTGGTGCACTCGCTCGTCTATGACATCATGAACGACAAGCAGCGCAAGGACTTCGAGGAGTACCTGGAGAACGACTTCTCCTTCGAGATTCCCGGACTGGCGAGGTTTCGTGTCAATGCCTTCAACCAGGCCCGCGGCGCCTCGGCGGTATTCCGTACCATCCCCTCCAAGGTATTGACCCTGGAGGAGCTCGGTTGTCCCTCCACCTTCAAGGATATCGTGGATGTACCCCGCGGCCTGGTGCTGGTGACCGGCCCCACCGGCTCGGGTAAGTCGACCACCCTGGCCGCCATGATGGACTACAAGAACGACAACGACTACTCCCACATTCTCACCATCGAGGACCCGATCGAGTTCGTTCACACCAGCAAGAAGTGCCTGATCAATCAGCGTGAAGTCCATCGCGACACCCTCGGATTCTCCGAGGCGCTGCGCTCCGCGCTGCGTGAGGATCCGGATATCATCCTGGTCGGCGAGCTGCGCGACCTGGAGACCATCCGCCTGGCGTTGACCGCCGCCGAGACCGGCCACCTGGTGTTCGGCACCCTGCATACCAGCTCGGCGGCCAAGACCATCGACCGTATCATCGATGTCTTTCCCGCCGGTGAGAAGTCGATGGTGAGATCGATGCTCTCCGAATCCCTGCGTTCGGTCATCGCCCAGACCCTGCTGAAGAAGATCGGCGGCGGACGAATCGCGGCCTGGGAGATCATGATCGGCACCCCCGCGATCCGCAACCTGATCCGCGAGGACAAGGTCGCGCAGATGTATTCCGCGATTCAGACCGGTCAGGCTGCCGGGATGCAGACCATGGATCAGGCGCTGAAGGATCTGGTGGCGCGGGGTGTGGTAAGCCGACTCGATGCCAAGGCCAAGGCACAGAACAAGGATCAGTTCTAAACTATGGTTATCTTGCGGGTGTATGATGCAACCTGACCAGCCACTGCAAGACATGTTGCCAGCTGTCTGAGTTTAAGGAATTTTTCCTCCCTGGGACGGGTTGGGTTGTGAATGAAGAGGATACGATTATGGAATTGAACGCACTCCTATCCGTGATGGTGAAAAACAAGGCCTCCGACCTGTTTATCAGCGCCGGTCGGGAACCCTCGATCAAGGTGGATGGAAAGATCCACCCGATCAACAAGACCCCTTTGACGCCGAGACAGACCAAGGACATGGTCTACAGCATCATGACCGATGCCCAACAGAAGGAGTTTGACGAAACCAAGGAGTGCAATTTCGCCATCAGCGCAAAAAACCTCGGTCGCTTTCGGGTCAGCAGTTTCTATCAGCGCGACACCGTGGGCATGGTGCTGCGCCGCATCGAGACCACGATCCCCACCCTCGAATCGCTCTATCTCCCCGCCATATTACAGGACCTCTCGATGGTCAAGCGCGGCCTGGTGATCTTCGTCGGCGCCACCGGTACCGGTAAGTCGACCTCCCTGGCCGCGATGATCGGCTATCGAAACACCCGGGGCGAGGGCCATATCATCAGCATCGAGGATCCCATCGAGTATATGCACGACCACAATGGCTGCATCATCACCCAGCGGGAGGTCGGGATCGACACCGAGTCCTACGAGGTGGCGCTGAAGAACACCCTGCGCCAGGCCCCGGATGTGATCCTGATCGGTGAGATTCGCACCAGGAAGACCATGGAGCACGCCATCTCCTTCTCCGAGACCGGTCATCTCTGTCTCTCGACCCTCC
The DNA here is from genome assembly GCA_003058495.1 of gamma proteobacterium symbiont of Ctena orbiculata. Lineage (GTDB taxonomy): Bacteria > Pseudomonadota > Gammaproteobacteria > Chromatiales > Chromatiaceae > Thiodiazotropha. The sequence goes on along the minus strand of QBVC01000009.1, from coordinate 7,151 downwards.
ACGCCAACAATGCCAACCAGGCGCTGGATCGCATCATCCACTTCTTTCCGGAGGACGCCAGAGAGCAGATATTCATGGATCTCTCCCTCAATCTGAAGGCGATCGTGGCCCAGCAGCTGATTCCCCGCGCCGACGGCAACGGCCGACGGGCGGCGGTTGAGGTGATGTTGAATACGCCGCTGGCCGCGGAGCTGATTCGCAAGGGCGAGATACACAAGCTCAAGGAGCTGATGAAGCGCTCAACGGAGCACGGCATGATCACCTTCGACCAGCATCTGTTCCAGCTCTACCAGGAGGGGATCATCAGTTACGAGAACGCCCTGGCCCATGCCGATTCCGCCAACGATGTACGCCTCATGATCAAGCTGGGCGCCACCCACACCAGCGATTCGCTGATCGATGAACTGGAGGGGATCACCCTGGCGGACGGCAAGCACTCTTAGCCGCAGACCGCCTCACTGCCATCAATTATCGTCACCTGGTTCCCACGCTTCAGCGTGGGAACGCGTGTCGGACTACTGCGCCAACCCCTCGAGATAGCGCTCCGCCATCTGATACTGCTTCTCCGATTCATTGGCGAGGCCGCCGTCATCGTTGAGGATCATTTCGCAGTTTTTCGCCATCCGGGCCTGCATGGCGGCCTTCCATGCCCCCCGCGCGCCGCTCTGGTCATCGCTCGACAGGGAGGCGGCGGCGGCCGCAGCGAGAAAGTGCTCGGCCTGGGCGGCCCAGTCGGCATCGCTGCCGCAGGCGGTATAGGTCTGGGTGGCAAATGCCTTGACGGTCTTGTAGGTCTCCTCCAGCTCCGCCTGTGATATATCGCTGTTGGCGGCCGCATCGATGGCACGGCTGATCCGCGGGTCTTGACTCAAATGGCTGACGTTGGCAACAAACTGACCGCCCAGCACCCGCTGCTGGACAGACGACAGTCCGCTGATGGCCTCTCTTAAATCGTGGTCGTTGGTGATGTGCTGAGGCATGAGAGATCCCTCCTGAGTAAGACGCGATCACAGATAGGGGCTATCTGACTAACTATCATAGAATTGCCCTGGAACGGGGGTGATGATCTGGATCAGTTAATTAGCATATTCTGCTGAATCAGTTTCCCGGAAAGCCGTCCCATTCAGGGTGCCAGGCGCCCGTTCCCCAGCAGGGCGACAATCCCCTGAAACCGATTCTCCCTGGCCCAGTCGAGGGCGCGCTTGCCACTGAAATCGGCGATTTCACGATCCACCGGGTAACTCAGCAGGCGCATCACGGCCTCCTGACGGCCCAGCTTTGCCGCCCAGATCAGTGCGGTCCATCCCTTTGTCGTCTCCACACGGTCGATCTCGGCCCCGTTCTCCAGCAGCAGTTCGACTAGATCGGGATGGTTGTTCGAGGCAGCCAGCATCAGCGATGTGTAACCGCCCTTGTCCGCCTGGTTGACATCCGCCCCAGCCTGGATAAGCCGTTTGGCCGCCTCATAGTGTCCATTCAGCGCGGCCTTCATCAAGGGGGTCCAGAGACAGGCATCCTTGACGTCGACGCCAGGCTCGCGCTCGATCAGCCTGGTGAGGGTAGGGAGGTCGCCCCGCTCGGCTGCGATCAGCAGCCCGGGTGTCTCATCGACCGCCATCTCTTCCGATCCGTCATTCGCGCAGCCCGACAGCAGCAGCAGGAGAGCGGGCAGATAGACAGAGAGGCGGATGCGGTTGGCGTGGATGAGCTTCATCCCCTCTATTCTCACTACCGGTGGAGACGGCTCAATGCGGATTCGCAATCGGCGCTATTTATCGGGTCTCTTCTTGGGGTCGAACATGGGGTTGGGGAAGGGTGTGATATTGGAGTCGGAGTCGATCTCGATGATCTTTCCCGGCCCCTGCTCAGACTTCTCCACCTCGTCGATGCGGATCACCGCGTGGATCGGGATCTTGGTGCGATGAACCCCGGAGAACTCATCCTTCAGCTTCTCCACGGATGGATCGACGACCACCGAACTGGTCTCATGAAATATCAGGTCCTCGACCTCGACAAAACCGTAGAGTTCACCCTGGCGCACGGTCTTGGCGAAGATCTCGTAGACCTTTCCCTGGTTCAGGAATGTGACTTTGAATACGCGCATGACTGATTCTAGACTTCAGGGTTGAGTTGTTGTCATACCTGAATCTGCAGATTCCCGTTCCACCCTTCACCCTGTGGCGTTTTTCACGGATCTATGTTCTGCATCTCTGTCACAGGGGTTCTATCAATTGTACACCATTTGCCCATCACTTTTATTAAGTTATGGCGTAGAGTTATTCAATATGACGTAATTACCGGATTGCCGATTCGCAAGGACACAGCATCGCGTGAAAAAAAGCAGATACGCTTGTATTGAGTTATTGAAACTTGAATCCCGCGTCTGCTGTCCATCTATTGATAACTTAGCCGGGGAGCGTTTCCAGCATGCGTCTTTTCTCTCTGATATTGTTTCTCTCTTTAACGAACCTGGCCCTGGCCGACCCGCAGGTCGACCGCCTGCTCGAGGCAGAGGAAGAACCTGCCGGTGTGATCTTCGAGATCATAGAGGATGACGACGATGCCTTGGGCTGGGCGCTGCCCAAGGTCGCTCGTCTAAGCGCCAAATTGCGCAAGCGCTTCCCAGAGCTGCCGATCGCCGTGGTGTCCCATGGTCGTGAACAGTTCGGACTGCTGGCTGATGAGGCCGATGGTCTCCTGGCGCCAATCCACGCTAACGCAAAACAGCTGCAATCCGAGGATATCGATCTGCATGTCTGCGGTGTGCATGCCGGGTGGGATGGATACACGCCGGAAGATTATCCCGCTTACGTGGACGTTTCCCCTTCGGGTCCGGCGCAGATCCGTGACTACCGGAATCTCGGATTTGTGTTGATCGTGTTGCAGGGCCCTGAATAGCAGGCGTAAAGGGATTATCCGGATCTGTTTCTACACCTGACTCCTTGTTGTTTTTTTAAATCTAGGCTGGCTGAGTAAACAATACACATCCTTCACGCGACAGGCTACACTAGACCCAAAACCGATAAGAATAATAGTGTTTGTCGTAACTCGATCGTCCCGCACGATGCCTAGCGGGATGAAATAATTAATTACTAATATAACCCTTGCTGGCATCAGCGCATCTGATCGATGCTTGAACATTAATAACAACTTTAGCGTTAGCGCTTTTCCCGGAGGAGAGAAGATGGAGACCACAGCGTATACAGGCAGTACCCGATGGCATGAACTCGTTGTCAATAAGATAGGCTTTACCAAGCCTTTCGAGTGGTTGGCGAAAGGTTGGAGAGATATGCTGGATGCGGCACGCTACAGTCTTACCTATGGTGCCGCCATCGTCCTGATCAGCGGCCTGCTGACACTGGCGCTGTTTACAACAGACAGCTTGTTTCTGCTGCCTTTTCTCGTTGCCGGGTTTTTTCTTATTGCGCCATTCCTGGGGATAGGCCTTTATCAAATGAGTGCCCACCTGGAAAGAGGGGAACCGCTCAAAACCTGTAACGCGCTGGAGGCCTGGAAGAGCAATCATGCCCACATCAGCATGATCACCGCGGGCTTCTTCATCATGATGCAGCTTTGGATCGCCTTGAACTACGTGTTGTTCTCCCTGCTCTATGAAGGCATATCCCCCCCATTGGACAATTTCTTCAGCAATGTTTTTCTTTCGGAGAAAGGAAGGAACTTTACCATAGCCAGTATCATGGTCGGCTTTTTCTTTGCCTGGTGGGCCTACATGATCAGCGTGATTACGGTGCCCATTCTTATCGATCGCAAGATCGACGGATTCACCGCCATTCGCCTCAGTGTCAAGTCGGTGTTGAGCAACATGCCGGCGATGATGCTTTGGGCTTTTTTGATAGTGGTGATCGTGGGTTTGGGACTGATTACCTACTTCGTTGGATTGCTGATTGCGTTGCCCTGGGTTGGACACGCAAGCTGGCATGCCTATCGCTCCCTGGTGCCATCAGAACATGAGTCATAGTCCGCCGACTGTGACAGAGTTCAACGGGCAGGTGACAGGCTTGATAGCGGAACTTGGCGCGGCGGCATTCTGTGCCTCCCCAGGCGGCCTGCCTCAGTTCACCCTGTTCGTTGATGGGAATAGGGTGATCGCCGAACCGAGGAACGCACCCCGCCACCCCTATGGTGTCTACTGCACCCTCAGTGAGGGTTTAACGGAAGAACAACTAACTGAGCATCTGCATAAATGGCTGAACTCGGGAGAGGCCTATCAGCAGTTTCTCTCCATGAATCTGTGTCGGTATAACTGCTGATGGAAAAAAAACCGAGTTGTCGTCGTGGTTGAAACTGCGGCACCGGTAGCTTGTTCTATCCCGGATCTCTTGTATTTGTCGCCTCTGGATAAAACAGGCTTCGACTCTTTCCGCGTCCGAAAACCGTTCCGTCATCCTTACAAAAAACGCTGATAAGCCAAAAAAATATCTTTATCAAGCGCAGCAGGGATTTGTGATCATAATCCCAAAATCAGATATCCAGTACATTCTAATAAATCAATGAATCGACCGGCTCACAGATTTCATCCGGGTTGGGATTTAGGCTTTTTTTCATACGAATCGTGGTGAGGTTTTTACCTCAAGTTGAGCAAAAAGCAGTAATAGGCTCGATAGCGTTTGTACCACAACAGTGGATGTTTCCCTGGTTCTGTCTTGAAAAAAGGTTGGGGTACAAGATATGAAAAAATTGTCCTACCGGTTACTGTCAATTGTGGCGCTCGCTCTGTTGTTAAGCGGTATCGCGACGGGGGCAGAGTTTGAAATAGAGAAGGCGCTTTGGAAGGTTGAAAAGTCTCTTCTCATCGTCGAGGCCAAAGCCAAGCAAGGCCAAACACTCCTTATAGAAAACGCTTATGATCCTTCGCAGGTGCTTGCCGATACCAGGCTGAGAAAGGATGCCCTGAAGGTCAGGCTCAGGTCGCCTCAACAGCTCCCTTGCAGGATCAGGGTCATTAACAAAAGCTTGGCTCAAACCCTGGAAAGGGATGTCATCAGCAGCGAGACGAAAAAGAGACCGGAAGGCTGTTTTCCAACAGCGCTATCCGAACCGCCACCGGCTGAAAATCAAGCACCCATAGCGAATGCGGGTCTCGACCAGGTCCATTCATTGGAGGCGGGTCAAACCAGCCTGACAGTGACCCTGGACGGCAGCGGTTCAACCGATCCGGACGGTTCGGTCACCGACTATATCTGGCAGGGCTCACCCGATCCGGATGATGTGGTTTCTCCTGTCATCAGCCTTGGTGAGGGTATACATAAATACAACCTGGTGGTGTTGGACGATCAAGACGAATCGAGTCTGTCCGACAGCGTGCGGATCACGGTTGAGGCAGCACCGGTTGAACCCCCTCCGCCAACCGAGCCGCCCAAGACCGCGGCGGAGGCCCATGCCGCGATTACCACCTACGAAGGACCCTCGACCTGCATCGCCTGTCATGAAGATGAAGCGGTGGCGATGCACGGTTCGGTGCACTATCAACAGTCGGGAGATACCATCAACCTGACCAACGATGTCACACCGTTCAGCAAGAACGGCTTGCCCCGCGCAGGTGAACGCGGCGATGGCGCCATTGGCATCAACACCTACTGCGGCTCGCATGAAAACTCCCCCCGTTTCACCTGTGCGGGTTGTCATGTGGGCAACGGCCGATTTCCCAATCCGGAACTGCCCATGGACGAGACTGAACGCAAGGCCGAGCTGAGCAATATTGACTGCCTGATGTGCCACCAGGACAGCTACAAGCGTTTTCCGAGCGGGGAGTTCGAGCCCCTGGAGATCGTAGCGGCCGGCGCGGATGGAAAACCCGATCCCAATCTTGATCCGCTGCTGAGGACCGGCTCGAAAGGGGTTCCCGTGGTTGATCGGAATACGCTCGATTTCCTCTTCGAGCCCGCCGATGCCAGCAGTACCCTGGTCAGCCTGGGTGGAACCCCCATGATGCAGGATCGCGTGAGCGCCGCACAAACCGTGCACGCGACCACCAGGAAGTCTTGTCTCAACTGTCATGCCAAGGCAGGCGGCGGTGACGGTACCAAGCGCGGTGACTTGTCATCAGCGTTGATAGACCCCGGCCCGCAGATCGATATCCATATGAGTTCTTCCGGGGGGAACCTCAGCTGCGCTGACTGCCACGATGCGGGCGGACATCGGCTGCAGGGGCGTGGTCTCGACCTCAGACTCAATGACGTGGCGGAGCACTTCACCTGTGAGAGCTGCCACGATCGGCCCCACGGCGACTACAGCAATCGGATCGGCGGCAGCCGGGACAAACATGCCACCCGGATTGCCTGTCAAACCTGTCATATTCCAACCTATGCCAAGGGTGTGGCAACCGAAACCAACCGCGATTGGGAAGACCCTCACTTCTCTGCCGCGGCCTGCAACGGTCGTGGCGGCTGGTTGCCAAGAGAGGACAAGGCATTGAACCTGACGCCCACCTACCAATGGTTTGACGGAACCAGCCAGGTCTACGTACTGGGGGAGAACCTGGCTGACTATCCATCGACCGTTTTGAAAGACGGCAGCGAGGCGATCACCCTCGGCCTGCCCAATGGCTGGGTAAACACGCAAAACGCCAAGATCTATCCCATGAAGGAGCATAGCTCCAATTCAGCCGTGCATGATGCGAGCAACAGCCTGATTGCTCACTCGACTTATGAGTTCTTCCGCACCGGCAGTTTCGATAGCGCGGTGCAGAGCGCCCTGGAGCAGACGGGCAGGGCGGGTGACAGCTACACCGTCAAGAGGGTCCACACCTTCCAGACCATCAACCATGGCGTCGAGGATTCGTCAGCGGCACTTGGTTGCGGATCATGTCATGCAAGCCTCGCTGGCGGGCCGCTGCGCATGGATCTGGTGAATGACCTGGGATATGACCTGAAAGGAAGCGAAGCCGAGGTTTGTACCCAGTGTCACGAAAACAAGGGCAGCATGAGTTTCAGCAAGCTACACGAAAAGCATGTCAAGGATAAAGGAGTGGATTGTTCGACCTGCCATAACTTCACCAGGCCAGAGCGCAGCTTGAATGGAAACATAGCCAGCTTTATCGATGACTGAATGGGAATTTGCTTAGACGGCAGGAAAGCCGAATCCGGGTCTTTTAAAACCCATCCTGCTTGAGGGATGGGTTTTTTATCTAT
>QBVC01000010.1 GCA_003058495.1 gamma proteobacterium symbiont of Ctena orbiculata | reverse complement strand
AGCTCGATACCGCGGCGTTTTCGTCGGCGCTCACGGTCAACACGGATTCATCCGTCGTAGTGGATGAGAAAACGGCAAGACCGGTGGCCGTGGTCAACTGCTCCACGGTGGACTTGAAGGAATCGATAGCACTCTTGATCAAGCCGTAATCGCTGATCTGCTGTTCGATCTTCGCTTCCCGTGCGCGCAATGTGTCGAGGGGCTGACTCTCAATCGCTATCAGCTGATTGATAATCGAGTTCCAGTCGGCCCCAGCGCCTATACCAGAGAAACCAATCGCCATGACTCGCTATGCCTCGCCGTTGTTCTCAGTATGCCTACAATTATACTCTGTCATCCAATAACGCACCCGGTAGGATCTGCTCATTCATCTCCTCTATCTGGGAAATAATATGCAAGATCTGTTCCGGTGGTATCTGCCTGACCAACTCGCCGGTTTCGGAGTCGACCACCCGTAAAACCTGGGTGCCAGTATCCTCATCGATACTGAACTCGAGATCCCGGCGAACCATCTGCGCCAGATTTTCGACATTCAGCGCCAACGCCTTATTGTCGACAACCACCGGCTGCTCTACAGCCTTCGCCTCCTGCTCTTTGGCTGCATCTGCTGCGGGGGCTGTTACGCGCGTGACGGGGCTAGGCTCGGTCTTGGAGACATCGCGCTTATAGGCATACTCATTTGCCAAATTGTTGATTACGTTTGGCATGATAATACCCTACCCAATATATTCCATTATCTCATGGGGGGCTTAGTCGCCCCCCACTACCGGTATTAACTGAGAAGTCCCAGTGCCAGCTGTGGCAGTGAGTTGGCCTGCGCCAGGGCGGCCACGCCTGCCTGCTGCACAACCTGTGCACTCGTCAGTCTTGCTGTTTCACGGGCGAAGTCTGCATCCATGACCCGACCGGCGGCTGCATATTGCGCCTCTTCGATGGCTGCTGCCACACGGGTGGCTGAATCCAAGCGGCTCTGCAGACTACCTACGTTCGCCAACTCGGCGGCAACGGCATTGAGGTCCGTATCCACCGATGCGATATCGGTTATGGCTGCCGCAGCGGAGATCGTGTTGGCAGTAATGGCGATGGTCTGACCGGCGTTGGCGCCGACCTGAATGGCACCACCACCGCCGAATACTGCGGTGCCGTTGAAGGTGGCGCGAGCCATGGCGGCGGTGATCTCGGTGGCCAGGGCGGTGAACTCAGTTGTCATGTAGCCCTGTTGGGCTGCAGTGTAGAGTCCGCTGCTGTATTGCACCGCGAGTTCACGTTGACGCTGCATCATGTCACTGACAGTCTGCAGGGTGGCGTCGGCGACGTTCAGATAGGAGATGCCGTCTGCGATGTTGCGCTGTGCAACGGTCATGCCGCGGGCCTGACCGGTTTGCAGCTGGGCGATGGCCAGACCGGCCGCGTCGTCTTTCGCCATGTTGATGCGCAGGCCCGAGGAGAGGCGCTGTACGGCGGTTTCTAGGCTGGATTGGGTGCGGGTCAGGTTTTTCTGTGCCGCAAGGGAGTAGACATTAGTGTTAACTGTGACAGGCATGATTAATTCCTCTGTCGAACCGGTGATGGCATCTATAATGAAGCGCTCGATCGCCGGTGATTTGCATTTAGCGGATATACCAGCAATTTTGGTATTTACCGCCTCCGGTATTTGTAGCGGCGCCCAATGCCGGAACTTTAACCTGAATCACATTTCACCCACCCCCGTCCGTCGCCCCGGTTATCCACGCTAGTTATTGTTTGCATTATGATTTTTCTGCATCAGCAAGGCGGCTTCGAAGGGAATCTATATCCTATACCTTAGCTTCCCGAAGCCAGGCGCACAGGCCCGGCCCGGCATCGATAACCGGAATAGCGGCATCACTACCCGGCCGTGGGGAGTTGAAGTGTCAGCAACTGGCTGGAGAGGCCGTCGATCCCGAACAGGAGAAACCGGCCTCGATAGGATCAGAGATAGTTGAAGAGCGAGAGGCCCTGCACCATGTTGAAGGTCTGCTGTGCCGCCTGCAGCGCAATCAGATCCTGTTCGAAGCGACTGATCGCCTCCACGATATCCAGGTCTTCGGTCTCGGAGAGCGCCTTCTCCATGGTCAGGGTGAAGTCCTCGTTGATGTTGTGCTGCTCATCGATGGTGTTGAGGCGTGCGCCGCCCCGGGCCCTTACCGATAACATGTGCTCCTGGGCCAGCTGCAGATCATCCATGAAGGCGCTGTTGGGCGCATCGGCCTCCATGCCGGCGATAATGCCGTGCACGGTCTCGAAGATGTTGCGCCTGCCCCCCGCGGCGGTCTCTACGTTCATGAACACATCGAAGCCGTTTTCACGGTCCTGCACCTGGCGGGTCGCGGAGATGCGCAGGGTCCTGCTGCCCATGTCGCCGCCGTAGGCGAATACCCCGTCGGCGGGATTGCTGAAGGGGATGTCGTCGGCATCATACCCGGCGAAGATATATTCGCCGTCGCTGTCCCGGGTATTGGCCAGGGCCATCAATTCGTCGTTGATCTGGCGCAGCTCCTGGGCAATGGCCTGGCGCGCCGCCGCTGAATAGGTATCACTCTGGCCCTGGATGGCCAGCTCCATGATCCGCGGCATCAGGTCATCCACACCCTTCAGCGCGGCCTCCTGGAGTTCAAGCCGGGCCTGAGCCCTGACGCCGTTGTCCTGGTACTGCTGAACCTGGGTGATCGTGGTCCGCAGGTCGAGCACATAGGCGGCGCCGGGGGGATCATCCTTGGGTGTGAGGATGCGTTTCCCGGTGGAGATCTGCAGCTGCGCCTTGCTCACCGCAGACTGGCGCTCGAGCATGCTGTTGATTCCCCGGTCGAACAACATGGAGGTGGAAACTCTATTCATGCCGCTATCTCCTGACTGCACCCAGCAGGGTATCGAAGAGGGTGCTGGCCACCGATATCACCTGCGCCGACGCCTGGTAGGCCTGTTGAAACTGAATCAGCTTGGCCGCCTCTTCGTCCAGGTTGACGCCGGATATCTCCGCCATCGCCTCCTTGGTGCGCTCCAGCAGGCTCTCCTGCGCACCCAGATTCAACTCCGAGTGGCGCGTCTTCGAACCCACATCCGAGACCATCTGGATATAGGTCGCATCGAAGGTCGCTGTCCCCCCCAGCATCAGGTTCTGGTTCTGCAGATTCTCCAGGGAGAGGGCGTTGCGGTTGTCGCTGCTGCCGTTGCTGTTGTTGCCGATGGTGAAGCTGTCGCCATCCGCGGGCGCGCCGGCAATCGCGAAGCTGATGCCGCCATAGGCAAGGAACTGGGCGCTCGGGACCTGGGTGCCGGCGATTGTGGCCGGATCGAGATTGTCGTAGACGATGAAGTCATCAAAGGGATCCACCCCGGGCACCGAACCCGGATAGTAGACCTCGAAGCCGCTGGTCGGCCCGCCCTGGTCGTCGTAGACCAGCTGAATATCGCCCCCCGCCAGGGGCAGGCCGGCCATCGAGCTGTTCGCCGGCTGGGTGATCCGGGCGTCGCCGCCATTCAGGGGGTTGCCGTTGCCGTCGACGGCGGGCTGCACCTGCAGCGGCCCGGCGGCGGCCAACCTCCTCACATCATTGACCAGGAGAGCGATATCCTGGGAGGCGGTGCGGGTGGGCTGAATCAGGAAGCTGTCGCCGGTTATCGCGCCGGCGGCATTGATATCGATATCGAGGCCGTCGACGATATTGGAACCCGCGGCCAGGGTCTGGGTCGACCCGGAGACCAGGTCCTGCAGGATGAAATCGGCCCCGTCGTAGGTCAATTCGTAGCTGTGACCGGTGAGGTTGCCCACATTGTCGTAGTCGACGGTAATGGAGCTGCCGTTCCCGGGCTGGGGCAGCACCTGTACCGAACTGCCGCTGAAGAGCGCGGTGCCGACCAGGCCATCCAGGTCGAGGCCGAGCTGGTGCTGGCTGTTGAGCTGATCCGCAATCCCGAGGGCGACCAGGCCCACCCTGTCCTGGGTGGGATCGAGGATCTCGCCGCGGAACCTGAGCATGCCCCCAATCGTACCGCCACTGATCTGGTCGGTGATGATCTGGGTGCCGAAGGAGTAGTTGAAGGTGATCTCCAGGTGGCTCGGATCGAGGGTGGAGGGCTGGGTACCGAGGGTGGCGGCGGTGGTGTCCATCACCAGCGGCTGACCCTTGCCGATGAAGACGTTATAGGCGCCATCGGTCTGCTGCAGGACCTGGATATCCACCAGCTCGGAGAGTTCGTTGACCAGCTGGTCCCGCTTGTCCAGGAGATCATTCGGGGTGCTGCCGTAGGCGAGTTTGATATCCGCGTTGATATCGGCGATGTTCTGGGCAAGACGGTTGATCTCACCCACATTGAAGCCGATCTGGCCATTCATCCTGGTGCGGGTATCCTCGAACTGCTGATCGAAATAGTGAAAGCGGTCGGCCAACGACTCCGCCTCCGTCAACACCAGCTGGCGGGACGGAATCGAGGTGGGGTCGTCCGCCAATCCCTGCAGGGCATCGAACAAGTTCTGGATGGTCGGCTGGATTCCCGCATCCGGGTCCGCCACCAGCTCATCGAGCCGCTGCGCCCCTTCGTAGTAGGCCCGAAGCTCGGAGGAGACGGTAAGGCTGGTGCGCATCTGACCCGCGACGAAGCTGTCATATTGGCGCTGTATCTCCGAACTCTCGACGCCGGTGCCCAGATAGCCGGCGGGGCTGAGAAAGGGGGCCCTGGTGTTGAAGTCGATCCGCTGACGGCTGTAGCCCTCAGTGTTGACATTCGAGATGTTGTGGCCGGTGGTGTCGAGGGCATGCCGATTGGCAACCAGCCCCGAGACACCGATGGATAGTATGCTCACTTAAATCGCCTCTGTTTCACTCTGTATCGACTGCTGGGACGAAGCCTTAAATCGGCTCAGCGCGGCCTGCATCTCCGCTCCCTGCATCACCCGTACTATTTTCTGCGCGTAGTTGGGATCGGTGGCGTATCCGGCATCCTGCAACGCCTCGAAATACTCTCCGGCATCCCGGGTATTTTGCAGGGCGTTGAGGTAGCGTGGATTCTCCCTGAGAAAGGCCACGTAGTCCCTGAAACTCTCTTCATAGGAAGCGTAGGTACGGAAATATTCACGCCGGCGAACCGCCACATCCTGTTCATACTCCAGGGTCTCCCGCCTCACCCGGTCACCGTCCCAGCGTTGATCGGCCTTGATACCGAAGAGGTTGTGGCTGCTGCTGCCATCCGCCGCCTGCATGACATGGCCTCCCCAGCCCGTCTCCAGGGCTGCCTGGGCGAGCAGTGCCTCGGTGGGCAGGCCCAAGGTATTCGCCGCCTCGTCGGCAGCAGACCATAGGGCCTCGACAAAGGACTGCGGCGAGTCGATCTCGGGCGACGGCGGCGTGTCGGCTGCCCCCTTAACGCTATCCACTGCAGTCGCATCATGGGGTCTTGCGAGTCGAGAGGGACGCAGCCAGTAGCTCTCGAGACTGTTATTCGGCGCCGCTTTCTGCGTTTCGTCCAAACCCAGCTGACTGCGCAGCATCTGCAACATGCCCAGGCCCTGCTTTTCCGAGAGATGGACCGACAGCTGCTGATCGTACATATCGCGGGCAAAGCGGCTCTGGCTGCTTTCGAAGAGACCATCGCCGAAGCTGGCCTGGCGCATCTGTTTCACCATCATCTGCACGAACAGGGACTCGAACTGACGCGCCACCCGATCCACCGCCGCACCCTGGTCCTCCCTCGCCTGCCGCTTCAGGTCCGCGAGGCCGGAAAAGTCGTGGTAGAGGGCGGGGGTCGTGCTGTTCATCAGATCACCAGCAGCTCGGCCCTCAGGGCGCCCGCCTCTTTCAAGGCCTCGAGGATCGCCACAAGGTCGCTGGGTGCGGCGCCCACCTGGTTGACGGCGCGCACCACATCATCCAGGGAGGCCCCGGGATTGAAGAGAAACATATGATCCTTGCCCTCTTCGGTGATCGTCACCTGACTCTGGGGCACCACCGCCGTCTCGCCGGCCCGGGCAAAGGGACCGGGTTGGGAGACCGCGGTCTCCTCGCTGATGCTGACCACCAGATTGCCGTGGGAGACGGCCGCCGGATAGACCCGGACCTGGCTGTTGATCACCACCGTGCCGGTGCGGGAGTTGATGATCACCTTCGCCGAGGTGGTGCCGGGCTTGACCTCGAGCTCCTCCAGCATGGAGATGAAGGTGACCTTCTGTCCCGTATCGATGGGGGCGTTGACCCGAATCGAGGTGGCATCCACCGCCTTCGCGGTGCCGGGACCGATGGCGAGATTGATCGAATCGGCGACGCGCATGGCGGTGGTGAAGTCGCCGTCGTGAAGGTTGAGGGTCAACAGCGGGGCCTGGTTGAAGTTGTTGGGCACTTCCCGCTCCACCGTTGCGCCGTTGGGGATGCGGCCCGCACTGGGGATATTCACCGTCAGCTTCGAGCCGTCGGAACCCTCTGCGCTGAGTCCGCCCACCACCAGGTTGCCCTGGGCCAGGGCGTAGTTGTTGCCGTCGGCCCCCTTGAGCGGGGTCATCAGCAGGGTGCCGCCGCGCAGGCTTTTGGCGTTACCCAGGGATGAGACGGTGACGTCGATCTTCTGCCCCAGCTTGCTGAAGGGGGGGAGATCGCCGTGGACGATGACCGCGGCGACGTTCTTCGGCTTGATATTGGTCCCTTCGGGTATCTGCACACCCAGTTGGGAGAGCATGTTCTTCAGGCTGTTGATGGTATAGGGCGAATCGGTATCCTTGTCGCCGGTGCCGTCGAGCCCCACCACCAGGCCGTAGCCGATCAGCTGGTTGCTGCGCACGCCCTGGATCGCGGCCAGATCCTTGATCCGTTCGGCCAGCAGGGACTGGCTGGAGAGCATGAGGATAACGAAAGTTAGCAAGAGTCTGTGTACGATGACGTTCATTGCATGAGACCTCAGAAGGGTGAGAGCACGCTGTTGAAGAAGCGGGCGAGCCATCCCATGGAGTTGGCATCCGCCAGTGCGCCTTCGCCCACATAGGTAATGGTCGGGTCGGCGATGCGGGTGGAATCCACGGTGTTTTCCGGGGTGATATCCCTGGGGCGCACGATGCCGGAGAGACGGACATACTCGGTACCCTGGTTGATACCGATGCGCTTTTCGCCGCGCACGTAGAGATTGTTGTTGGGCAGCACCTCGATCACCGAAACCGTGATGCTGCCGCTCAAGGCATTGCTCTGGGTGGCGCTGCCGTCGCCGCTGAAGTCGTGGCTCGAATCGAGGCTGAAGCCGAGACCCACATCCTCTCTCGTGGGTATGGGCACGAAATTGGGCACGTCGAACTGCATCGACTGGCCGAACAGGGTGGGATTGGTGATGCTGGCGCTGGTGCTCTTCGCGGTGGTGGTGGTGGCCGATTTGTTCGCCTGGGTGCTTTCGACCAGGTTCACGGTCAACAGATCGCCGACCCGGCGTGCGCGGATATCCTCGAACCAGGCCTGTTCATAACCCGATTGGTAGATCGAGCCGTTGCCCTTGGGCGCCGGCGGCGGCATCACCGGCCGGATCGGGGCATAGGCGGCATCCCGGGTCGGGGTTGTGTTGTAGCACCCGCCCAACAGCGGCAGGGTGATGATCGTCAGCAGTGTGATTGTACGCAGTCTATCCATCAGCCCCGCTCCTGTCAGAGTTGCTGATTAACGTAGGAGAGCATCTCGTCCGTGGTGGAGATGGCCTTGGAATTCATTTCGTAGGCACGCTGGGTCTCGATCATGTTGACCAGCTCCTCGACCACGTTGACATTGGAGCTCTCGAGTGCGGCCTGGATCAGGGTGCCGGTGCTGTCGGTGCCGGGGATGGCGGTGTTGACACCGCCGCTGGCGTTGGTCTCGCGATAGAGATTGTCGCCGATCGGCTCCAGCCCCTGGGGATTGACGAAATAGGCCAGTTCGATCTGGCCGATCTGGGTCGGCGCGCTGTTGCCCGATACCAGCACCGAGACCACGCCGTCGGAGCCGATGGTCAGGCTGGTGGCGTTGGTCGGCACGGTCATCGCCGGCTGCAGCTCATAACCGTTGGGGGTCACGATATTGCCGTCGGCGGTGAGGCTGAAGGTGCCGTCCCGGGTGTAGACGATATTGCCGTCCGGGTGCAGGACCTGAAAGTAGCCCTTGCCCTGGATCGCAACATCCAGGGAGTTGCCGGTCTGCACGATATTGCCCTGGCTGTGCTCCTTCTGGGTCGCCACGACCCGCACCCCGGTGCCTACCATCAACCCGGAGGGCAGTTCGGTGTTTTCCGAGGACTGGGCGCCGACCTGGCGGATATTCTGATAGATCAGGTCGTTGAATACGGCGCGATCCCGCTTGTAACCCGTGGTGTTGACATTGGAGAGGTTGTTGGAGATCACAGCCATGTTGGTCTGCTGTGCATCCAATCCGGTTTTTGCGATCCAGAGTGCCGGGTACATAGTCTCTTCCTCGAACTTAGTAAATCTGGTGAGTCATTCGTTGCAGGGCAACGTCTCTATCTAGGTTTCTAAACTAAAATTTGCAATTTACTTGCCAACATCAGCTCATGCTCATGAGCCGGGCCGAGGCGCTGTCCAGATCCTCGGCGGTCTTCATCATCTTGACCTGCATTTCGAATTTGCGCGCCAGCTCGATCATGGTGACCATGGCATCCGCCACATTCACATTGCTGCTCTCGATGGCCCCGGAGACCAGCTCCGTGGCGGCGTCGGCGTCCGCCTCCTCGCCATCCTGCAGGCGCAGCAGACCATCCTCGCCCTTGATCAGTTGCTCCGCGGCGGGATTGACCATCTTGATGCGGTCGATGATCGCCAGCGCGTCGGGGGTGGCGCCTTCGGGGAGAACGGTGATGGTGCCGTCCGGGGCGATCTCGAGACGTTCATAGGGCGGCAAGGCGATCGGCCCGCCATTGCCGATCAGCGGCAAACCCTGGCCGTTGGTCACCAGCCCGTTGGCATCGACCTTGAGGTCGCCGCGACGGGTGTAGGCCTCGGAGCCGTCCGCCCCCTGGACCGCGAAATAACCCTCGCCCTTGACCGCCAGATCGAGGGGATTGCCGGTGGATTGCATGCTGCCCTTGTCGAAGTTGATGTTGGGGCGTTCATCCAAGGCATAGACACGGGTGGGAAAACCCTGACCAAACACAGGCATACTGCGGAATTGGTTGAGGTCCTCCATGAAACCGGGTGTATTCACGTTGGCCAGGTTATTGGCGTTGCTGGCCTGGGCGATCAAGGTCTCTTTTGCCCCGCTCATGGCGACGTATAGCATGCGATCCATGGGTTGCTCCTGTTTTTGATCTCTGTTTGCGCTGGCGCTTTACTGAAACACTGCAAGAAACAAACCAAGAAAATAATTTTGAATTTTGAATTGTGAATTTTGAATTGGTTTGTGCGCGCTTCGCGCGGGTTTTTTTATTGAAAGAGCGTGAGCGAAGCGAACCCATCAATTCAAAATTCACAATTCAAAATTCAAAATTCCAAAAAAAAAAAACCGCCCCTCCCACCCCCCGTACACTGAAGGCGGAAGCGGCGGTTACCCAGGCTACCTAACGGATATTGATGACTGTCTGGGTGATGGCATCCGCGGTGGTGATGACCTGCGCGTTTGCCTGAAAGTTACGCTGTGCGGTGATCAGATTGACCAGCTGCTCGGCGAGGTCCACATTGGAGTTCTCCAGGGCGCCGGACTGAATCAGGCCGAAGCTGCTGGTGCCGGCCTCGCCCAGCTGTACGTCACCGGAGGCGAAGGACTCCGCCCAGCTGGTATCGCCGATCTGGCGCAGTCCCTGGTTGTTGCTGAAGCGGGCCATCGCAACCTTGCCCAGCGGCTCCGACTGGCCGTTGGTGAAGCGGGCGAAGACCACCCCGGTGCCATCCACATCCACACCGCTGAGGCGTCCCGAGGTGAAGCCGTCCTGACTCAGTTCGTTGACGGAGAAGCCGGAACCGAACTGGGTGGTGGCGCCGTAGTTGAAGGTCAGGCTGGTGATATCCGCCGCGCCGCCGCCGGGATTGAAGGTATCGATGGCCACATTGCCCAAGGCATCCACATCACCGACCCCGGTATCGAGGGCGCCTGCGGTGGTGAACTGGACATCGGCGAAGGCATTACCACCCACGGTAACGTTGACTCCATCCACAAATGTAAAGGCGTTCCACTGGTTGTCCGCCACCTTGCTGTAGAACATGGTCGCGGTATGGGCCGTTCCCAGGGAGTCATAGATGGTGGTCGCGGTGGAGTGGTTGTAACTCAGCGGGTCCGGCGGAAAGGTGAAGGTGGGCGAGGTCGGATCGAGGGTGACCAGGGGTACCGTTTCCGCCGCGCTCAGGTTGAGGGTCGCCTCGACTTCGGTGGTGGGCTGCGGCGTCCCGGAGACCACCGGCAGATTCAGATCGGTGGTGTCACCGGTGTTGAACAGGGTCCCGGTGGTGCCGATGCGGGGAAAGATCTGCAGCCTTGAGCCGGTATGATCGACCACGTAGCCGTCCCGATCCACGCTGAAGGCGCCGGCCCGGGTATAGGTCACATCACCCGCGGTGTCCTCCATGACGAAAAAGCCCTCACCGTTGATCGCCAGGTCGAGGTTGTTGGAGGTGAATTCAGTACTGCCCTGGGAGAACTGCTGCGCGACCCGGGTCACCCGGACGCCTCTTCCCGGCACTGAACTACTGACATCGCTGATCGAATTGGCGTAGATGTCGGCAAACTCCGCCCGCGACTCCTTAAAGCCGACGGTGCTTGCGTTGGCCACATTGTGCCCGGTCACCTCAAGATCGGTGGATGCTGCATCCAATCCACTCAGAGCAATACGAAATGCCATCTCTTTTCTCCTGTCTCTTCGCTATAGGCTGTCAATGCCCGGGGCATTGAAGCCGATGTTCTATTGAATCTGCGCCACCTGGTTCATGGTGATCTGTCCCAGGCCGCTGAGGTTGAGAACGATCCCTCCCGATCCGCCCAGGTTGACGCTCTCCACCGCCGCGGAGACCAGCACCGTGGGCGCCATCTCGGCATCGTCCACATTCGCAATCGCGCTCACCTGGTAGAGTCCGTCACCCACATAGTGGCCGGCATCGTCGTAGCCGTCCCAGCTGAAGGCGACCTCTCCGGCCTCATGGGTACCGAGCTCCAGCTCGCGCACCAGTTCGCCGCTCTGGCTGGTGATCATCACCCGCAGATTGCTCGCCGATGAGGGCAGCACGACACTGCCCTGCAGCGGCTGATCCGTGGCCAGGGCGCCGATATTGCTCTCGACCAGCACATCGCGACCCACCAGGTTTGCCGCCTGCAGGGCCTGGTCGGAGGTCAAGGCACTGCGCAGTTCGTTGAATGAGTTATTCAGGTCATCGATTCCGGAAACCGTGGCGAACTGGGATACCTGGGTCGCCATTTCGGAATTTTCCATGGGCTTGAATGGGTCCTGATGGGTCAACTCGGTGACCAGCAGGTTCATAAACTCCTCCAACCCGAGCTTGCCGCGCTCCTGCTCCGTGTTGAGGCTGTTGTTGGTAAGACCGATATCCTCGTAGAGTTCGTAACCGCTAGAAATGGCTGTCATGTCTATCTCCTTACTGGCCCATACGCAGGGTCGCGAGCAGCAACTGTTTGGCGGAATTGGCCACCTCCACATTACCCTGATAGGAGCGCGAGGCGGAGAGCATGTTCGCCATCTCTTCCACCATGTTCACATTGGGACGAAAGATATAACCCTCCTCATTGGCTAGAGGGTGTTCAGGAGCAAACTCCTGGATCAACGGCGCCTGGCTTTCCACGACCCCCGCCATGCGCACCCCTGTGGATGCCGCATCGGGATTGGTCTGATCCAGCAGGGTCTTGAATACCGGCTGCCTGGCGCGATAGGTCTGCTCGATGCTGCTGCTCACCGCGTCGGCGTTCGCCATGTTGCTGGAGACCAGATTGAGACGCAGACTCTGTGCGCTCATACCCGATGCGGCGGTATCAAAGATCTGGAATAGAGACATCGTTATTCACCCTTCAACGCTTTGCGTATGCCACTGATCTTGCTGTTGATGAAGCTGAGACTTGCCTGATACTCGACCGCATTGGTGCTGAACGACACATGCTCCCGCTCGGTATCCACCGTGTTGCCGTCCAGGGAGGGCTGGCTGGGGACGCGATAGAGCAGTTGCGACGGTGGCACCGGGCCCGATTCGGCCTGAATATGCCGGCTGTCGGTGGTCATCATTCGCGAGGAGCTCTCCATTTCACTCTTCAGCACTGCATTGAAGTCGAAATCCCTGGCCTTGTAGCCGGGGGTATCGGCATTGGCGAGATTCGCGGCGAGCACCTCGGCCCGCTGTGAACGCAGCACCAGCGCCTTTTCATGTATTCCAAACAGATTGTCGAGGTTCATCGATGGCTCCACAGGCTTCTCTTGCAATTGCAACAATGCAGGGAGTATGCCAACACCGTCGAAGGGGGCGATTAACCGGGGAATATCATGTAATTGTCCTGGCTGGCGGAATCCAGGCTGCCTTATGCCCGGATCGGATCGGCGGCTTGGCGAGGGGGTTCCGGCAATCCGCTGCCGCGTTACGGCAAGCTTTGCCGTTCACGATTTGAGGCGATAGGAGATCCCGCCATGGCCAACCTTCATCTCGAATCGGTCGGTCAACTGATTGATCGACTCAGTGGAGCCCAGGAAGAGGTAACCACCGGGATTGAGCGCATTGGCCATGCGGTCGACGATATCCCGTTTCAGTTCATTGGAGAAATAGATCAGCACGTTGCGGCAGAAAATCACGTCAAACTTGCCCAGGCCATGATAGCTTCCGGCCAGATTCAAGGAACTGAAGCTGACCCGGTGCTTGATCTCCTGCCTCACTTCCAGGCAGCGCTCCTTCGGCACGAAAAACCTTCTTCTCTGCTCCTGGGTGAGGCCCCTCTCGACAGAGAGGCCGCAGTAGATGCCCGCCCGCGCCTCCTCGAGCATCTTGCTGGAGATGTCCGTGGCGATAATCTGCACCGGTCTGGCCGCGGCCTTTATCAGCTTGTACTCTTCCGCGATCATGCTGATGTTGTAGGGTTCCTGGCCACTCGAGCAGGCGGCTGACCAGATGCGAATCGCGCTGCCACGCTGCAGATTCAGATCGGGAAGAATCGTCTCCTTGAGCAGGATATAGTGGCCGATGTCCCGAAACCAGAAGGTTTCGTTGGTGGTCATGGCGTCGATGACCTTGACCTTGAGGCGCGAATGGGCGGCGGAATGAAGCAGTTTCAACAACGCGCCCAAAGACTCGACCTGGGCATCCTGCATGATCTTGTTGAGCCTGCTGGAGACCAGGTACTCCTTGCCGTTACCGAGCAGAATACCGCATGCCTGCTGCAGAAAAGCCTTGAACGACTCATACTCCGCCGGTGTTATCTTGGCTGACCGATGGTACATACTTAAATTTTTGGGTTGTTTTATTTTTCAGCTATCACACTTCTGCAAGCCGTTTCAGGCGTTCGGTGACCCGGCCAACCAGTTCGTCCGGCATGAATTTGGCGAGAAAATGGTTGGCTCCCACCTTCTTCACCATGCTTTCATTGAAAACACCACTCAATGAAGAGTGCAGGATGACATACAGGTCTGACAGTTTAGGATTCTCCCTTATCGCAGTCACCAGGGAATAGCCGTCCAGCTTCGGCATTTCGATATCGGATATCACCATTGCCAGCCATTCGCTCGGCCTGCCCTCTTCGGTCCACTCAAGCAGGAGTTTCAACGCCTCGCTACCATCTT
Source organism: gamma proteobacterium symbiont of Ctena orbiculata (assembly GCA_003058495.1). Taxonomy (GTDB): domain Bacteria; phylum Pseudomonadota; class Gammaproteobacteria; order Chromatiales; family Chromatiaceae; genus Thiodiazotropha. Next base: position 111,080 of record QBVC01000010.1, on the reverse strand, counting down.
TTGCAACAATCGTCTCCACACCGATTTCATGCAAAACCTTCTTGATCTGATTGCGGGCCACCATTGAATCGTCGACAACCAGGATCTTATATTTGTTCAAGTCGGCTCCGGTCTCCTCCACCGGCTGCTTCAGCTCCTCATCGACACCCAGAACCTCGCTCAGCACCTTCTCGACATCGATGATTTCGACCAGCTCACCTTCGATTTCGGTGACCGCCGTCATGTAACTGCTGCGTCCCAGCGCTGTGGGCGGGGGCAGGATATCCTCCCAATGGGTATTGACGATGCGCTCCACGCTGGCCACGAGAAAGGCGAGCAGTCGACGATTGTATTCGGTTATGATGATGAAATAGTCCGTCGCCCTCTCCATGCGGGGGCCGCCGATGGCATTACTCAGATCCATCACCGGAATATTGTTGCCCCTGAGAGAGGCCACGCCCCGTATCACCGGATTCGAACCCGGCAGTTCAGTGAGATGGGGACACTGCACGACCTCTTTTACCTTGAACACGTTGATGCCAAAAATCTGTCGTCCCTGCAAGCGAAAAAGCAGCAATTCGAGTCGATTCTGCCCAGCCAGTTTGGTTCGCAGATCGACACTGTCGAGGACGCTAGCCATGGTTTTACACCCCGTATGGATTGAGAAGCCTGTTACATAGAGTATGGCGGCTTGAAGCGAGCGACCTTTAGCCGGCCAACCCGTTAAGCGGCTGAGAAATAGAGGATTACCGCGACGCAGGGGAGCAGGCCCCGGAACAGGTCCGGAAGGCGCCGGAAATGCCAAAATAAGCCTCTGTTTTGCAACGTTTGTCTAATCGAGGCCCGGTCTTCGCGGGGCGCCCATCAGGCCATGAAGGCTTTCCGGCATGGTGATTGCATATTATTTAGGCAGTTAACGGAGACGATCTCAATACAATGCATCCACGAACCATAGTCAGGTCCCTGCTCGCGCTGCTTCTGCTCTCGGCTGCCCTGGGCGCTGCTGCCGGAAATGAGGAGAGTCACTCCCACGCCGCCATCATCGAGGCCGTCGAGGGGTATCTACTGCAGACGGTAGCGAATGGCAACAGCCGGGCAAAGATCGACGTAACCCCCCTGGACCACCGTCTCAAGTTGAGGCAGTGCGACACCCCACTTCAGGCCTTCAGCCCACCCGGAGGCAGCAAGATGGGGCGGACATCGGTCGGTATCCGCTGCGAGACCCCGGCGCCTTGGTCGATCTACGTCTCCGCCAGGGTAGCGCTCGAGATACCTGTGGTTAGCGCAATCCGCGACCTTGCGCGGGGTCAGGCGATCACCCGCGCCGATGTCGCACTGGAGACCATGGATACCACCCGCCTCTTGAGAGGCTATTATGAATCGATCGACGAGGTCGTCGGCCGGACGGTGAAACGCAGGCTCGCCAGGGGCAAGGCCGTTACCCCCTCCCTGTTGGTGGTGCAAAAGACCATCAAGCGGGGAGAACAGGTAACCATTGTGGCCGCCACGGGATCAATCGAGGTGCGGATGCAGGGCAAGGCGATGAAAAACGGCAATCCCGGTGATTTGATACCGGTGGTGAATGTAAAATCAAACAAGAAACTCCAGGCGCGCGTGGTATCCGAGGGCCTGGTGAGGGTAGACTGAGTCCCGACAGCGAATGAAAACCAGGTGGAAAATCGGCGGAATCCAGCTCACCGCCCGGGTGGCAGAGGGCTAAAGTAAGCGTCTCCTGAGTCGATATCATAGATAAGTAGCAAGCAAGCGAGGATTAGCCATGGCCGTTGAAATCAATAGTCTCTCCAGCAGTAACCTGAAAGGTACGGGAGACAGCGGTCTGGTGACACGCTCTGGACTGCCCGGGGGCAAACGCTCCGCGACATCGACAATCTCCACCCGCAAGGACCGCTTCGACATGACCGGTTCCGCCGGCAAGCTGTTGGAGTTGGAGGCACGCATCGCCCAGATGCCCATCGTCGATGGGCAGAAGGTCGAGGCGGTACAGAATGCGCTGGCAACCGGCAGCTTCACCATCGATCCAAAGACGGCGGCAGAAAAGATGCTGGCAATGGAACTTGCACTCCCCTGACCTCCATGAACCACTCCAGCGAGGCCGCAGCGGCCTTTCACGACATCCTTACAAACGAGATCGCCCAGGCACAGCAGCTCCACGATCTGCTGCGCAAGGAGAACGCGCTGTTACAGAAGGGATCACCGCAGGCCCTGCAGGATCTGTCAGAAGAGAAGAAGACGCTGCTGCAACGGGTCGAGGCAGCGGTCGCCAGCCATCACCGTTTCCTCGAGCGGCAGGGATTCGGCATCGACAGGCAGGGTACGGAAGCGTTCATCCAGGGTTGCGCCAATGGGGAAGCACTGCAGCAGGCCTGGGTGCATTTCACCACCCTGCTGGAGAGCTGTCGTAGACAGAATGAAGTCAATGGCGGAGCGGTGCAACTCAATCAGCGCCACGTCTCCCAGACACTGGAGATCCTCAAAGGCCTCAGCCAGGGTGACAAGACCTACGGCCGCGGCGGTGAAGCGAAACCAAACGCCACCTCAAAGTCTCTGGGAAAGGCCTGACCCTCCCCTGCTACCACTGACAAAGGCCCGGTGATTCAAGCTGCAGCCGCTGCAGATCCTGCGGTCGATCCAGATCCCAGAGTTCAGGCAGTTCCCGCCAGCGCCAACCCAGCGCCGACAGGACCGCTCTGGTCGAGGCGGCCACCTCCCCGCTTCCCCAATTGTGCCCCTCGAAAAGGCGCCGATGGTAGCGATTCAAACCAAGCAGGACGTAACCGCCATCCTCGGCGGGACCCAAAACCGCATCATCCCCCGCGCTCAACCAATCGAAGGCCTGATGCAGGTGGCGTGCGGCCAATACCGGGCAATCCACCCCCAGCAGTGCGATATGGCGATGGCGCGCAAGGGCCAGCTCTGCTGCCGAGCCCATCCGCTCGCCGAGATCCTGTCCCTGCTGCAGCTGAATAGACAGACCGTATCGGGCTGCGAGTCGCGGCCATAGCGGATGCTCCCTGTCCGGAGTTACCCAGAGTTCCACCGCGTAGGGTGTCTGGCTGCGAATCCAGTCGACCAGGCGGACCAGCAGCCTGGTATAGAGTCTGGTAACCGCCTCTTCGCCAATCGAGGGAATCAGGCGTGTCTTCACCAATCCCTCGACTGGCGCCTTGGCAAATATCAGGACCGCGCACTGCCGCATGGTTCGCTCAGCCCACACCCGGGGCGTAGAGTCTGGCGAGATGGCGCGGACTCACCCCAACCCAATAGGCGAGGCGCAGCATCCACATCAGCAGAATGGTGCGGATTATCCCTTGTGACTCCCAGCGCCTGCTCGAGGTCTCCAGGGGGCCGGGCAGAGAGAGCGGATGGCGCAACCGCTTCAGGCGTCGACTGATCTCTATATCCTCCATCAGCGGCTGCTGGGGAAATCCCCCCACCTGATCAAACAACCGGCGCTCAACGAAGATACCCTGATCCCCCGTCGCGATACCGCTGATACGGGAGCGCCAATTCATCATCCTTTCGATGACCCGAAACAGGGGATGGGCGCCGCTCAACCTGACATCGAAGCGCCCCCAGAAACCCGCTGACCCTGCAGCCGACATAATGGCCCTATCCATGCCTTCACTGAGGCGGCTATCGGCATGGAGAAACCAATAGACATCGCCGGATGCCCTCTTGGCGCCGTAGTTCATCTGCCGGGCACGGCCAGGGGGGCTGTGCAGGAGCATATCCACATAGATCGCGCTATTGTCGATCAACGCCTGCTCGCTGCCGCCGTCCACAAGAATCAATTCATGGCCCGCGCAGCGCAATGGCTGCAGATCCCGCAGGCAGCGCCCGAGCGTCGGCCCCTCATTCAGGCAGGGCACAATGATACTGAGCCTTATCCCGTCATGGTTTGGTTGCGCGGATGCCACGAAGCGCCTCTGCCCGACGGCTAGTCGTTCAATGCGCCGCCGCAGCTGCTGCCCTGACCGGCGGTACAGCCGTAACAGTGCTCCGCAACCTGGATCTGCAGGCCGCTCAGATCGGTGTCGATGAGATCGCGCAGACGCGGTCGCACCAGGTTCTCCGTTCTCAGGTGGATCCTCAGCATCTGGTTGAAGTCGCAGTCATAGAGATAACCGCGCCAATCGACGCTCAACAGGGTACGGCACATGACATTTTCGAGATTGCAGGGCTGATAGGCCTCCCGCAGCAGTCGCAGGTAGTTGTCGAATTCACCCTTTGAGTGCAGGTAGCTGCCGAAACGCTGAATCGGCATGTTGGCAATGGTCAACAGCTGATTGAAATGTATCCCGTGGCGCTCATGCAACTGCTTGCGATACTCCGCCTCGAGGGGACCCTGGGGAGGCGGCAGACTGGGTCCCAATGGATTGTAGACAAGATTGAGGTGGAGACCGCTCCCAGGCATGCCGTAACCCAATCTGTTCAGCTTGAGCAGTGCATCTATACTCTGGGCGTAACTCCCCTTGCCGCGCTGCTGGTCCACATTCTCCTCCAGATAGCAAGGCAGGGAAGCGACGATCTCAACCCCCTGCCCGGCAAGAAAATCGGCCAGATCACCCTGCCCCTCTTCCAGCAGGATGACCAGATTGCTGCGGTCGACGACATCCACCCCGATGGCCCTGGCCCGGGTCACCAGATAGCGAAAATTGGCGTTCAGCTCCGGAGCGCCGCCGGTGAGGTCGAGCCGTTTCAGCCGGTGGCGCTGGAGAAAGGTCAACACATCCTCCGCCGTCTCCCTATCCATCTCCTCCCTTCTTTTCGGCCCTGCGTTGACATGACAGTGGACGCAGGAGAGGTTGCAGCGGAAGCCGAGATTGACCTGCAGGGTCTCAAGTCTGTCCCTGGTGAGGGGAGGGAAACTGGTTGGTTGTAGGAGATGGGCCGTTTCGATCATGTTTATACCTGTCTTCTTTCCGATCTCATCAACATCATACGTGAGCAACGCCAGGGTGGATGCATTCTGTGATGGCGAGCACAGAACCCATCACACTAAACGCGCATGGGAAATGGCTATCTTTTTGTTATTGCTTGCATTTTACCCTCACAAACCCGGCGCATCCAGAATCCCTGCTGAACCAATCCAGCCGTCGGAAATCATACCCTGTAAGCGCAATATTCAGTTATCGCTTAATTACTAATGGACTTCGTCGTATTTTAGGAGCTGAGAGATGCTACCCATATTCCTAGGTTTGGTAATCGCCATGTTGTTCGGCTTGATGTCTTTTTTTGTCTATGGCCTTGATGGATTGATCAACTATCCCTGGATCGATGCCGTCTTCTGGGCACTGATTGCCACCGGCACCCTCATCACCCTGATCAACGAAGTCGGCCAATGCCTGGCCTGCAGATTCAACCGGCTGGTCCCGCTTCAGTTGCTTGAAAGATACTGCAACGACCTGACCTGTGCAAAGTAGAACAGCCGCCATTGCACCATTCTCCATGCCTTGAACCTGACCTTGAATTGTCTTCAGCCTCTCCCGTTTGCCGAGTCAGGCACGAAACAGTAAACTTCTCACTACCCCCGGCATGCGCTACTACCGCCAATACATGGTGCGCGGTCAGCGTTTTTCATTACCGGTATTCATGTAGATAATGGTTATGATCAGCCACCGCCCTCGTAGCTCAGCAGGATAGAGCAATCGCCTCCTAAGCGATAGGTCACAGGTTCGACTCCTGTCGAGGGCGCCATACTGATCGAGTCGAGCAGAGAGATAGTGATACGCCTGCTTCCGCTGCTGCTACTGATACTCCTCATTCTTGACAACAGCGCTCATGCCGCGGTGTTGCAGGGACAGGTCGTGGCGGTGCATAGCGGCGACCGCATCACACTCAAGCTTGCCGACGGCACTTCCAAAGCGATCAAATTATCGGGGATTCGCATACCCTCCGTCGGCAAGGGGATGGATAGGATTGCAACACGCCACCTCGGTATGCTGCTTGCCGGCCGCTTTGTCAGGGTCGAGTACACTTCCCTTTCATCCAGCGGTGTTATACTCGGTAGAGTCCTCCACGGGGGAGCGGACATCGCCTTGCGGATGCTGAGCGATGGCCTTGCAGTAACAGAACAAGATCCTCGACAGCAACCCTCGAGCCTGAGGCGCTATCGAGAGGCCGAGGCCACCGCCCGCTCTCGCGGACTCGGTTTTTGGCAAAAATTGAGATGAGAATTCATGAGGTGGTCTGATGGCGAAGAAAAGCGAAAAAGATAAAGAGAAGAAGGAAAAGAAAGCGAAGAAAAAGCTAAAGAAGGCAGGCGAAAAAAGCAGCAAAAAAGGCAAAGGAGCGGGCAAAAAAAGCATTGAGACAAGCACCAAGGAGCGCCTGGAGATGATCGCCACCGCGGCCTACTACATCGCGCAAAAGCATGGCTTCGATCCGCAGCGGGCGAGGGAGGATTGGCATGAGGCAGAGCAGCAGATCGATGCCATGCTTGAATCAGGCGAGGTGGACTAAGGGCAAGACCCCTTAGTCAATCTTTTCCTTTCCCTTTCGTTTCTCTTTCTTTGCCTTGGCGCGGGACTCTTTTTTGCGCAGGCGCTTCAGGTTCTCTTCCAGCGCGGCTTCCAACGCCTTGTAGACCTTGAGCTGGGCCGCCTGATAACTTGTTTCCGGTTCTCCCACCAGTTCGAGGCGGGCGCCGAAATAGGCCAGATCCGCCTCCAGCGAGATCGGATTGAGATTGACCCTTAATTTATTACTCTCTTGTACGGACAATAGCTTTCTCTTTCCACCTAACTGCCTTGTGCGCTATCCAAATCGATACCTGAGTCGACTTGGAGCTTCGTCTCCATCCCTGTCTGCGAGAGAGATACGCCAAAACGACTGCAATCTCTGCAACAAAGCGCGATCCCTGTCCAACCTTTCGATGGTCCCTGGGGCGAACCGTCAAAAGCACTACACGATTTAAGTCACCACACTATTTTAGCAGAGCTAAGAAATGAATCGAGTTAGGGCGCCAGGCTTGCATTAAAAGCCCCAATACAATGTATTAATTCGACAGAGAATTTTCGCAAACTTCTTCTGTCTATTCATCTGATTGTGCTAACATTTACTGATAGCTGCCCAAAAATAAATTATCCACCAACATTGATACCAATGCACGATTAAAATGAGCAATTACCTGGATTTACTCAGATCCACCTCCGCCTTCTCAGGCGGCAATGCCACCTTCGTTGAAGAATTATACGAGAGCTACCTCAAAGACCCGCAAAGCATACCGGAAGACTGGCGCAGAGAGTTTGACGAGCTGCCTGAGCAGGACCAGATCGATACCGCCCATGAACCGATACGCCAGCGTTTTCTCCATCTGGTCAATGAAAAACGCTCCGCCACCATCGCGCTCCATGAAAATCTCTCACCGGGTGCCGCGGAACAGCAGGCCTCCGTGCTGCGCTTTATCAATGGCTACCGCATGCGCGGCCACCAGAATGCGGATCTCGATCCGCTCAGGCTGCGCGAACCGGTCTATGTCCCCGATCTGGACCTGGCCTATCACAAGCTGGATCGAATCGACCAGAATGCCATCTTCAATACCGGCTCACTGTTTGCCCCGGAGCGCATGGCGCTGCGGGACATCATCGAACTCATCACCAAGAGCTATTGCGGCAGCGTGGGCACCGAGTATGGCCATATAACCAGCACCAAACAGAAACGCTGGATTCAAGAACGCATCGAACAGCGTCACCTTTTCCAACAGTTCAGCAACAAGGAGAGGGCCTGGCTGCTGACCCTGTTGACCGCTGCCGAGGGGATCGAAAAATACCTCCACAACCGTTACGTCGGACAGAAGCGTTTCTCCCTCGAAGGGGGCGAATCCCTGATCCCATTGCTCGATGACCTGATTCAGCACTGCGGCGTCAACGGTATCAGCGAGGTGGTGATCGGTATGGCCCATCGCGGTCGTATCAACGTATTGACCAACATCCTGGGCAAGCCGCCGCAGGATATCTTTGACGAGTTCGAGGGACGGGTAACGGTCGATCCCGTTCGCCTCGCCGGTGATGTTAAATACCACATGGGGTTCTCCACCGATATCGATACCCCCGGCGGACAGGTGCATGTCGCCCTGGGTTTCAATCCCTCGCATCTGGAGATCATCAATCCCGTGATCGAGGGTTCGGTCAGGGCGCGCCAGCGCCGTCGCGGCGACCACGACGGTTCCAGGGTGCTACCCATACTGATCCATGGTGATTCGGCCTTCGCCGGCCAGGGCGTGGTCATGGAGACCCTGAACCTGTCCCAGACCCGCGGCTATACCACCGGCGGCACGGTGCATGTCATCATCAACAACCAGATAGGCTTCACCACCAGCAATCCGTTGGACACCCGTTCAACCCTCTATTGCACCGATGTCGCGAAAATGGTCCAGGCGCCGATCTTCCACGTCAACGGCGACGATCCGGAAGCGGTCATCTATGTCACCCGCCTGGCGCTCGAGTTTCGCATGCGCTTCCGCAAGGATGTGGTGATCGATGTCATCTGCTATCGCCGCCTCGGACACAACGAGGCCGATGAACCTTCGGTCACTCAACCCCAGATGTACAGCAAGATCAGAAACCACCCCACGGTCCGTACCCACTATGCAGACCGCCTGGTGCAGGAATCGGTGATCTCGCCACAGCAGGCGAGAGAGTTGGTGGACAACTATCGTGAATCCCTTGAACAGGGCATCGTCGTGGCGCGACCCGTCAACTGCGCCCTGCGCCACCCCTATGCGGTGCGCTGGAACGCCTTCAAAGGCATCGAGTGGGAACATCCGGTGGATACCACCCTCAGCAGCGAGCAATTCGATCTGCTCGCGCAGCAGCTGCTGCATGTCCCGGGGGGCTTCGAACTCCATCCCCGGGTCGAGAAGATCTGGACCGAGCGACGGCGCATGGCCTCCGGTGATCAGTTCATCGATTGGGGATTTGCCGAAAACATGGCCTATGCATCCCTGCTGACCGAAGGCACACCGGTTCGGCTCTCCGGCCAGGACTCCGGTCGCGGCACCTTCTTTCATCGTCACGCGGTGCTGCACAACCAGGTCGACGGCGAATCCCTCATACCCCTGCAGCATCTGACCCGCGACCAGGCCGACTTCCTGGTCATCGACTCGCTGCTATCGGAAGAGGCGGTGCTCGGGTTTGAGTATGGCTACGCCACCGCGGAACCAAACTGCCTGACGGTCTGGGAGGCCCAGTTTGGCGACTTCGCCAACGGCGCCCAGGTGGTCATCGATCAGTTCATCACCTCGGGCGGGGAGAAGTGGGGCCTGCTGTGCGGCCTGGTGATGTTGCTGCCCCATGGCTATGAAGGCCAGGGCGCCGAGCACTCCTCGGCCCGTCCGGAGCGATTCCTGCGGCTTTGCGCCAACCACAACATCCAGGTCTGCGTACCCAGTTCGGCGTCGCAGATATTCCATCTGCTGCGACGGCAGATGATCCGCCCCTTCCGCCATCCGCTCGTGGTCATGACGCCAAAGAGCCTGCTGCGGCACCGCCTGGCGACATCACCCAAGCAGGAACTGCTCGAGGGGGGATTCAAAAACGTCATCGACGAGATCGACGATATCGATCCGAAGCAGGTGAAGCGCCTCGTCATGTGTTCCGGAAAGGTCTACTACGAATTACTGGAGACCCGCCGCTCCCGCGGCCTGGACGATGTAGCGATCATACGCATCGAACAACTCTATCCCTTTCCGCAGAAGGATTTCGATAAAGTCGTCAAGCGTTACAGGAATGCGAAGATGGTCATATGGTGTCAGGAAGAGCCACAAAACCAGGGGGCATGGGATCAGATCAAACATCGCTTCTATCCGCTAACGACCAAGGAGAAGCAGTTGTGCTACGTCGGCCGTCCGTCGGCAGCGGCACCGGCCGTCGGCTACCGCTCGGTACACGTCAAACAGCAGGAAACCCTGATCGACGAGGCCCTCTCCGGACGCATCAATCCTCGCATGAACTACAGGAACCAGACACATCAATGAGCATAGAACTACGTGTTCCCCAACTTCCCGAATCGGTATCGGATGCCACCATACTGAGCTGGCACAAGCAGCCGGGCGAAACAGTCAACCAGGATGAGACCCTGGTCGACCTGGAAACAGACAAGGTGGTACTGGAGGTACCCGCCCCTGAATCGGGCACATTGACAGTAATCCATTTCAAAGAGGGAGAGACTGTACAGGCCGACGATCTTCTCGGGGTTCTGGAGGCGGGAGCGGGTACGGGCGCGGCTGCACCACAAGCGCAGCCGCAAGCATCCGCAGCAGCAGAGAGTGAGCCACCGCCATTGTCACCCGCGGTAAGGCGCCTGGTGAAGGAGAGCGGCATCGATCCGCAGACCCTAAAAGGCAGCGGCAAGCACGGTCGCATCGTCAAATCCGATGTGGAGGCGGCAATCGCCGCGCGAGAGACCCGGTCCACCAGTGCACCACGCGCTCAACCTGCGCCGCCGTCCACCCCATCAACGGCTGTCGCTGGCGACCGTGTCGAGGAGCGGGTGCCGATGACGCGTCTGCGCAAGCGGGTTGCGGAGCGCCTGGTTGAGGCGCAGCAGACCGCCGCCATGTTGACCACCTTCAACGAGGTCAACCTGCAGGCGGTGTCCGAACTCCGGGTCAGGTACCGGGATGAGTTTGAAAAGCGGCACAACGTTCGCTTGGGCTTCATGTCCTTTTTCGTCAAGGCATCGGTGGAGGCGTTAAAACAGTATCCGATCATCAACGCCACGGTGGATGGCGATGATATCCTCTACCACGGCTATTTCGACATCGGCATCGCCGTCTCCTCGCCGCGGGGCCTGGTGGTACCGATCATGCGCGATGCGGATCAGCTCAGCTTTGCCGCCATCGAGCAGAGAATCAAGGATTTCGGCAACAAGGCCAAGGATGGTTCATTGAGTTACGATGATCTGACCGGGGGCACCTTCTCCATCACCAACGGCGGCGTCTTCGGTTCCATGCTTTCGACACCGATCCTGAATCCGCCGCAGAGCGCGATCCTCGGCATGCACTCCATCCAGCAGCGTCCGGTGGCGGAAAAGGGCGAGATCGTTATCCGCCCCGTGATGTATCTGGCGCTCACCTATGACCATCGCATCATCGACGGTCGGGATGCAGTGCAGTTTCTGGTAACGATCAAGCAGTTGCTGGAGGATCCCAGCCGCCTGCTGCTGGAAATCTAGAGATCCGTTGATAATAATCTGGAGTAACAGCCGGAAACCATAAACCGGAACAGCCAGACACCAGGGCCCAATCATCAAATTCCGATCCGACATGCCGGGGAATCCCGGCATTGCCGGCAGCGACGGTTAAGACCGAACCAGACGCTATGACAGGACCGACCATGACCCGCATCCGCCAGGAAGACCTCATCCAGAGCATCGCCGATGCCCTCCAGTTCATCTCCTACTACCATCCTGTCGACTTTCTTCAAGCCATGGGCGAGGCCTGGGCCAGGGAAGAGAGCGCCGCCGCCAAGGATGCAATGGCGCAGATCCTGGTCAACTCGCGCATGTGCGCGGAGGGGAGGAGACCGGTCTGCCAGGACACGGGAATGGTGGTTGTGTTCCTCAAGATCGGCATGCAGGTTCAGTGGGAGGGCGAGCTGTCGATCAAGGAGATGGTCAATGAAGGGGTGCGCCATGGCTACGCCCATCCCGACAATGTGCTGCGATTTTCCATGGTCAACGACCCCCTCGGCAGTCGCAAGAACACGGGAGACAACACCCCCGCCATCATCCACATGGAGCTGGTCAAGGGAGACAGGGTCGAGGTCAAGATCGCCGCCAAGGGAGGGGGATCGGAGAACAAATCCCGCTTCAAGGTGCTCAACCCATCCGGTTCCCTGGTCGACTGGGTGCTGGAGGAGCTGCCCAGGATGGGTGCCGGCTGGTGCCCGCCCGGCATGCTGGGGATCGGCGTCGGCGGCTCGGCGGAGAAGGCGCTGCTGCTCGCCAAGGAGTCGTTGATGGAGCCCATCGATATCCATGAACTGCAGGCACGCGGCCCGTCCAATCGCAAGGAGGAGCTGCGCCTGGAGCTCTTTGACAAGGTCAACGGGCTGGGCATCGGCGCCCAGGGGCTCGGCGGTCTGACCACCGTGCTGGATGTAAAGATCAGCGACTTCCCCACCCACGCCGCCTCGTTGCCGGTGGGCATGATCCCCAACTGCGCCGCCACCCGCCATGTTGAATTCACCCTGGATGGTAGCGGCCCCGCCCTGCTCACACCGCCCACCGCGGAGGATTGGCCGGATGTGACCTGGGAGGCCTCGCCCCAGGCGCGCCGGGTCAACCTGGATGAGGTCACCAAGGATGAGATGGCGGGCTGGCAACCGGGGGAGCTGATCCTCCTCAACGGCAAGCTGCTGACGGGACGGGATGCCGCCCACAAGCGTATCGCCGATCTGTTCGCCAACAACCAGCCGCTGCCGGAGGGCATCGACTTCCATGGCCGCTTCATCTACTACGTGGGTCCGGTGGATCCGGTGGGTGACGAGGTGGTGGGCCCGGCAGGCCCCACCACCGCCACCCGCATGGACAAGTTCACCGAGGTGATGCTGGAGCAGGCCGGACTCTTCGGCATGGTGGGCAAGGCGGAGCGCGGTCCTGCCGCCCTGGAGGCGATCAAGCGCCACCAGGCGGTCTACCTGATGGCGGTGGGCGGCGCGGCCTACCTGGTGTCGAAGGCGATCCGCAGTTCACGCCTGCTGGCATTCGAGGATCTCGGCATGGAGGCGATACGCGAGTTCGAAGTGGTCGATTTCCCGGTCACCGTCGCCGTCGACAGCCGCGGCAATTCTGTTCACCAGACCGGCCCCGCCGAATGGCGGCGGAAGATAGGAAAAATAGCTGTTGTATCGGAGTAGTTCGTCATGACTTCATATAAAGCCTTTCGTATACATCGAGACAATGCCCAGCACTCGGCAGGGATCGAAGAGCTTGAGCTGCAGACGCCGGATCAGGGTGAAATCCTGATCCGCGTCCAATACTCCAGCATCAACTACAAGGATGCCCTGGCGGGGACCGGCAAGGCCCAGATCCTCAGACGCTATCCCCTGACCGGCGGCATCGATGCCTGCGGCGAGGTCGCCGAGAGCAATGACAAGCGGTTCAAGGCTGGCGACAGTGTGATCGTCACCGGCTACGAACTCTCCACCACCGTCGATGGGGGTTACGCGGAATATTTGCGGGTGCCGGCGGAATGGGCGGTACCCCTGCCCGACGGTCTCTCCGCCTCCCAGGCGATGGCCCTGGGCACCGCCGGCTTCACCGCCGCCCTCGCCCTGCATCGAATGGAGATGAACGGGCAACGACCGGAGATGGGACCGGTGCTGGTCACCGGCGCGACAGGCGGCGTCGGCTGTCTCGCGGTCAACATATTCGACGGCGAGGGCTTTGATGTCCACGCCGTCACCGGCAAGTCCGATCAACACGCCTATCTGGAGCATCTCGGCGCCCAGGAGGTATTGCATCGGGAGCAGGTCTCCACCTACCACCACGCCCTCGAACGGGGGCTCTGGGGCGGTGCCGTGGACAATGTAGGGGGTGAGATGCTCTCCAGCATCACCCGCAAGATAAGACCCTGGGGCAATATCGCCGCGATCGGTCTGGCCGGGGGACATGAGCTGAACACGACAGTAATGCCTTTCATTCTGCGCGGCGTCAGTCTGCTGGGTGTCGACTCCGCAGGCTGTCCATACGAGATCAGAGAGGAGATCTGGCAACGCCTGGCCACCGACCTCAAACCCAGGCACCTGGATGACATCCTGTCCCGGACGGTATCCATGGAGCAACTGCCGGAGCTCTTCGATCAGATGCTCGCGGGTACGATCATGGGAAGGACACTGGTGACGCTGTAAGATTGTTTAATGAGGCACCAGGAATCCTCGCTTTTCTCTGCCTCACAAGCGACTTCTAGAAGTTTTGAGTTATGAGTTTTTAGATGATGAGTTCGCTTCGCTCACGACTAATCAGGGAACCTCTGATTAATTCTCTTTTCGTCATCCCGGCGCATGCCGGGATCCAGGAAAATCAAGCATATGGATTCCGGCTTTCGCCGGAATGACGTAGTCACTGGAGCTTCCTTAGGTTTTATCGTCCTGATTCACATGTGACAGAAGATACGGCGGTAGACCGAGGTTGCATCAGTGCGGCCTGGACAACTCAAAACTCAAAACTCGCTTCAGCTTCTGAAGCGATACCCCTTGGGGACAACAACAATCCCTTTCGGTGAAACGGTAAACCTGGCGGCATCACGCTCTGCATCGAAACCGATACGCTCCCCGGGCGGGATCACCACGTCCTTGTCGATTATGCAGTTCTCCAGCTGCGCGCCATCGCCGACCTTGACCCCATCGAAGAGAATCGAATCATGGATCACCGCTTCGTCACCGATCAGGGTCTTCGGAAACAGGATCGAATGCTGCACACTGCCGCCGACGATGAGGACCCCGTTGGCAACGATGGAGTTGATGAAGATACCCTCGCTGCCCGAGATGCCGGGTACGGTTCGCGCCGGCGGATTCTGCCCATGGTGGGTCCGAATCGGCCACTCCGGCTGATAGAGGTCGAGGGAGGGAACCGGGGCGAGCAACTCCATGTTGGCCTCATAGTAACTGTCGATGGTGGCCACATCCCGCCAGTAGCGATCCCGGGTTACCCTTCCCGCCTCGCCGCCGAACTGATAGGCATAGACATCGCTGTTGACCACCATCCTGGGCAGAATGTCCCGGGTAAACTCGTGACTGGAGCCGCTGAGGTCGTGATCCTCCTCGAGCGCCGCGATCAGTGCGTCGATGGAGAAGAGATAGATGCCCAGGGAGACCATGGCGGTCGCGGAATCCTCACCCGCCGCCGGCTGTTGGCTTGACCTGGTCCCATAGGCCGTCACCCGGCCGCTCGGGTCCATCTCCAGCACCCCGGAGAGACCCACCTCCGCATGGGGAAGCTGCATGCAGGCGACCGTCACGCCGGCCCCCTGCTGTGCATGAAAGGCGACCAGCGGGGCATAATCCATGCGGTAGATAGTATCGCCGGGGAGGATCAGCACCCTCTCCGCACCGCTGCGCTTGAGCATGTAGAGATTCTGATAGACGGCATCCGCGGTTCCGTCGTACCAGCCACCCCCCCTGCGCATCTGCGGGGGCACGGCGGTGATATATTCACCCAGTTCCGGATTGAACAGCGACCAGCCGTCGCGCAGGTGTTTCTGCAGGGAGTGGGATTTGTACTGGGTCAACACCAGTATCCTGCGCAGTCCGGAGTGGAGGCAGTTGACCAGGGAAAAATCGATTATCCTGTATTGACCGCCAAAGGGCACCGCCGCCTTGGTTCGCTCCAGGGTGAGCGGCTGCAGGCGTGAACCCTGGCCACCCGCAAGGATGACCGTCAATGTCTTGTCTAGCATCTTGGCACTCCGGTTTGACTTGGATCGACACCCTTATGACAGGCAAGAAACAGTCCCATACAAGCCTGCTCAATGCAATATTCGATCCCAAGGCCGAGCGGCCGAGACAACCCCGAAATTGGCGGCGTCGCAACCCCACGGCGCACTGTTTTCACCCATCGGGAACGGGCGCGACGGGATTCCTGCACCCTGATGGCGCAAAACCGATCGCCCTGCAGCCCGGTAATCGGCCGACCGCAACCTGCCCGACCCTCCCTGGCAAATCCTGATTGATTTGTATTTTCCAAGTCAATTCAATGACCTGTGATCTCGATAGTGATGCCTCCAGAGTAACAAGCGACACAAACAAGACAAAGTGGCGTCCATTTTGCAGTTGAGACCTGAAAACGGCGGATATAAATCAATGGGTGGAATTATGATCACGAAAGGGATAACAGGATTAGGAAGGGCAAAGGGGCTGGTGGTCCACCCCGTTCCGGTAAAGCCTAAGATACCGACAGTCTACAATCACGACATCATGTCCTGCACCGCCGATGGGGTGAAAGGCAACCACCTCTATTCAGGCAGAATTCTCGGTGCGACCGAACCCGGGGACATGGTCCAGCTGCACCCCTTGCTGAAGGGCGAATGGGGTGAAATCGTCGAGCACTATTCACGCATCGGCCTCGTGCACAGCCAGAATGTCATCTGGGATGTCGGTCTGGAGTATATGCCGATCCAGGACGGCGTCAGACCTTCGCACTTTTTCTATGGCGACATGGAATTGAAGAAAGGCGGCGATATCGCCTGGGCCAGAAGCGTCGAATTCATCAACTCCAAGAACAACTTCATGTCCCTCGCGGATGAGTTGGGCGTACCGGTGCCGAAGACATCCTGCTTCGACAGTGTCAGGGAGATAGCGGACGCTGATATCGACGGCTTCCCCTATCCCTGTTATCTCAAGGCGGCGGTGTCGGTGTCCGGGGTCGGCATCTATCGTTGCGAAGACCGGTCAGCGCTGCTCCGGGCGATGGCTCGGTTCGATGCGGATGTCCCCGTGCAGCTGCAGCAGGAGGTCAAGACCGAGATCTTTCTCAACCTGCAATACCGGGTGACAGACGGCATGTGCAGACGCTTGCTTGCCACGGAGCAGATCCTCGAAGGCACCGCGCATCAGGGTAACTTCCATCCAACCCCGTACGAGCCCTGGGATATCGTGGAGCCGATGGCCGCATGGATGGCGGAAAAGGGCTTCAAGGATATCCTCGCCTTCGACGTCGCCGTGCTGCAGACAGAGACGGGCACAGACTACCTCGCCATCGAGTGCAACCCACGCTACAACGGCGCCTCCTATCCCACGCTGATTGCCATGAAATGCGGTATCGAGGAGTGGGAGTCGGCAAATTTCTCAACCCGCCACCGCGCCCTCAAGGATTTGGATCTTCAGGGCATAGAGTTCGATCCGGCAAGCGGTGAAGGGGTCATCATCGTCAACTGGGGACCGATCCTGGTCGGCAAGATCATGCTTATGATCGCGGGCAGCAGCATGGCCCGCCAGCGAATCAAACTAGAGTTGCAGCAACGCCTCTGGTAGTTTTAGGGCCTGTTTCCAAAAACCGATAGTGCCATTCCGGCACTGTCGGCCGATTGCAAGTGTCAAGCGATTACTGAGAACAATGCAAGAGACCTTTTCGCTGATGGTGCATGGCGGCGCCGGCGCACTGGATAATGTCAAGGACAACAAAACGGCCCTACGCTACCTGGAGAGTATCCGTACCGTTCTCGAACACGGGCGGGAGATTCTCAGCATGGGCGGCAGCGCCCTGGAAACCGTGGAGAGCTGCGCCTCGCAGCTTGAGGACGATCCTGTCTTCAATGCCGGATGCGGTTCGGTACTCAATGAAAGCGGCAAGGTGGAGATGGATGCCGCGATCATGGATGGCCGCGATCTCTCCGCAGGCGCGGTGGCCGCGGTCAGCAATATCGCCAACCCGGTGCAACTGGCCCGCCTGGTGATGGCTGAGAGCGAACATGTGATGTTGATCAGCGAAGGCGCGATGAAGTTTGCCGATCATTGCGGCATGAAACTGACGCCTGACCACTACTTCTTCACCCCCGATCGAATCCAGCAGCTTGAACAGGCGCGCCTGCAACACCGCATCATGCTCGACCACGATGACAGCGACGAGGCCTCGGAAGAGCAGAAGTACGGGACCATCGGCGCCGTCGCCCGCGACCTGGACGGCAATCTGGCAGCGGCGACATCCACCGGCGGCATTGTAAACAAACGCATCGGACGGGTCGGCGATTCGCCGATCGTCGGCGCAGGCGTGTTTGCCGACAATCAGACCTGCGCGATCTCCACCACGGGATTTGGCGAAGACTTTATGCGCACGGTGCTGGCCAAGACGGTCTCCGATGCCATGGAGTTTCTCGACTACGACGCCAGGGGGGCGGTGGCATACGGCATCCAGTACCTGAGACGCAAGGTCAAGGGCAGAGGGGGAATGATCGTCATCGACCGGCAGGGCAACTGCGCTGCAGACACCACCACCAAAAAGATGATCCACGGCTGGATCGAGAGGTCGGGGCAGAGCGAGGCGAGGTTCTGACCGATCCTGGTTACCTAATTTGAACGTAGGGTGGGGCCCAGCCCCACCAAGATTTTTAATTAACAGAGAGCCCTGGTGGGGCAGGGCCCCACCCTACCCTTAGCGAGAGAGAATGGTGTGATCACCGCAGGTCAATGGCCCAACGCGTTATTCAGGACAATTAATAACTCCTAATTTGCGTTTATTCGCGTTCATTTGCGGACTAAGACCTGTAAGGAGTGTTGCCCCTCGTCAGTGTTGCCGGTATTGGGAATCGAGCCAGCACTGGGGAAGCGGTTCGCCGGAAGGAAAGAGCATCTGCTCTTTGGCGAATTTCTCCGCATCCTGCATCTCTTCTCCCGCATGGAATCGGCCTATGATCTCTGTGTGATTAGGATTGAAAAGATCTCCCAGACTCAGCACCTCAACCAGCTTTTCACTGCTTTTCTGCATCAGGAACATCGACGGCCTCCTTATAGGCTGGGGCGATGACAAACTGCCCTTTATACTTTAATTATGGTTTAGCAAGGGTGATTTTCAACGTGCTGGGAGTATGGTGTATGTCAGTTGAGGTGCGGGTGTTATTCGATGCAGGAGAGAAAAGAATAAATATTTGCGTTTATTAGCGTTCATTTGCGGACTTGAAAAAACATTTGCGAGGATTTCGCTTTGCTTGTACTGATGCTGATCCTCAGAGCTCCCGGGTGGCGAGGAATTCGATCTCCGGCCAACGCTCGATGGCAAGGTCGAGATTGATCCGGGTAGGCGCCAGATAGACCAGCTGATCATCCCCGTCGAGTGCCAGGTTGTCATGGGCCTTCTCCTTGAAACGCTGCAGCATCTTTTCGTCCTCACACTGAATCCAGCGGGTGGTTGCCACATTCACCGTCTCCACGATCGCCTCGACCTTGTACTCATGCTTGAGGCGCTCAACCGCCACATCGAACTGCAGCATTCCCACCGCGCCGAGGATGAGGTCATTGTTCTTCAACGGCCTGAAGACCTGGGTGGCGCCCTCCTCACAGAGCTGCAGGATTCCTTTCAGCAGCGCCTTCTGTTTCAGCGGGTCCTTCAATACCACGCGCCGGAACAGCTCCGGGGCAAAATAGGGGATACCCTCATACTTCAGCGCCTCTCCCTCGGTGAAGGTGTCGCCTATCTGGATAGTGCCGTGATTGTGAAGACCGATGATATCCCCCGGCCAGGCCTCCTCCACATGGCGACGCTCATCGGCCTGGAAGGTGATGGCGTTGCTGATCTGCACGCTCTTGCCGATGCGAACGTGGCGCATCTTCATGCCCTTGCGATAACTCCCGGAACAGACCCGCAGAAAGGCGACGCGATCGCGATGCTGGGGATCCATGTTGGCCTGTATCTTGAAGATGAAGCCGCTGAACTTGGGCTCGGCCGGCTTGACCATGCGCTGCTGGGTAGCCCGTGACAGGGGACCCGGCGCATATTCGACGAAGGCATCGAGCAGCTCCTTGACGCCGAAGTTATTGATCGCCGAGCCGAAGAAGACCGGGGTCAGCTCACCCCGGGCGTAGGCCTCCAGGTCGAGTTCATGGCTGGCGCCGCGCACCAGCTCGATCTCCTCCCGCAGCTCCCCGGCCTGGTCGCCGATGAGTTCATCCAGCTTGGGGTTGTCCAGGCCCTCGATGATCTCGCCCAGCTGGATCTTGCCGCCGTGGGTGGCGCTGAAGAGATGGGTGGTATCGCTGCGCAGATCATAGACCCCCTTGAGCCGCTTGCCCATGCCGATGGGCCAGGACACCGGGGCGCACTTGATCTTCAGCACCTCCTCGATCTCGTCCAGGATCTCCAGCGGGTCGCGCCCCTCGCGATCGAGCTTGTTGACGAAGGTGAGGATCGGGGTATCGCGCAGACGGCAGACATCCATCAGTTTGATGGTCCGCTCCTCGACGCCCTTCGCCACGTCGATGACCATCAAGGCGGAATCCACGGCGGTCAGGGTGCGGTAGGTATCTTCGGAGAAATCCTCATGGCCGGGGGTATCGAGCAGGTTGACGATCTCGTCGCGGTAGGGAAACTGCATCACCGACGAGGTGACGGAGATGCCGCGTTCCTTCTCCATCTCCATCCAGTCGGAGGTCGCATGGCGCGCCGCCTTGCGCCCCTTGACGGTGCCCGCCATCTGGATCGCGCCGCCGTAGAGCAGCAGTTTCTCCGTCAGGGTGGTCTTTCCCGCATCCGGGTGGGAGATGATGGCGAAAGTGCGTCGCCGGCTGAGTTGTTCAAGCAGTTCGGACATCGAGGCGTTGCGTCAGGGTTAAAAAGCCGCGGATTATACCCCATTCGCGGCCCTGGTGGTGACTTCCGCATGCTGGAATTCCGCCACCGCGGCGGGAAATTAATTCAGAAACCGCCGGGAGTGCGGCTCGGCACCGATCCGCTCCCGGTCTGATTGCTTATAATTGAAGCAGATAGGGTAAAACAGGTAGGCGTATGGATCTCTCTTTCGGCATGCCTTCAACCATCGGCAATGGCGCCTCGGCGCTGGATCGCCCTGCCCGCGGCGGGCAAGGCCCAGCCCCCGCGACTGCAGTTTCGGGCGGCGACCATGCCGAGTCCACCGCCGCCCCCGCCACCCGCGAGAGCGCCACCCGGCGTCCGGTGAGGGAGAGCGGGGAGAACAGCCGGCTGACAGAGGATGAGCGGGCCGAAGTCCGGGAGCTGCAGAAGAGAGACCGTGAGGTTCGGGCCCATGAGGCCGCCCATCGGGCGGCGGCAGGGGGCCTGGCCGGTAGCGGCAGCTTTACCTACAAGCGGGGCCCGGACGGCCGCAGCTACGCAGTCGGCGGTGAGGTATCGATCCGCATGCCCTCGACCAACGACCCCAAGGTGCGGTTGAGACAGGCCGAAACCGTGCGCAGGGCCGCCCTGGCGCCGGCCGACCCCTCGCCCCAGGACCGCCAGGTCGCGGCGCAGGCATCGGCCATGGCAGCCCAGGCACGCAGCGAGGTACAGGCCGAGCAGCGACAGCAATTGGCCGATATCAGGGAGAAGGCGATCGGCCGGAACGGGGATGGGGAAAGATCAAACCATGAGCACCGCCTCTCGGGACAGCGGGCCATCGCATCCTTTCAAGCGGTAGGCGGCATGGGCACGCTGCACAGCGCCCCCTCAACCATCGACGAAATGATCTAGGCACGAGCGAACACTCCGCTGCTACAACTCCAGCGACATCACCAGTGCGTCCTCCCGGCGCCGGTCACTGTCGGGATAGTAGCCGGGCCGCTGGCCGATCTCGACAAAACCCAGCTTCTGGTAAAGCCCGATGGCGGCCTTGTTACCCACCCTGACCTCCAGATAGGCCATTTCGGCGCCGTGCTGACGGGCGATTTTCAACAGGCGCCGGGCCAGTTTCATCCCCAGGCCCTTGCCCTGCCAGGCGGGGTCGATGCAGATATTGAGAATATGCGACTCATCGATGACCACCGACATCACGCCGTAGCCGATCACCTGCCGATCCAGGGTCACCACCCAGCAGCAGTAGCCGACACGCAGGCAATCCTGGAAGATCCCCAGGGTCCAGGGGAACGGATAGACAGACTCCTCGATCGCCAGCACCTGGACAAGATCCTCAGGCTGCATCGGGCGTATGCCGAGCAGCGGATCCAGCAGCCGGGCGCTCACCCCGGATCCCCCCTGAGCACCGAAAGGGCCAGCTGCAGATCCTGCCAGGCCTTGCCCTTCTGTTCAGGGGAACGCAGCAGATAGGCGGGATGGTAGGTCACGACCAGGGGGATGTCCGATTCCCCGAAGCGATGAATCCGTCCACGCAGCTTACCGACGGCAATATCGCTCTTCAGCAGATTCTGCGCCGAAATGCGCCCCACCGCGAGGATGATTTTCGGTGCGATCAACGCGATCTGCCGCAGCAGGTAGGGCTCGCAGCAGAGGGCCTCCTCGGGCCGCGGATCCCGGTTGTCGGGGGGTCTGCACTTGAGGATATTGGCGATGAAGACCGCTTCGCGCTGATAGCCCATTGCCAGCAGCATCGCGTTCAGCAGCTGGCCGGCGCGGCCGACGAAGGGTTCGCCCTGCCTGTCCTCGTCGGCGCCCGGGGCCTCGCCGATGACCAGCAGGTCCGCCTGGGGATTACCGACACCGAAGACGGTCTGGGTGCAGCCGGCGCGCAGGCCGCAGCTGTTGCATGCCTTGACCTTTTGCTGCAGCGCCTGCCAGTCGAGCCCCGCGGTCTCACCGGTGCTCCCGGGGGGAACCGCCTCCTCGACCCGATCGGCTCGATAGGGCGCGGCCCCGGTCACAACCTGCGCCGCCGATTCGGCGACACCCTCGGTTTTATCCTCCGCCGCGCTGCCGGGATCCCCACGCCGCCGCCACCGGGTCAATCCCATCGCTTTCAGATAGAGATGGCGGCGCTGCTCAATCACAGCGCTAGACGTCCCCGGTTTGGGGATGGGCCTTGGCCACGGGCTCGAGAATCTTGTTCACCGCATTGATATAGGCCTTTGCCGATGCGATGACGATATCGGTATCGGCGCCCTGTCCGTTGACGATTCTACCGCCCTTCTCCAGGCGCACGGTAACCTCTCCCTGGGCGTCGGTGCCGCTGGTGATATTGTTCACCGAGTAGAGCTGCAGCTCGGTACCGCTGTTGACGATGCTTTCGATCGCCTTGAAGGCGGCATCCACGGGACCGCCTCCCGAAGCGGCCCCCGGCTCCTCTTCGCTATCGACGCTCAAGGTCACTTCCGCATGGGGCGTCTCGCCGGTCTCGGAACAGACCTTGAGGGCGATAAGCTTGACCCTCTCATTGAATGATTCTGTCTTGGTATCGGTCACCAGCGCCTGCAGATCCTCGTCGAAGATCTCATGCTTCTTGTCGGCCAGCTCCTTGAAACGGGAAAAGGCCGCGTTCAGCCCCTCTTCCGACTCAAAACTGATGCCCAGGCTCTCCAGCCGACTGCGAAAGGCGTTGCGTCCCGAGTGCTTGCCCAGGACCATGCGGTTCTGGCTCCAACCCACATCCTCCGCACGCATGATCTCGTAGGTCTCCCTCGATTTCAGCACACCGTCCTGGTGGATGCCCGATTCATGGGCGAAGGCGTTGGCGCCGACAATCGCCTTGTTGGGCTGTACCGGAAAACCGGTGATATTGGAGACCAGCTTGGAACAGTTGACGATCTGGGTGGTGTCGAGCCCGCTCTTGCAGGAGAAGATATCGGGACGGGTGCGCACCGCCATCACGATCTCCTCCAGGGAGGCGTTGCCCGCCCGCTCGCCGAGACCGTTGATGGTGCACTCTACCTGTCGCGCCCCGTTGCTCACCGCCGACAGCGAGTTTGCCACCGCCAGGCCGAGATCGTTGTGGCAGTGGACGGAGAAGACGGCCTTGTCCGCGTTCGGGATCCGCTCCCGCATCTGCCGGATCAGTTCGCCGAACTGGATCGGCATGGCGTAGCCCACCGTGTCCGGGACGTTCAGCGTGGTGGCGCCCGCGTCGATCACCGCCTCGAAGATGCGGCAGAGAAAATCGATTTCGGAACGCCCCGCATCCTCGGCGGAAAATTCCACGTTATCGGTATAGTTCCTCGCCCGCTTTACGGCGTGAACCGCCTGCTCGATGACCTGGTCCGGGGTCATCCGAAGCTTATGCTGCATATGGATGGGCGAGGTTGCGATAAAGGTATGGATGCGGGCCGAATTGGCCTCCTTCAACGCCTCCCCCGCACGATCGATATCCTTGTCGAGGGCGCGCGCCAAGCCGCAGACCGTCGACTCCTTGACCGCGCCAGCCACCGCGGAGACGGCCTCGAAATCGCCGGGGCTGGCGATCGGAAAGCCGGCCTCGATGACATCGACCCGGAGCCTCTCCAGGGCCTTGCCGATGCGCACCTTTTCATCTTTTGTCATGGACGCGCCGGGGCTCTGCTCGCCATCGCGCAAGGTGGTGTCGAATATGATCAGTTGATCGGCTTGGCTCATGCTCCACTCCGGCGGGATTCGCCGCGGTGGGAACACCGATCGACTATCCGGCTTGTTTCAAGATAGCCATCGAATATAACCCAGCCCCTGTGGATTGCCAAACAACGATATCCCATCGACCTCGAAAGGTTATGCCTCAGCTCCCATCGCTCCTGCGATCGCCGGTTGTTCGCTGCTCCCGATGCTTGCGCAGCTGGATCAGGGTCAGTACCGGTCCAGATACCGCATAGGCGAGGAACATGAGAAACAGGACCGTGGGCGGGTGGGTCTGGACGATTGCCAGGACGATGACCACGACCACCAGGACGATGAAGGGAACCTTGCCGTGGAAATCGATATCCTTAAAGCTGTGATAGCGGAAGTTGCTCACCATCAGCAGACCGGTAAGCGTCGTCAGCAGGGCTGCCGGCCAACCGAGGCTATTGCCATCCACGCCGTAATCGACACCGAGCCAGACGCCGCCGGCCATGATTGCCGCAGCGGACGGACTCGGCAGTCCCTGAAAGTACTTCTTGTCCGCGCCCGCCAGCTGGGTATTGAAGCGCGCCAATCGCAAGGCAGCGGTCGCGGTGTAGATAAAGGCAGCCAGCCACCCCAGTTTACCCAGCTCACTCAAGGCCCAGACATAGACCACCAGCGCCGGCGCCAGACCGAACGAGATCATGTCCGACAGGCTGTCATACTCCGCACCGAAGGCACTTTGGGTCTTGGTCATCCTTGCCACCCTGCCGTCGAGGCCGTCCATCAACATGGCCACGAAGATGGCTACCGAGGCAACCTCGAACTTGCCGTTGACCGCGGCAAGGATCGCGTAGAAGCCTGCGAAGAGCGCCGCGGTGGTTAACAGGTTGGGTAACAGATAGATCCCACGACTTCGTTTCTTCTGCTTGATCTCTTCAGGTTCCATGTCCCCGACCCAATCATATAAAGTGCAATCGTAAGAATTATACCAAGGCTGATCGCCAAAAGCCCCAGGCTGGTCTTTATGCGCGGGCGGGCAACCCTGGTTTCAAAGCACGCCCGATCCCTTCACGTCCAGATAGGCATTGACCAGGGTGACCGGCAGCTGCTGAGGCTGGCAATCGATCATCAGCGCGCCCCGGTGGGCAACCCTTTCATGCCCCTGCTTGCGTTGTCCAAGATAATCCATCACCGCCTGAAAGCGCAACGCCCCCTGCAGATCGACCACCGGCGTATGCACCACCCGATCCAGGGAGGCCTCATGCAGATCCGCAATCACCACCAGGTGCCTGCGGACCAGAAGCGACACCGCCTTCATCAGTTCGCCGCGCTCCTCGTTGCGGCTGTTGGTCAAGATGATCACCAGCGCCCTGCGACGCTGCAGCGGCATCAGCTTTTGCGCGGCGGCGAGATAGTCGGATGCCTGCAGGGTGGATTCGAGATCGTAGGTTCGATCCAGCAGGCGGCGCACCACGTCCCCCCCCTTCATCGGCGGTTGCCAACGCTCATCCCCGCCAAAACTGAGAAAGCCGACCGCGTCTCCCTGGCGGTCTGCGACATAGCAGAGCAGCAGCATCGCATTCAATGCGTGATCGAGGTGGGCGCCCCGCTCGTCTTCATGGTGCATGTACCTGCCGCAATCGAGCATGAAAACCAGCTGTTGATCCCGTTCATCCTGGTACTCCTTGGATATCAGACGGCGATAGCGGGAACTCGCCTTCCAGTCGATCTGGCGCAATGAATCGCCGGTCCTGTACTCCCTCAGTTGATGGAAATCACTGCCTTCGCCGCGACGCTGTCGCCTGCGGACCCCCATCTGGCTGAGGTGGTTGTCGGTGGCCAGCAAGGCATAGCGGGCGATTTCGCGGAAATTCGGAAACACGCGAACCCGGGTGAGGTGGTCAACAAAGCGCTTCTGCCGCCACAATCCCAGGGGCGAGCGGATGATGATGTCGGTACCGTTGAAACACCCCTCCCCCCTGCGTTTCGGCAAGACACGGTAGTGCAGGCCGGCCTGACGCTGCGGGGGCAGAAACAACGACTGCGGCTGCATCTCGACCTCAAAATGCTGCGGGTGGTGATCGTGGACCACCAGCTCAAGGGCGGTCTCCGAGGGGTTGCGCAGGGTCAGCTCAACCCCGGTCCAGAGCCCCACCGGGATGCTGGTGCGGGCGTGTCGTATCACCTCAGGGGCGGGAAGCCGCCGCAGCTGCAGCAGATCGATCAGGGCAAGGGCCAGCAGCAGGGCGGCGGCCAGCTTCCATGGCAACGCCCAGAGCGGATACCAGACCGCCGGCAGCGCCGGCAGCATAAGCAGGACCGAGGCGGTAATCAGGCGGTTGGTGGGCTTCACTGGCGGGGGGCGGCCACGTTTGCCAACAGATCGTTCAACACATCGTCCGCCTGATAGCCCTCGATCTCGAGATCGGTGGCCAGTCGGATGCGGTGTCGCAGCACCGGCAGTGCCGCCACCTTGATATCATCCGGGGTGATATAGTCACGCTGCTGCAGAAAGGCCTCGGCCCTGGCCACCCGCAGCAGGGCTATGGATCCGCGAGGTCCCGGTCCCGCCTCGATGCCGTTCCACTCCCTGGCCGCCCTGACCAGGCGCACCGCGTAGTCGATGATCTGTTCATCCATCTGCAGCTGGGCGATATGCGCTTGCAGCCGCGGTATCTCATCGGCGTTCAACAGCGGGCGGATCGCGGAGGTATCGAGCCGGTCGCCGACCACCCCCAGGGTCACCTGCTTCACCATCGACTGCTCATCCTGCTCGACGGGATAGTCTATGAACACCTTGAGCAGGAAACGATCGAGTTGCGCCTGCGGCAGCGGGTAGGTCCCCTCCTGCTCGATGGGGTTCTGCGTCGCCAGCACCAGAAAGGGGGGAGAGAGCGGAAAGGTGCGGCCCTCAATCGTCACCTGCTGCTCCTGCATCGCCTCCAGCAGTGCCGACTGGGTCTTGGCGGGAGAGCGGTTGATCTCGTCGGCCAGCAGCAGATTGCAGAACACCGGGCCCTTGCGTACGCGGAAATTCTCGCTCTTCATGTCGAACATGATGTGTCCCGAGATATCGCTCGGCATCAGATCGGGCGTGAACTGGATGCGGCTGAAAGCGCCTTTCACCGCCGCCGCCAGGGCGCGCACCAGCAGGGTCTTGCCCAATCCGGGCACCCCTTCGACCAGCACGTGGCCGGCGGAGAAGAGCGCCAGTATCACTTCATGGATAACCCTTTGTTGACCGATTACCGCCCGCGATATCTCCTCTTCCAGGGCTCTGGCGCGTTCTAGAATGGGCTGGTTCATAGCTGTTTCATCTACCATCGTACTATTTCCTCTCCGGGTGCAACGCGGAAAAGAGCCGTTGCAGGATAGTCGTCGTTTTAATCAACTGACCCGTATCAGTGTGGCGGGAATAGAGGGCCGTGTGGAGCGAATCGGCTGTCATTCCGGTCTGCTTCTGCAACCAGTCGCAGCGGGCCTTCTCATTCATCTGCAGCAATTGGGGGTGGCTTGCCAACCAGCGTCTCTCCACCTCCCTGCGGGTCGCCTCGAGCAGGCCCAGTGTCGGGTTGTGACGCCAGGCAAAGTCCGCGTTCGCCTGCAGCTGCTCCAACAGATTCCGCTCTCTTCTCACCAGCGGAGAGATCCGCGGCCCGCTGCTCTGCTGCAGTCGCCAGATCGCGGCTATCCCGAACAGCGCAAGACTGATCATCAGATAGGGGGCATGTCGCCACAGATAGGATAACAGCGAAGGCATCTGGGCGTTGTAGAGCAGCCAGGCCCGCTCCGCGTCTCCTGCGAGATAGGCCAGCAGCAGCGCGTGATCCTTCTCGTCAATCCTGCTGTTGGTCAGAAATTCGTTGTCGCTGAGAAAGGTGACGCTGCCCTTCCCCCAGGGAAAGCGCACCAGGTGGGGATAGTCTTCATCCGGTGCCGCCCAGTAGGAGCCTGCGTTCTCTACGCTGAACCATCTGCCTGTATCGAAATCGACCTGCAGCGAGAGCCCACTCCATGGCAGGGAGAGCGAACCGGGCACCTCCTCCTCCAGCAACGCCTCCGATTCGATCGCGACCGCGAACTGCTGCAACAGCGGATGCCCGCCCCCTTCCACCATGGCGCTTCCGGGGGTGACAACCAGCGTGCCGCCATGCTCCACCCAGGCCAAGAGTGAAGCCAGGCGGGACCTCGAAAGCGGCGGTCCAAGATCTCTGACCAGCAGCAGACCCGGCCCTGGCGGCGGCTCGACGAGGTATTGACGACCTGTCTGACTCTCCGCGGAGAGTCCGAGACGGGAGAGAAAGCGTTCGGCGGCAAGCAATGGATTCCGTCTCGCCTCTATCCCCATGCTGCCCCGCACCTGCTCGGAGACATATTCGTAGTTGTTGACAAACCAGACACCGAACAGTCCGCCGATAAGCAGCAGCAGTGTCGCCAGCAGGGCCAGGGTGGCGCGGTTACCCTTCACCGCTCACCCCGAAGTAGCCGGACCAGTCATGGCACAGCCCCAACGCCTCCTCCCTGGCGGGCAGGATATGGCCGTAGGCTGTCTGTTGCCAGATCCCGGTGAGGCGGGAAAAGAAGCGGGTGGCATCCTCCGGGATGACACCGCTTACCCTAAGCAGGCATTCGCCCTCGGTGGCCCCCTCGGCGATCTCAATGGCATGGTCATGGACCAATACCGACAGGGCGGCCCTGTAGAGCAGACCGAATCCGCCTCGGTAGTCCCCCTGTTCGATCAGCGAGGCGGCCTCCGCCGCCGGATCGGCGGGCAGAGTTTCAGGGCGCAGATCGAGGCCTGCGATCTGCGCTGGGACCTGCCGACTGCCGTTGCGCTGGCGCCTGGCCGCCCCCTGCAACAGGTATCGGTTCTGCAGCAGCCAATACAACAGATAGGCGAGCATGGCGCCCGCGGCCAACCAGATGACCAGCTCTGCATAAAAGGCGATGTTGCGGGTAAAGCCGCCGAGTACCTGTTCCAGCCACTCGAGCAGCCAGTTGTCCTCATCCTCGTCGGCTGCATCGCCGATCGGTTTCCAGTAACCAAACTCCCGATAGCGACCGAACACCTCGTCCGCCAGGACCTCGTCGATCAGCTGCCGCGATTCCTGGGGATCGAGCTGCAGCGCTTCAGCCGGTTGGGGTTGTACAGCAGCCAGCGTCAGCGCCGCGGCGACAACGAGCGATGCCGCGCCCAGGCGTTGGCTGCGATGGTGACGCTGGGCCATGTTTCTCAAGCCGATTTCAAGATCCCAGGCTTCAAGCTGGCTGCGCCGGTTGAGATAGAGGGCAAACCCGCCGGAGACATAGAATGGGGCGATGCATGACATCGCCAGCAGGGCGCAGCCCTGATGCAGCCACTCACTCAACGGGTCGGGATCGAAAAAGTAACTCTGCCAGTCGATCCACATCAACTCCTGCGGGACGAGTCCGACGATGAGGGCGATAAACCCCAGCTCCAATACGACCTCGAAAGCAAGACCCACCAGGGTCAGCCAACCGGCAGCATGGGCCCCTCTGCTGAGCACCCCGATGCGGTTGCTGCGGCGACGCCCCTTCAATCCCTCGAGAACAACCACCGGCATGACAAATGAGCGGGAGGGATTCAGCCTGCGCCAGGTAAGATTGGCCAGCAGCTGAGGCAGCACGATTCTGAACCAGCCGCGAAATACCGATTTGATGGTGGAATCCTCAGCAAACAGCCTGCGACTCAACCAATAGAGCAGCGGCGGCTCATAGAGCGGCTTCAACCACCAGAGCAGCAGGCCGGCCAGCCACAGCGGCAGTGGCAGGAGCGCCAGCACAACCATCACCGGAAGGGCGCTGCAGAGCCACAGCAACCAGAGCGACAGATACCACCTGCGCGCCATGGCAAAGCCCAGGTCGATGCTCTCCCAGGCCTGCCTCGGCCTCAGCTTGACCGCGATCCTAGCGAGGTTCATGCAGCCTCCTGCCCGCCAGCAACAGGTAGCAGATAACCGCAATCCAGAGCAGTGCGGCTACGGTATATTTGCTCGCGGGCGCTATCAGCATGGATGACCAGAAGGCCTCGATAAATGCCGCCACAAGCAGCATCAGGGCGGCACCCAGTACCAGCTGCAGGGCCTCCTCCGCCTGCTCCCTGAGTGCCTGCACGCGGGTCCGTTGCCCGGGTGCGATCACGGCACGGCCAAGGCGCAATCCGGCGGCGCCGCAAATCACGATGGCGGTCAATTCGAACGACCCATGGCCGGAGACGAAGGGCCAAAAGGTATCGTGATAGCCCAGCCGGGATAGGTGACCGGCGATTCCACCGATCACCAGGCCGTTGAAGAGCAAGATGAAGAGGGTGCCCACACCGAGTATGATGCCACTGGCGAAGGTCCTGAAACCGATGCCGATGTTGTTCAGGATATAGAAGCCGAACATGGTGAAATCGCTCTCTGAACTGCGTTCCAGGCTGCGCCCGAGCCGCTGATTCTGCGGATCGTAACTATCCTCCATCTCCGCCACCGTGGTTTGGTCGACCAGGGTGTAGATCAGATCCTCCTGCAGATAACAGCCCAGTCCCATCAACAGCGCCGGCACAAGGAAAAACAGCAGGGAGAGTGCGAAGTAGCCACGGCTGCGGCGCACTGCCCTGGGAAATCCCGAGGCGACAAAGTTGAGCAAGCGCCAGCGCCACCCCCCCTGCTGACGATAGAGCAGCGAATGTCCTCGCAGTACCAGACTGTGCAGCTGTTCGATCAGCGCGGGACTGAAGCCGCGCCCCCGGGCAAGGGCGTAGTGACTGCATAACTGCCGATAATAGGCGGGAAACTTCAACTGTTCGGAGAGCGGCATCCGACGCTTGTCTTGCGGGCGATGCAGATCATCCATGAGCTCCGCGATCTCTTCCCAGCGTGATTGATGCTCCGCTTCAAACTGCTGTTGTCTCATCAGCGTCCTTTGAGAATCCAGTTTGCATAGGCATAGAGCCTATTGACGGCGGCATCGCCTTTCAAACCTGTCATCTCGGCCAACAGCTCCGCCAGTTCATGGCGTCGATCCTGGGATAGCTTCTCCCCGCGCTCGGCGAAGGTCAACAGGGTCAATTGCTCGGATTCAGTGAGGTCGACGGGTGGTTTGCTGGCGCTTGCCTGCGGCGGAAGCTCCCGGGTCAGCTGTTGATCGCGATAGACCACCAGGGTTCCCGCTGCGAGATCGCCCAGACGCTTGAACTCCCTGTTGATCAACATCGTCAGCAGGCCCGTCGCATAGAGCATGGGTAGAAAGTCTGCGGCTCGCAGCAGGTTTCTGATCACCGAGGCGCTGGGGGATACCGGTGTGCCGTTATCCTGTATCACCAGAATTCCCATCGCGCGCTTCCCCGGGGTGGCGCCGCTGCTGATTTCGAAGACAACCGGATAGAACCACTCGACGAGAAAAATACCGATAAAAATCACCGCCATGCCAACCCCGCCGAGGAGTGCCATGAGCAGTACCAGGACAAGATAGATGACGCCGCGCAGCGCGGCGTCTATGGCCCATGCGCAGGCGCGCACCACCGGGCCGGCAAGGCGATAATCGAGGAGCACGCCCTCCGGTATCTCATAGCTGAGCAGGGTATCGAGCTGTGCTACAGCATCTCCTTGCGGAGTTTCGGCCAGCATGAATCAGCTGAAGTAGATATCCCTGTAGGCCGAATAGATGGCACTGATCAGGATCGGCGAGACGATCAGCAGGCCAAGGCCAAAGGGGATCATGCCCACAAGCATCAGCACAAATGCAGCCAGGCTGTAGAGAAACAGTGGCAGAATATTCTTCAAGCATCCCATGAAGCTTGCCTTCATCGCCTCCCAGGCAGTCATATCGTTGAGTGCGACCAATGCCGGTGCAAACAGGTAGGCCATCATCACCGGAATGAACAGAAGGGCCGCGACCAGCAGGCCAATGATGGTCGAAGGGGAAAACATCATCATTGCCATCGCCTCAGGATCGGCCGCTTGCGCGGCGGCCATCTGGCTGATGCTGCCGAACATGAAGGCGAACATGCCGACAAACAAGAGGATGAAGAAGATCAGGTAGAAAACGCCCACCATCATGGTTTGTCCTGCATTGTTGGCGAACCCGGCAAACAGATGGCTGATGGTGAAATCGCCCCCATCATCTTGCTCGCTACAGCCGATCATCAAACCGGCAATCAGTACCGGGGCCAATACGTTGACGGCAATGGGACCCAGGATCGGTATCATACTGACCGCGAAGGTGAGCAGGATCCAGAGGAGTATCACCACAATCCAGGATATGGGCGCCTGTTTGAAGTGCCACCACCCCCTGGCTACCCAGGCGAATCCATGCCCGGCAGACACGCCGTGGGGACCGGTCATATCGTCCTCCATGGGCTGTACCAGCTCCGCCTCGGGCGTGGTGTAGGGGTTTCCTTCATCCCGATCGCCTTGATCCGACGGGTTGATCTGGGTAGCCTGTTCAGTCTCCCTGGCCTGTGCCGCATGATATTTGGCCGCGACAATTCCACAAGCCTGACAGATCCCCATCTCCATCTTCGCCGAACCGCATTTGGGACAGCGGTCGCCGACAGGATTCATGTTGGGGTCCAGCACCTCGGTCGCATCCTCATCACCGTTGTCGAATGCAGCAAGGGTAAGCTCCGAAGGCAGGTCCATCGGCTCATCCGCGGGGGGTTTGGGATCGAGCTCGATAACCAGGCCCAGTTTCTCAAGCGCCTCCTGATACTTCTGCGCCTTTTCCAGATCGATATCCTTTTTCAAGGTTGCCGACCTGCCACTGACGATCAGTTTTTCAGCCCTCTCCGGACCGAGTTTGAATTTCTCACTGAACAGGGCGATTATCAGTGCCTGTTTGGTACCAGGTTTCAGCTCACCGGTGTAGATAACTTTATATACTTCAGACATTACCACGCTCTCCAGTAGACCCCTCAGGCACGCGCACCCTATCCTGCTGCGCAACCCTATTCCATTTTATTACGGCAAAACACGTCTGTTCTTAAATCGAGGCATTATCGATCGACAGCTGAATCATGCCTTAACAGCACCATATAAGCCATTGATTACTATAGAGTACGCTCGATATAGTGACGGCCAAACTGCAGTTTGCCACCCCAAACCTGTTGATCTTTGTCAACAAAACTGCAGTTTTTTCTCGGTTATCGCTAACCGGTCACAGCCGATGTTAACCCATTGTCCACCGCTTGATCACCCTCTTCCGCCGCTGAGGCGGCTATCTCTACGCTATCCCGCCGGGCGTTGATCCCTGGTTAAAACTCAAATCGAATCCTCAATTATCTGCTCCAACAGGGTGATGATCTCTGCTGCAACCCGATCATCGCTCCCGGCCAGAGAGGGCACGCGATAGGCCAGGTAGACCCGATCCGGATCAGCCTGTTTTTTGTAGACGGCAATGGTAAAAGGACAGATGGCGATATTCTCCGCTGCGGCCTGGGCCATCTTGTGCGAGAGCAATGCACTGCAGAATTCCACCGATTCCGCCTTGGCGAAAATCTCCGGGTAGCCCAGATCGGGCGCGGTTCGATTCAACATGTCGCTGACATGCAGCGTACCGCTGACCAGCAGCCCCTGCTCGATTATCGCCATCTTGATGTTCTCCACGACATCCTCGAAAGGCTCTTCCGAGGTAAAGACCTTCACTGGAGAGGTCGTGTCACCCGACCCCATCGCGACACAGGGCAGGTTGAAGATTAACAGCATGCAGAGTGCCGACAGAATGCGCATTTTAAACTCCAAAGGTTGTCTGTTGTTGGCGCTGGCCACGACGATATTGGAGCCACAGTATGGCTCCCAGCAGCAGCAGGGGCGGGATCAGAAACCAGCTGCTGTGCGGCTGTCGTCCTTGACTGTAGTAGCCGGTGATACGATGGTTGAAGCCCGCGCTTAAACCGGCTTGCTCAGCAGCACTGAGAAAGCCAACGTCGATAACACGAAGGGTATCGCCATCCGGCTCGGTAATAAAGCCGAGACTCTCCAGGTAATCACCCGACTGCGCCTCGGGTTTGAGCAACAGGATCTCCCGCTGCTTCATCCGACCCGCCTCATCTTCCACCTCCACCTGGAGCCGCACCTTGGCATTCACCGGCAGCGAGTCGATATAGCTCTCGATGCCCCCTGCCGGTTGCCATACCTTCCCGGGGTAGAGATACTCCTGCCAGAAATCGGGTCTGAAGAGGGAGAATACCACCAACAGCAACACCAGGCTCTCCCACAATCGGTTACGCACCAGCAGCCACCCCTGGGTTGCGGAGACAAACAGCAGCATGGCGACCACACCCTGGGACAGGACCATCAGCAACTCCATCAGGCTGTCGATTCCGATCATCAGCAGGCTGGTATTGAAGATAAACATGAAGGGCAATACCGCGGTGCGGATATCGTAGTAGAACGACTGCAAGCCGGTCCTGATGGGATCGCCGCCGGAGATACCGGCCGCCGCATAGGCCGCCAGTCCCACCGGCGGCGTATCGTCTGCAAGGATGCCGAAATAGAAGACGAACATATGCACCGCCACCAGGGGCACATCCAGGCCATGGGCGGCGGAGAGCTGCACGATCACCGGCGCCATCAAGGTCGAGACGACAATGTAGTTTGCCGTCGTGGGCAGGCCCATTCCCAGGATCATGCAGATCAACGCCGTCAGCAGCAGCATCAGCACCACCGAACCGAGGGAGAGGGTTTCTACCAGTTCCCCCATCACCTGGCCGATCCCGGTGAGGCTCACCGTACCGACCACGATACCCGCGGTCGCAGTCGCCACGCCGATGCCGATCATGTTTCGCGACCCGTTCTCCAGCCCGACCAGCAGCGACTGCAGGCCGCGCTGAATGCCACGGGACAGGGAACCGCCCTGAAACAGCTCGCGCAGCCCCTCCTGAGACAGCTGAATCACCATCATCAGGCAGATGGCATAGAATACGGCGCTGGCCGGGGAGAGGCGCAACAGTATCAGACACCATACCAATACCAGGATCGGAAGCAGAAAGTGCAACCCGCCCAGCAGCGCCGTCGCCACCGTCATCTGCTCCGCTGACTCCCGCGCTTGGGCCCTCAACCCGCAACGCACTTCGCAGTAGATGAGCACGACGTAGAGAAGCAGAATCAAGCCGGCATTGAGGTAAAACCCGTAGCTGCCGAAGAGGCTGTTGACCGCCTCGAGCAGCCAGTAGGCGAGCAACAGAAAACAGCCGACCCCGGACAGGGTCAGACCCCACCCCAGCAGTCGCCGCTTCACACTGCTTGCAACCGCGCGTCTCTCCGCCTCCATCCCCGCCTTGACCGCCTCCAGATGGACCAGGTACATAAGGCCGATATAGCTCAGCACCGCCGGCAGGAAGGCGTGCTTGATCACCTCCAGATAGGAGATGTTGAGATACTCCACCATGAGGAATGCGGCAGCTCCCATCACCGGGGGCATGATCTGGCCGTTGGTCGAGGCAGCCACTTCGATGGCGCCCGATTTCTCGGCGCTGAAACCGACCCGCTTCATCAAGGGTATGGTAAAGGTGCCGGTGGTGACCACGTTGGCGATGGATGAACCCGACACCATCCCGGTGAGTCCCGATGCCAGTACCGCGGCCTTCGCCGGCCCACCCCGCAGATGCCCGACCAGGGCATAGGCGACACGGATGAAATAGTGGCCGCCGCCCGCCTGCTCCAAGAGGCTGCCGAAGAGCACAAAGAGAAAGACAAAACCCGCGGAGACGCCGACCGCGACGCCGAAAACGCCCTCTGTCGACAGCCACTGATGGGAGGCCACACGGGAGAGGGAGGCGCCTTTGTGGGCCAATAGATCGGGCAGCCAGGGACCGCCGAAGGTGTAACCCAGAAAAAAGAGCCCGATCACCATCAACGGCCAACCCAGGGCACGTCGCGTGGCCTCCAGCAGCAGCAGCAGGCCGAGCATGGAGACCGCGATATCCCAGGGGGTCGGTGCCCCTGATCGCGCCGCCAGGGCCTCATAGAAGAGAAACAGGTAGAGTGCGCAGCAGAGCGCCGTCAAGGCGAGCAGCCAATCAAGCAACGGGATGGTGTGGGTGATGACCCTGCGGCGGGGAAACGAGAGGTAGGCGAGAAAGATGGCAAATGCGAGGTGGATGGAACGGACCTCCGTGTCGTTAAACACCCCGATACCCAGGTTGAACGGCAAGGGTGAGGCAACCCAGAGCTGGAACAGGGCCCAGGCCAGGGCGGTTCCCAGCAGCACCTTGCGTCCAAAACCCTCAGGGCGCCGTCCACCGAACTCGGCCGCCTCGATAATCTCGAGTTGCAGTCTGTTGTTTTGCCCCTGGTTCATCTCGTTTATATCAGGTCACGCCTGTTCAGGTTTTTTTATATATAAAACCAAACCGCAAATGGACGCCAATCACCGCAAATAATCGCAAATGGTATGATCGAATGTATGGCTGGCAAATAATCTGCTAGCCCTTCAGCGCTGAACAATCAATTTTGGTGGCCTGCTTTATTCGCTCTGGACAAATCACGTTTTGGGAACCTCTGATTAATTCTCTTTTCGTCATCCCGGCGCATGCCGGGATCCAGGAAAATCAGGCGCATGGATTCCGGCTTTCACCGGAATGACGGATTAATCAGACCCTCCCTGGATTTCAGCTCACCTAGATCTATACTTATTTTTTTCAAAACTCTTGCGGCAATTTGCGGTGATTGGCGTCCATTTGCGGTTTGATTGTAGACGGTTCGTTCAGGCTCACCCCGCGACAATCCAGGCACTCATTGCAAACCCTTCTCCTTGTAGTAACGCAGGGCGCCTGGGTGAAACGGAGCGGAATTTCCCTTCAGCATCTGTTTCGCCTCGAGCTGGGCGAAGGCGGGATGGAGTTTTCTGAAGACGGCAAGGTTCTCAAATACCGCCTTGACCATCTGGTAGACGATCTCCTCATCCACCACCGCGGAAGTCACCAGTGTCGCCTTGACCCCGAAGGTCGATGTGTCATTGTCGCTGCCGCGATACATGCCCGCGGGGATCAATGCGGGCGCATAGTAGGGATTGGCCGCAATCAGTGCATCCACTGTCTCGCCGGTGACCGGCACCAGGTGGGCATCACAGGCGGTGGCCGCCTCTTTGATCGAGGCATTCGGATGGCCTACCGTGTAGATCATGGCATCGATCTTGTTGTCGCACAGCGCCCTCGCCTGCTCCGTCGCCTTCAACTCCGAAGCCAGTTTGAAGTCGTCCCTGCGCCAGCCATATTCGTCCATCAGCACCTCCATGGTGCCGCGTTGTCCGGAGCCCGGATTGCCGATATTGACGCGCTTGCCCTTGAGATCGGCAAACAGCTTGATCCCGCTGTCGTCCCTCGCCATTACGGTAAACGGCTCGCTGTGAATCGAAAACACCGCACGCAAGGATTTGTTCGGGCCCTGCTGGCTGAACTTCGAGCTGCCCTTGTAGGCGTGGTACTGCCAGTCGGACTGGGCGACGCCGAAATCGAGTTCTCCATTGGCGATGGTATTGAGGTTGAAGATCGATCCCCCCGTCGACTCCACCGAGCAGCGGATACCGTGGCTCTTGCGGGCTTTATTAAGCAGCCGGCAGATCGCCCCTCCGGTCGGATAGTAGACGCCTGTCAGTCCGCCGGTACCGATACTGATGAAACGCTGCTCCGCCGCGATTCCAAGGATTGGCACCAGCAACAGCCAAATGGCGATGAATTTGCGCATAGATCCTCCTGATGATGTTCTTCTACGACACTCTGTATAGACCTGAATGATACTTACCTTGAACAATAAAAAAACCGCAAGCGTCATCCTGCAATAAAATTCCTCACCACCTGGGCGAACAACCTGGGCTGCTCGGCGTACAACCAGTGCCCTGCCCCATGCAGCGTTCTCAACCGGTAGTGGGGAAACAGCTGAGCTATCCTCTCACGATAGGCATCGGTAACATAATCCGACTTCTCGCCATGGACAAACAGCGTTTCACCGGCAAATATTTCACTTCCAGCCTGCGGAAACCCGACCAAATCGGAGATCGCGCCGCGCAAGCCTTCGAGATTGAAGCGCCAACGCCATCCGTCGGCCTGTTTGAGAAGATTCTGCAACAGATACTGCCGCACGTCTCTTTCGCTCACCCGCTCTGCCAGCCTTCTATCCGCCTCTTCCCTGTTGCTGATTTCGTCGATGGGCAGCCCGGCGAGCGCCTGAAAGATGTTATCGAAGCGATGCGCATAGGTCACGGGCGCAATATCCGCAACGACCAGCTTTTCCACCCACTCGGGTCGCTGCAGGGCAAGCCACATGGCGACCTTGCCTCCCATACTGTGACCCACCAGGTAGACACTGCTTGATTCCAGATGTTCGAACAGCAGCAACAGATCATCGGCCATTACCCCGTAGTCCATCTCCTTGTGGTGGGGCGAACGGCCATGGTTGCGCAGATCCGGGACGATGATGTGAAAGCCGTCCTGCAGATATTTGACCACACCCATCCAGTTGTTGGCTGAGCCGAAGAGGCCGTGCAACAGGCAGAGCTTTGGCGCTTCGGGGTTGCCGAATTGCCGAAAGTACAAGGCAACACCTTTATCACTCATGACAGATAATGCGAGCAACCATTGGGTAGGTATAGGCCTGGCCTGACTCGAATGGCGCTTAGTTAAGGAAAATATCTGGATTATCGTCATTCCGGCGCAGGCCGGAATCCAGGAACACCGTCGCCATCAAGCATTCTGGATCCCGGCCTGCGCCGGGATGACGGTGGTTCTCGGCTAAAATAAGTACCATTGCCTGATTCTATTTTCGTTTTTTGGGCGGCGGCAGATCGGTGATCGTTCCTTCCGCCATCTCCGCGGCAAAACAGATCGTCTCGTTCAGGGTTGGATGCGGATGTATGGTCAATCCGATATCTTCGGCATCGGCCCCCATCTCCAGGGCGAGTACGGTCTCGCCGATCAGCTCTCCGGCATTGGGACCGACAATGCCGGCGCCGAGAATCCTTTTGGTGTTCGGATCGAAGAGCAGTTTTGTCATCCCTTCGTCACGGCCGATACCCAGCGCGCGTCCACTGGCGGCCCAGGGAAAGGCCCCTTTTTCATAGTCGATGCCGTTGGCCTTGGCCTCGGTTTCGGTCAGCCCCATCCAGGCAATCTCCGGATCGGTATAGGCTACCGAGGGCACGGTCATGGGATCGAAGCTGGCCGGCAGGCCGGCGATGACCTCCGCCGCCACCTTGGCTTCATGGGTTGCCTTGTGCGCCAGCATGGGCTGCCCGACCACGTCGCCGATGGCATAGATATTTGGCACATTGGTCCGCATATGCTCATCCACGGGAATGAAACCGGCGTCGTCCACCGCCACCCCCGCCGCTTCCGCATTGATCCGCTTACCGTTTGGTGTGCGTCCGACGGCCACCAGCACCCGATCGTAGGTCTGCGGCTTTTCGGGGGCCTGCTTGCCCTCGAAGCTGACTTTCAGACCGCCTTTAAGGGCCTGGATATCGGTCACCTTGGTAGCCAGCATGATCTGTCCATAGCGCTTCGCTATACGCTTGTGCAGTGGCCGCACCAGATCGGGATCACAACCGGGTATCAACCCGTCCTGCAGCTCCACCACGTCAATCTCGCTGCCGAGGGTGCTGTAGACAGTGGCCATTTCCAGCCCGATGATGCCTCCTCCAACGACCAGCATGCGCTTCGGTAGATCTTCCAGGGCCAGGGCGCCGGTGGAATCGATCAAGCGCGGATCGTCATTGGGAAATCCGGGAATCTGCACCGGGCTGGAGCCGCAGGCGATGATGGCATCGGTGAAGCCGATGGAGAGCGAGCCGCTTGCGCGCTTGACTGCAATACGGTTGGGGGACTCGAAACGTGCCGTACCATGCACCAACTCCACCTTGCGCAGCTTGGCCAGCTGTTTCAAACCGCCGGTCAGACGTTTAACCACCTTGTCCTTTCCGCCACGAAGCTTGTCCAGGTCGATTTTGGGCTTACCGAAGCTGATCCCCATCTCGGTCAGCTCCGCCGCTTCATTGATCACGTCTGCGGCATGCAGCAACGCCTTGGAGGGTATGCAACCCACATTCAGACAGACCCCGCCCAGCTCACTGTAGCGCTCGATCAGGACCACCTTCTTGCCGAGATCGGCCGCCCGGAACGCCGCGGTGTATCCGCCTGGCCCGGCCCCCAAAACGACCAGGTCGACCTGCATGTCGACACTACCTCTTACCGCCTCGGAAACCGGCGCCTTGGTCGGCGACGGCCTGTCTTCCACCGAACCGCCTTGAGACAGCTCGAGCTTGAGAATCTTCCCGCCCATGGAGATCTTGTCGCCCACTTGTACCTGCAACTCCTTTACGACCCCCGCATGGGGTGAGGGAATGTCCATGGTCGCCTTGTCGCTCTCCAGGGTGATAATGGAGTCTTCCGCTTCGATCCTGTCTCCGGGCGCGACCAATATCTCAATGATGTCAACCTGCTCAAAATCACCGATATCGGGTAGGGTAACTTCAACGATGCCGGTCATGGGTTCTCCTCTGTGATTTGCTTATAAATCTATTCTAACCCTTTATAACATTTTTGCATGACACTGCGTAGCCGAACTGTTGAATTGACTCGACTGCAGCGGGAAAAAGTGTGGTGGTTACGGTTGTAGCGGATCAGGTAGTGCCTGTTCCTTGCAGGTCCTGCTGTAGCCAGGTTGTCATGGCCTTGGCGCTCATCGGTTTTGCATAGTAGTAACCCTGCAGGTTGGAGCACCCGATTTGCAGCAGGAATTCGGCCTGCTCCCTGGTCTCCACGCCTTCCGCGATCAACCTCAGATTCAGGCTCTTCGCCATGGCAACGATGGTCCTGACCAGGGATGCATCGTCTATATCGTGGGGCAGATCATTGATGAACGAACGATCGATCTTGAGGATGTCCATCGGAAAACGCTTCAGATAACTCAGCGATGAATAACCGGTTCCGAAGTCGTCAACCGAGAGATTGATACCCAGCGATTTGAAGCTTGACAGCCACTTGAGCGCCTCATCGGTATCACGCATCAGCAGGCTTTCGGTAATTTCCAATGTCAGCATCTCAGGGCGGATCGATGTTTCCTGCAACACCTGCATCAGATAGTCGGCTTCCAAACCGAGTTCGCGTTGCCGGCTGGAGAGGTTTACCGCCATTTTCAGTTCTGAATGTCCTGCCTGCTGCCAGCGGCCCAACTGCTGGCACGCACCTTTTATCACCCATTCGCCAATCGGCCCTATCAAGCCACTGTCTTCCGCCAGCGGAATGAAGACACTGGGGTAGATCATCCCCCTGTGGGGATGATTCCAGCGCAGCAGTGCCTCAACGCTGATCACCCTCTCAAACTCGGCATTCACCACCGGTTGATAATAGATCTCCAACTCGCCGCGTTGCATCGCGAGCCTCAAGTCGAGCTCGAGCTGCTGGCGCTCCAGCGTCTGTTGCTGCATCGAGGCAGTGAAAAACTGGTAGTTGTTTCTGCCACGCTCCTTTGCCTGATACATCGCCATGTCCGCATTCCTCAACAGGGAGTCGGCATTCATCGCGTCATCGGGAAAGATAGTGATACCGACACTGGCTCCGATATAGATATCGCGTTCGTAAAGAGTGAATACCTTGGTGATACTGTCGATTACCTTTGTGGCGATGTTGGCAACCGCATCCATTTCGGTAACATCCTGCAGCAGGATCACGAACTCATCACCACCGAAGCGCGCCACCGTATCCGACTCCCTGACACAATCGCCGATACGTTCGGCAACGAGCTGCAACAACTCATCGCCCATAACATGGCCGAATGTATCATTGACCATTTTGAACTGATCCAGATCGATGAAAAGTATCGCCAACATCCACTTTTCCCGAATCGCCGATCCTATAGCCTGCTCCAGCCGATCTGACAACAGGGAACGGTTGGGCAGCCCGGTCAAGGCGTCATAGTTGGCCTGGTAGCGAATCTGCTCCTCATTCTCCTTGTGCTTCGATATGTCCGAGAAGACGGCCACATACTCCTTCGCGATGCCATCATCATCGGGTATCGCGGCAATCGACAGCCATTCGGGAAACACGCTGCCATCCTTGCGGCGATTCCATATCTCACCCGACCAGTAGCGCTTATGCAGGACCGAATTCCAAAGTTCCTCATAGAACTCCTCCTCGTGCCTGCCCGAGCTGAGAATACTCGGTGATTGGCCAACCACCTCCTCGGCGGAGTATCCGGTAATACGGGTGAATGCGGGATTGACGGTTTTGATAATATTATCGGCATCGGTAACCATGATGCCTTCGGATGTGGTATCGAAAACCGTGGCATTCATGCGCAGCTGATCCTCGGCGCGCTTCTGCGTGGTGACATCCTCTTTTACCGCGATGAAATGGGTGATCTGGCCTCTCTCATCGCGTAGCGGCGAGATTGACGCCGACTCCCAGTAGATGGAACCGTCCTTGCGCTTGTTATGAAAAATGCCGCGCCACTCCCGGCCTGCAAGCAATGCATCCCACATCGCCTTGTACTCCTCCCTGGTCTTGTCACCGCTTTTGAGAATTCGCGGATTCTCGCCGAGTACCTCTTCGGCGCTGTAACCGGAGACCTTTTCGAACCGCGGATTGACATATTCGATGTCGCCCTTGGTATTGGTGATCATGACCGAGGTGGGACTCTGTTCCAACACCCTGCCCAGCTTTCTCAAGTTGACTTCGGCCTGCTTCGACTCGGTGATATCACTCCTGACGCAGACGATACCGCCTTCGTTGGTGTAGCTGTTGCTTGCCAGGTACCAGGCCCCGCTTTCGGTCAGCTCGAGATACTGCCCCATCGGCATAGGTTCGATGATAGGCTCGCCTTCCAGGCTCATATTCTGGATGCGGTTACCGGTGACTGATTGCAGCGTATCGAGGTCGGCGCCCTCTTTCATCCAATCCTTCAACCAGGAGTAGAATTCGCCAAATCGGCGATTGAACAACACCAGGCGTCCCTCCGCATCAAACAGGGCGAATGCTTCGGTCAGGTTGTCCACCGCATCATGCAGCCGGAACCAGGCCCTGTTGACCTCCTGGTTGGCCTGCTGGAGGCGCAGTATCGCTTGCCAAAGACTTAACAGCAGGATGACCACAAAGGCCGTCAGCAGCAAAATCAACTGCCGTTTCTTTGTTGTTTCATCCACCCGGTTCTGCTCATGCCTGGAGTGTATTTGTTCGAAATACTCCTGCGTCGGTATCGCAAGGTAGCGCGTCTTCAATGCGCCCAGCCTGGTCAGGTCCTGCAGATTCGTGTCGACGTGAAAAAGTACCTGCTCAAACTTTTCCTGCCCTTCAGACGATGTTGATTGGTAGCCTTTCAGCCGCTGCAGCGTTGTCTTGATATCGTCAAGCTGTGAATCGGTATAGAAGAGATCGTAGGCATAGAGCGCGTTGAGCAGTTCAACCACTTCATCGTAGATGTCGTGATCCACCGTTTTCAGCTCTCGGGCGGCGATGGGAAGGTAAAGGATCCCGTTGCGCACCATCGCGGCCTGGAACTTTATCTTCTCGATGATGGACAGTTTCTCATCCATCCCCTGCCAATAGGTTTCGACTAGTGACAGGAATGTCATGTCGTCAAGTTCCATCGCCTTGAGATTGATCTGCTGCTTCAACTCCCGCAGCCGGTTGGTGGTTTGTACCAGCGGGTCGTACTGAATCAACAAGAACGAGGTGACCC
Source organism: gamma proteobacterium symbiont of Ctena orbiculata (assembly GCA_003058495.1). GTDB lineage: Bacteria > Pseudomonadota > Gammaproteobacteria > Chromatiales > Chromatiaceae > Thiodiazotropha. The sequence goes on along the minus strand of QBVC01000010.1, from coordinate 67,503 downwards.
TGAGGACATCCCGATCCAGACGCGCATCCATCTCCTTGAGTTGCAGCATACTGTTGGAGAGCTCGGCATAGACCTGGGACTCATCATCCCAATAGACAGCCAGCAGCAAGATCAACGCAATCCCAAGCGATATCAGCAACAGAATACGTTTCGAGCCAATCTGTTTGAGCATCTTCATGGTTTAAGCCTGATATGCTCTCCCACCAGTGTGTGCAGGAAAGCGACGATATCCTCGATATCGCTCTCCGGCAGTTCGCGGCCCAACTGGTATCGTCCCATGATGCGTACGGCGCCCTTGAGGGTTTTTTCAGAGCCGTCATGGAAGTAGGGGGGATTGATTGCAGCCAGGCGCAGGCTGGGCACTTTGAAATAGTGTCTGTCTTCACTGTCTTTGGTGACGTTGTAACGCCCCAGATCTGCGGTGGTAATGGTACCCTGCCGATCCTTGAAATAGTCGCCCCTCGCGCCCATGAAGCCGTACATGTTACCTCCCACGTTCATTCCCTGGTGGCAGCTGATACAGCCGTAACTCTTAAACAGGCGATAACCTCTGAGCTCCTGCTTGGTCAATACCCCCTGTTCGCCCAGAAGCCACCTGTCAAAGCGTGAATTGAGGGTGACCAGTGAATGCTCGAAGGTGGCAATGGCGGTGGATATGTTTTCTTCAGTGATGCCGTCGTCGAAGAGGGCATCGAACTCCTCCATCATGGCCGGGTCCTGTTCCAACTTGGATATGACCTCCTCCCAGTTGGAGTTCATCTCCACGGGATTGTGCACCGGACCGGCAGCCTGCTGCTCCAGTGATGCCGCGCGCCCATCCCAGAATTGCACGAAATTGAAGGTGGCGTTGTACACGGTAGGCGCCTTGATACCGCCGACCGCACCACCGATGCCGACGGATACCCTTTTGCGGTCGGTTCCCCCGGCGGAGAGAACATGGCAGCTGGAACAGCTGATGCTGTTGTCCTGCGAGAGCCGGGCATCGTGAAACAGCTTATCCCCGAGGGAGACCATCCTCGGGTCCAGGTTCTGGTCGATAACCAGAGGCCTTATCGGCTCATGCTTCACCCCAGCCGCAGTAGCCATGGCTACACACAGCAGAAATAAAAGCATAATTTTCAACAGGTTAATCATATATATAACTAATCTGACGCAAAAAAAACATACTACGTCATTGCGTGACATCCCTGCAGAGGTACATTGATTCGTGGAATAAACAAAGCCCACTAGAGGTTAGCGGTCTTTTTGTGGATAACTTTAAAGGCAGAAAACCCGCCGAATCATCAACATAGAACGATTACCACTCATCCTTTGAAAGCATAAGTGAGGGCTTGTTGCAATTCCATGAATTGGCGGTTTTTTTTGAGCTAAGTCAACTTCCTGCGCCCAATTATCGATGCGGGGACAATCCCTTGTCCGCCGTCGCGTCGATGCCTTTCCTACAGCAACAAACGACGAATGTCAGCCAACAGGGAAGAGAGGTGGCTGGTGAACCTGACCCCATCGGCGCCATCGATGACACGATGGTCATAGGAGAGTGAGAGCGGCAACATCAACCGCGGCTGGAAAGCCGTGCCGTCCCAGACCGGCTGCATGCTGCTGCGGGATACACCAAGAATAGCGACTTCGGGGGCGTTCACAATGGGGGTGAAGGCAGTGCCGCCTATCCCGCCGAGACTGGAGATCGAGAAACACCCACCCTGCATATCCGCGGGGGCCAGTTTGCCGGCCCGCGCCTTTTCGCTGATCTCCATCAGCTCAGAGGCCAGCTCAAAGACACCCTTTTTATCCACATCCCGTACCACAGGCACAACCAGGCCGTTCGGGGTGTCCACCGCAACGCCGATATGGACATATTTTCGATAGATCAACGATTCCCCATCCGCGGACAGCGCAGCATTGAATATCGGCATCTGCTGCAGTGCCGCAGCCGCGGCCTGCAACAGAAACGGCATCAGGGTGAGCCGAATTCCCTGTTTCGACGCGCGCTCTTTCTGTGCCTGCCTGAAGGCCTCCAGATCGGTGATGTCAGCCTGGTCAAACTGGGTGACATGGGGCACTGTCAGCCAACAGCGATGGAGATGGGCGCCGCTGATCTTCTTGATCCGCTCCAATGGCGCTGTTTCGACTTCACCGAAGCGACTGTAGTCCACCTCCGGTCCCATTGGCATCTCAAAGGGGGCTCGGCCTGCTCCCCCTTCGCCTTGACGCAGGGTGCGCTTGACGAAACCCTGTACGTCCTGTTTCAGGATCCTGTTCTTTTGACCGCTCCCCTTGACCAAGGAGAGATCGACCCCCAGTTCGCGGGCAAAACGGCGTACCGACGGACTGGCATGGGGCTTGGCCTCGCCGCCGCCCACCAAATCATCCGGCACGGGAGGCACGCGGGCCTCTTTCTCCCCGGGCAGTCGGGGCTGCTCTGAAACGGGGGACGGCGCATCACTCGGCGCCGGAGCGGGCGCCTGTACCGTCTCCACCTCTTCAGCCGCCGGCGGGGGCGCAGTGTTATTCTCATGCGTCGTTTTCTCGCCACTCGTTGCCGCATCGAGGGTGAGGATTTTATCCCCTTCACCGACCCGGTCTCCCACTTTCACCAGCAGGCTTTTGACCTCGCCGGCATAGGGGGAGGGAATCTCCATCGTCGCCTTGTCACTCTCAAGGGTCAGCAGGGACTCTTCAACCGCGACCTGGTCGCCCTCCGACACCAGAATCTCGATGATTTCGACCGACTCGAAATCGCCTATATCCGGTATCACTACATCTGTCGTTTTACCCACGTCTCATCCTCTCTGCCGGTTTGGCACTCATTGTTTGATTGAGGCTGCTCGCCTTCAATGCACCTTTCGCAAGCAGGGTGCGGCCGCTTCCCACAGTCATGCCACTAGACCGTGCTGGGATTGGGCTTTTCCGGGTCAATCTTGTATTTCTTGATTGCCTGGCTCACCAGTTCCGGCTTTATCGAGCCTTCATCCAACAGCGCCTTCAATGCGGCAACAACGATATAGTAGCGATTCACTTCAAAAAACTTGCGCAGCTGGCTGCGCATATCGCTGCGGCCATAACCGTCGGTACCCAGTACACTGAAATTGGCGTCGACAAACGGACGTATCTGATCCGCGTAACTGCGCATATAATCCGTTGCCGCCACCACCGGCCCCTTGTGACCGCCCAATTGTTCAGTGACGTAGCTCAGCCTGGGTTTCTCTTCCGGGTGCAGGGTATTCCAGCGCTCGGCATCCAGGCCGTCCCGGCGCAACTCGTTAAAGCTGGTTACACTCCAAACATCAGCGGATACCTTGAACTCCGTTTCAAGCAGCTCCGCGGCGGCAATCACTTCACGCAGGATGGTGCCGCTGCCCAGCAGCTGCACCCGCAGCTTATGCCTGCCTCCCTTGCTGAGCGCGTAGATGCCGCGCACAATGCCCTCCGCAACGGCTTCGGGCATCGCGGGTTGCAGGTAGTTTTCGTTCATCACGGTGATGTAGTAAAAGATATTTTCCTGCTCCTGATACATCCGGCGCATGCCGTCCTGGACAATCACCGCCAGTTCGTAGGCAAACGCGGGATCGTAGCTGACACAGTTGGGAATCGTCCCGGCCAGGATATGGCTATGGCCGTCCTGATGCTGCAAGCCCTCGCCCGCCAGTGTGGTGCGGCCCGCGGTACCGCCGATCAGGAAACCCCGGGCCTGCATGTCGCCCGCCGCCCAGGCAAGGTCGCCGACCCGTTGAAAACCGAACATCGAGTAGTAGATATAGAACGGGATCATGCTGATCCCATGGTTGCTGTAGGAGGTCGCCGCCGCGATCCAGGATGACATGGCACCCGCCTCGTTGATTCCCTCCTGCAGGATCTGCCCCTTCTTGTCCTCTCTGTAGAACATCACCTGGTCGGCATCCACCGGTTCGTACAACTGGCCCACCGATGAATAGATGCCCAACTGGCGAAACATGCCTTCCATGCCGAAGGTCCGCGCTTCATCCGGAACGATGGGGACAATCTGTTTGCCCACCGCTTTATTCCTCACCAGCATGTTGAGCAGGCGCACGAAGGCCATGGTGGTCGACTGCTCCCTGTCGCCGCTGCCTTCCAGCAGGGCCTTGAATTCATCCAGTCCGGGGATCTGCAGAGGCTCCACCTTGCTGCGTCGCTGGGGCAGAAAGCCGCCCAGCTCCTGACGCCGTTCAAGCATATATTGCATCTCTGCACTGTCCGCGGGCGGTTTATAGAAGGGTGCCGCACCGATCTGATCATCCGAGATCGGGATATTGAAGCGATCGCGAAACGCCTTCAGCGCGGCCTCGCCCATCTTCTTCTGGGAGTGGGTGATATTCTGCCCCTCGCCGGCGACGCCCATGCCGTAGCCTTTCACCGTCTTGGCAAGGATGACGGTGGGTTTTCCCTTGTGGGCAACCGCCTCCGCATAGGCCGCATAGACCTTATGGGGGTCGTGGCCGCCCCTGTTGAGACGCCAGATATCCTCGTCGGTCATATTCGCGACCATCTCATCGAGTTCCGGGTATTTGCCGAAGAAGTGCTCCCTCGTGTAGGCGCCGCCCTTGGCCTTGTAGGCCTGGTAGTCACCGTCGACGCACTCCTCCATCCGCTTCACGAGAATGCCGTTCTTGTCGCGGGCAAAGAGCGGATCCCAATAGCCTCCCCAGATCACCTTGATCACATTCCAACCGGCTCCCCGGAACACCGCCTCGAGCTCTTGCATGATCTTGCCGTTGCCGCGCACCGGCCCATCGAGGCGCTGCAGGTTGCAGTTGATGACGAATATCAGGTTGTCCAGGCGCTCGCGACCGGCCAGGGAGATCGCGCCCAGCGCCTCCGGCTCGTCCATTTCACCGTCGCCGCAGAATGCCCACACCTTGCGCTCGTCGGTGAGCAGCTGACCACGATCGTGCAGGTAGCGCATGAAGCGCGCCTGATAGATGGCCATCAGCGGACCCAGACCCATCGATACCGTGGGAAACTGCCAGAAACCCGGCATCAGCCAGGGATGGGGGTAGGAGGAGAGGCCACGCCCATCGACCTCCTGACGAAAACTGTAGAGCTGCTCTTCGCTCAACCTGCCCTCGAGATAGGCCCTGGCATAGACGCCTGGTGCGGAGTGTCCCTGAAAAAAGATCAGGTCGCCGTCCCGCTCTTTGCTGGGGGCGTGAAAAAAGTGGTTGAAACCCACGTCGAACAGGGTGGCGCTGGAGGCGAAACTGGAGATATGTCCACCCAATTCGGTGGATATCCTGTTCGCCTGAACCACCATCGCCATCGCATTCCAGCGGATGAACGAGCGAATCCGGCGCTCCATGGCGCGGTCGCCGGGAAAGCGCTGCTGCTTGGTCACCGGGATGGTGTTGACATAGGCGGTGTTTGCGCTGAAAGGCAAATAGGCGCCGGATCGGCGCGCCTTGTCAACCAGGCGCTCGATAAGAAAATGGGCGCGATCCACGCCTTCGTTCTCGAGCACCGCCTCCAGGGCATCTAGCCACTCCTGTGTCTCTTGTGGATCGGTATCAGGTCTGGTTGGCATCTTTATTCTCTTGGTTAAATCGGCAAACATAGTCCATTCTCCAAATCAGGAGAACGCGAGCTATCTCATTCGGCTGGCATGGACTATTAGAAGTGCCAATAGTTTGGATTGACCGGCGTAATATACAGCAAGACGGGTCAATTTTCAGCGTTGTGCAACAACTATTTTAGACTTAATTCCCTGTTTTTTGTTGCTAATTAAGAATTTGGTATATCTCATACCTACAACGGAGGATCCAGCCTGAAGCGCTGACATCACGCAAGCCAGATACGCGGTATGAGAGGGTTTGGCCTGGTATGGAAGGATGGGGGGCGGGACCGCGATTCCGGCCCTGGCGCCTCCCCCCCTAATGCAAAAAGGCGCTACCGGTTGCCACCGGTAGCGCCTCTTTAGGCCTGGGAAGCTTCGATCAGATCTCTTTGCGAGTCTCGAACACAGGCATTTCGAAAGGCTTGCGCTCCATTGCGACTTTACGACGCTCTTCCATCGCCTTCATCGCCTCTGCGCGGCGGGCTTCCATCTCCTTTATCATCTCGTCGCGACGAGCCTGAGACTCTTCCATACGCTTCGCGATGGCTTCGGGCATCTCTGGTCTGGCGGGAGCAGTGTTATCAAAACGGGCCTGCATCAGTTCACGCTGAGCCTCCATCTGCTCCTGTCTTGCCTTCATTTCCGACTCCATGGCGGCACGAGGATCGGCCTGGTATTTCTCGGCATATTCGCGCTGAGCGGCTACCGCCTGCTCGAAGGCCTTTTGCTGCTGCTCGGCGAATGCCTTCTGCTGCTCGGCAAAGGCCTTCTGCTGCGCTTCCATCGCGGCCTTCTGCTCTTCGGTCATGGCAGGTGCTACCGGCGCATAACCGTGGGGCAGGTAGCCGTAGGGGCCGTAACCGTAATAGTCGCGATAAGCGTTGTAGCCGCGGCCATAACCGTTGCCGCGCGCATGCATGTTGAATCCGAAGTCGAAATCACCGGCACCGAAACCGTCACCGAAGAAATCGTCACCCCAGTCGTTGCCCCACCAGGCATTGACAGTTGCCGATGAGGCTGCCATGGCGATAGCCGCGGCAATGATAGAAATCTTTTTCATTTTTACTTACCCGGAAATAATGTATTGTCGAAAACCACGCTTGGTTGCCAGTGCACGTCCCTGTGCCGAGGATTCCCTGTGATTTGGCTTTTTGTAACGCTTTACTTGGCAGGTGCAGCCGGAGCAGCGGGAGCAGCCGGTGCCGCAGGTGCTACTGGCGGATAGCCGTAACCATAAGGAGCACCGTAGCCATAGGGTGCGCCATAGCCATAGGGACCGTAACCGTAGTAGTCACGATAGGTGTTGTAGCCACGGCCATAGCCGGAACCGCGAGCGCTGCCGCTCATGCCGAAGCTGAAGTCACCAGAGCCATCACCCCAGCCGTCACCCCAGCCGTCGTTATTCCAGCCGCGATTTCCCCAGCCTGGGCCGCCCCACCATGCGGAAGCGGAAGCGGAAGCAACGATCAGAGCAGCAGCTGCAGAAGCTTGAACGATCTTTTTCATTATTCACTCTCCTCGAGATAGAATGTAATCGTGATGTATTTTTGGAAAGCAGATACAGCGTAGCCTTCGAGGTATAGAATATTAGTAATTACTTAATTTAACAAATTGCGATTTCTAATTGTAAAAAACCTTTAAATAGGTATTTTCTAATATTCCCAATAACGAAATAACCCACCGGATCGGTAAAGCATGCAAATCACCCTCATCCGACCTGACGACTGGCACCTCCATCTTCGTGACGATGAAGCCATGGCATCCGTGGTAGCCCACAGCGCAGAGCGTTTCGCCCGCGCCATCGTGATGCCTAATTTGAAGCCGCCGGTCACGACCACGGCCATGGCCCAGGCCTACAGGGAGCGTATTCTCGCCGCACTGCCCCAAACGAGTGACTTCAATCCGCTGATGACCCTCTATATGACCGACCGCATCAGCAGTGACGAGGTGATCGCGGCGAAGCAGAGCGGTATTGTCAAAGGGATAAAGCTCTACCCCGCGGGCGCCACCACCCATTCCGACGCCGGCGTCACCGACATCAGAAACTGCTATCCGGCCCTCGAGACGATGCAGAAAGAGGGGCTGCCGCTACTGATTCACGCCGAGGTGACCGATCCGGATGTGGACATTTTCGACCGCGAACAGGTCTTTATCGATCGTCATCTGCAGCCGCTGGCGCGGGATTTTCCAGCCCTGCCCATGGTTTTTGAACATGTCACCACCAAGCAGGCGGTCGATTTCGTCCGCGCCGCAGAAGGCAACATAGCGGCGACCATCACGGTGCAGCACCTTATGTACAACCGCAATGCGATGCTGGTTGGCGGTATACGCCCCCACTACTACTGCCTGCCGATCCTGAAGCGGGAGAGTCATCAAGCGGCATTGATTGCGGCGGCAACCAGCGGCGAACCCCATTTTTTCCTCGGTACCGACAGCGCCCCCCATCCACAACACGCCAAGGAGTGTGCCTGCGGCTGCGCGGGCTGTTACACCGCCCATGCGGCGATCGAACTCTACGCAGAGGTGTTCGAGGGGGCCGATGCCCTGGATAAGCTGGAAGGCTTTGCCAGCCTCTTCGGTCCCGACTTCTACCGCCTGCCCAGAAACCGGGACAAGATCATCCTGGAGAAGCGGCCCTGGAAATCCCCGCAAAGCTATCAGTTCGGCGAAGACCGGGTGGTGCCACTGCGCAGCGGGGAGACAATCAGCTGGCGGCTGGTTCGCTGAGCCTCACAGCTCATCCTCAGGGAACGGCACATCCTCATCATCGAAGAAGGTGTCATCGAAGAGGTCGTCTTCACTCATATGGTTGAGGCCGTCCTTGATCTGTGAATCCCTCTTCTGCAGATAAAACTCACGCTGGAAGGCGTATCGGTCCACGGCAGCCTCATCCAGAACATCTCCGGCCTCGAGCAGATCGGCACGCACGTCGATGAGTCGCAGGGTAGTCAGGGCGTAGTAGGTCTCCTGACTTGGATAGCTGATCGGATTCATCCAGGTGTCGCCCGCCAGGCCAATCAGATCACGCAGCGTGGTGGGTCCGAGAAACGGCACCACCAGATAGGGCGTGTCACCCATCCCCCAAAAACCCAGGGTCTGTCCCAGGTCCTCTTTATAGTTGGGTATGCCCATATCGGACGCCACATCGAAGAGTCCGAAGATGCCCAGCGTGGTATTGATACAGACCCGTCCGAGATCGGTCAGCGCATGGGTCGGTTTGAGTTGCAGCAGATTGTTGACCGCCGATGGGACATCGGCGAGATTGTTGAAAAAATTGGTTATCCCCAGATCGAGCAGTGAAGGCGTAACGACACGATAGCCTTTGGCCACCGGCTTGGCCACATATTGATCAAACTCCTGGTTGAACTGGTCGATGCCCCGATTGACCGACTCGAGAGGATCAGCGGGGTGCAGGTTTTGCATACTGGCACAGCCGTTAAGAAACAGCAGCAGCAGGCTGACAATGACAATCCTATTACTCACGGCGCTCAAGCTCATTGTTCGGACCGATTAACGGCTGCTCACTTGCGAGCATCGGTTAACCAGGACCTCTTCTTCTTTCTTAAGGAACAGTTAAGTACGACATCATATCAGCCTGATCGGTCGCAGGTGAAATGAAAATGGTCAAACTTGCGTGATATAGTCCCGAAACACCATCGATATCCGATTTTGAGTAGAATTTAAACACTCAATCCGGCCATCCGCGCGCCTTGGAGGCGCCGAAAAAGAGTCGTAAAACAGACCACCTTTCTTTATCCTAGCGTCGATGAGCGAGACCACCTACAACAGCGCCATGGGACAGAGATTTCGCGGCTATCTGCCCGTGGTCGTCGATGTGGAGACCGGTGGCTTCGATGCCGCCAAGGATGCCCTGCTTGAGATCGCCGCAACCACCATCGCCATCGATCAAGCGGGCATGCTCCACCCGGCCGAGACCCATGCCTATCACCTGATCCCCTTCGAGGGCGCCAATATCGACCCAAAGGCACTCGAATTCAACGGCATCGATCCGCAGCACCCGTTTCGCGACGCACTGCCGGAGAAGGAGGCCCTGCGGCAGCTGTTCGCCCCGATCCGCAAGGCGGTCAAGGCAAGCGGCTGCAAGCGGGCGATCCTGGTGGGCCACAATGCCTTTTTCGATCTCGGCTTTCTCAACGCCGCCGTCGAAAGAACGGGGATCAAGCGTAACCCTTTCCATCCCTTCAGCACCTTCGACACCGTCACCCTGGCGGGCGTGGCCTACGGCCAAACCGTGCTCGCCAAGGCGGCAAAGGCCGCCGGTCTCGACTGGGACAGCAGCGAGGCGCACTCGGCTATCTACGATACCCAGCAGACCGCAAGACTCTTCTGCGGCATCATCAACAGATGGCAGGCATTATCGCCGGAGAGGCCCTGGATAAGGGATTAAGCGACTTATGCTCCGATTACACTGATCTGTAAATATTCGTCATTCCGGCGAATGCCGGAATCAAGACATGCAGGGATATGAACCAAGTGACAAACAAACTCAAGGTTAAAAGCACATTCGAGGACTGGGCCTAAACAAGGGTTGTCAACTCGATCCCCCGGCTTCCGGCCTGCGCCGGAATGACGTGCACCTTGATCATCCCAACGCAGCGTTGTCAGAACTGCCACCCTCTGTCGTATTGAATGCAGACTAGCGCAAATAAACCAATCATTGGATAGTTGTGCCCGGAAAACGGGGCCGCATCTGCAAAACAGGGCTGATTTACACCACGAAGGGCACTAAGAGTGTCATCAATGTTCTTCGTGCCCTTCGTGATAATCCAACAGCCTGCAATGGCTAATCGTCAATTATTCTGAATCACGATATTCGGGAACTTGGCCGCATAATCCTTGGCCTGTAACGAGAGCTTGGCGGCGGTCTTGCGGGCAATCTCGCGATAGATCTGCGAGATGCGGGATTCGGGTTCGGCGACCACGGTCGGCTTGCCGCCATCGGTCTCCTCACGGATCCGGATATCGAGGGGCAGCGCGCCCAGCAGATCGACGCTGTACTGGGCCGCCATGGAGGAACCGCCGCCCTGACCGAAGATATGCTCCTCGTGGCCGCATTTCGAGCAGATATGGATACTCATGTTTTCCACTATGCCCAGCACCGGCACCTCGACCTTCTCAAACATCTTCAGCCCCTTGCGCGCATCCAGCAGGGCAATATCCTGCGGCGTGGTGACGATCACCGCGCCGGAGACCGGCACCTTTTGCGCCAGGGTCAGCTGGGTGTCGCCGGTTCCCGGGGGGAGATCCACCACCAGGTAGTCGAGTCCGTCCCAGTTGGTGTCGTTGAGCAGTTGCTCCAGGGCCTGGGTCACCATCGGCCCGCGCCAGATCATCGGCGTCTCTTCATCGATCAGAAAACCGATCGACATCGCCTGCATGCCATAGCCCTCCATCGGCTCCAGGGTCTTGCCGTCCTTCGACTCGGGCTTGCCCTGGATCCCCAGCATGCGCGGCTGTGAGGGACCATAGATATCCGCATCGAGGACACCGACCTTGGCCCCCTCTTCCGCCAGGGCAAGGGCCAGGTTGACCGCCGTGGTGGATTTGCCGACACCGCCCTTGCCGGATGCAACGGCGATGATGTTCTTGATGTTGTCGATCGGCTTGAGGGATTTCTGTACTGAATGGGCAACGACCTTGGCGCTGATATCGACCTCGACGCTCTCCACGCCGGGCAGCGCCCCCACCTTCTCCTGTATGGCTGCGGAAATATCCCCCATACAACCCTTGGCTGGAAAACCCAGCTCGACCGCCACGCTCACCTTGCCACCCTCGATGGCGATGGATTTGATCGCCTTGGCGGTTACCAGGTCCTTCTCGAGGTGTGGTTCCAGATACCCCTTGATGGCCTCATTTACAGAATCTTGTGTCAGGTCAGACATCGTCAGTTACTCCTGCTGCGGACAGATTGAGGGTCCGTCGTATTTACTGAAAAATCATGGCGGGGGATTCTACACGAAAATCGCGTCTAGATACCAAGTATTTTGGTGGGTTTTTGCCTGGAAGGTGTGGGCCGGGCCTGAATTCGGACTTGGAGTGAATTCAGACCCGACCCTTGATGCCGCTCATTTCGGATAGTCGACGAGTTGACCGACTGGTTGATTGACCCTGCTGCTGAATTGGGTCGTGCCTAGACCGGTGAGATAGTGGCCGATGAGATGCCTGGATAGCTTGTGCGCCCACTGCTCTTCCTCGCTGTCGGGTATTCGGCCTATCGTCATCGAGGCGATACCCTGTATTCCGCTCCAGAGCGCCCGGGTGGCGATGAAGACCTCTTCCTCGGGGCGGGCTGCCAGCGCCTTCAGCTGTATTTCCATCAACTCATAGAGCCGATCCATCTTCTCCTGGTAGACCTCGATGGTGAGTTTGTCGTCCCGTGGCTGCTGCTCGAATATCATACGCCAGCGATGCGGATGGCGGGCGGCGAACCCCAGATAGGCGCCGCCCAGGGCATAGATGCACTGCTGTGGATGCCGGCAGTCCGAGAGCGCCTCGATCAGGCCGGCATAGAGCTGATCCAGGGTGCGCCCATTGATCCGTTGCACCAGCTCGTCGAGATTCCTGAATACGAAATAGAGACTTCCGACCGTATAACCGATGGCTGAAGCCACCTTGCGCGCGGAGAGTGCGTCATAACCCTCGGCTTCGATAATGGCTTCCGCTGCCTCGAGGGCCATACACTCGATTTCCGATTTACTGTGTTCACCCCGTCTTCCCATAATCACTCCTGATTATCTGTCTACATTCCATTGTTGGATCTGTCCATCTGTCGAGCCTAAGTGTTCACTATCACACTATCCCGCGGTTCACACAGTGATCTCATGCACAAGATTCCTATATGTAACAATGTTTTATTAAATGATGTTCATTTGAACAGACGGCCACGGCAGTCAAAACAAAACGTCTGATCTTACTGAAAACAGGAGGATTAACTGGATGGTGGCCTGGTGGCGGTTAGGCGGCTGACCAGCAGGATCATCAGGAGTGAGATGAGAAAGCCGGGGATGATTTCATAGAGGTCGAAGAGGCCGCCCTGCAGTGGTTTCCAGATCACCACCGTCAATCCTCCGCTGACTATCCCCGCCAGCGCGCCCCAACGATTCATCCCCTTCCAGTAGAGGGAGAGCAACACCGCCGGACCGAAGGCGGCACCAAATCCGGCCCAGGCGTAGGAGACCAGGTCGAGTACCTTGCTCTCGCGATCCAGCGCCAACAGCAAGGCGACCAAGGCAATCGACAACACCGCCAGGCGACCCACTATCACCAACTCCGCCTCACTCGCCTGTTTGCGCAGCAACAGGCGATAGAGGTCAGCGGTAAAGGTGCTGGAGGAGACCAACAGCTGGGAATCGGCGGTACTCATGATGGCCGCCAGAATGGCGGCCAGGCAGATCCCGGCCACCAGGGGATGGAAGAGCAGCTCGACGAGGCGGATGAAGACCGTCTCCGCATCCTCCAGCGGGACCTCGAACAGGGGGACGCCCATCATGCCCACCAGGCAGGCGGCGGTGAGGGAGATGAAGACCCAGCTTACGGCAATCCGCTCCGCCCTGGGTACGAATCCGCTCTCTTTGATTGCCTTGAAGCGTGCCAGGATATGGGGTTGACCGAAATAACCCAGTCCCCAAGCCATCAATGAGACGATGGCGATCAAACCGAGCGGCCCCCCCTTACTGTCGCTCAGCGGATCGAGCAGCTCCCCATTTATCCCACCCATTGTCGACACAAAGCCATCGATTCCGCCCAGCTCCGGCAGCGCATAGAGGGGTATGGCCACCAGCGCCAACAACATCAGCAGACCCTGGAAAAGATCGGTCCATGAGACGGCGAGAAAGCCGCCGAATGCAGTATAGAGAATGATGATGGCGGCACCCGAGGCGACCGCCCAGACATAGGGCAGTCCGAACACCGATTCGAAGAGCTTGCCGCCGGCAACCAAGCCCGAGCTGGTATAGAAGAGGAAGAAGAGGAGGACGAAGAAGGATGAGGATACCCGGATCAGTCCGCTGGAATCCTCGAAGCGGTTGGAGAGATACTCGGGCAGGGTGAGTGCATTCCCCGCCGCCTCGGAGGCGGTGCGCAGTCGCGCCGCCACCAGACGCCAGTTGAGCCAGGTACCGATCAGCAGGCCCAGGGCGAGCCAGAACGACTCCAGACCGGCAACATAGGCATAGCCCGGCAGCCCCAGCAGCAGCCAGCCGCTCATGTCGGAGGCGCTGGCGCTCAGCGCGGCAACCCAACTGCCCAAACTTCTGCCGCCCAAAACGAAGTCGGATAGACTCCTGGTTCGGCGCCAGGCGACGATGCCGATGCCGAGCACCGCCAACAGATAGCAGAAGAAGCTCAACCCCACCAGCAGCTGGTCAGCGTTCACCGGGCGCTCCTGTTGGCGGCGATCTTGTTCCGGTAGGCCTGCATCATCGCCGTTTCGAAGGCCTGATTCGAGGCATACTCATAGCCGAACACCGGCCGCCAGAGACCAGGGTTCTCCATGCAGAGATAGAAAAAGACTTCCCCATGCCAGGGCCGAAGCGATTGATAGGCGAAGCTGAACATCTGTTCCTTGATCTCCCGGGGATAGGAGAGCTTACCATCGCTCTCCACCATCGGCATCTGCAGGATCTTGCTGCGAAATCCCCTGCGCTCCCGCAGCTGCCTGATCACCGGCTTGATATAGGTCAGGGTGCCCAGGGAAATCAACGCCACCTCCTCCGCGGAGAAGGTTTGCAGCAGTCTCTGCAACAGGGCGCCATACTCCTGCCGCCAATCCGCATAGTGGATCATGGGGTGGAGATGAAAACCCACCAGCACCCCGAGGTCCGCGAGACGACGGGCCGCCTGCAGACGATCCTCCAACGGGGCGGTGAGATGCTCCTCATGGTCGATCAGCGTCGGCGTGTTGAGCGACCAGGTACAGAGCAGATTGGGAGGCAGCTCCGCTTTCAGCAGGTGGCTGACGTTCTTCGATTTGCTCTTCAGCTCCAGGATCACGTTTGGATTGCGCCAGGCAAATTCGAGCAGGGCGTCCAGCACACCGCCTTGATTGCCCCACATCAGGGAGTCGGATGACTGCCCCGTGCCGATGTGGTAGCTGCGCTGCGGATCGAGTTCGAGGCGGGCGAGCTTGTGCGCGAAATCCCGGTCGAACCGGACCTCGTCGCCATGGTAGAAGGACTGGATGCTGCAGTAGCTGCAGTCGAAACCGCAGTTCTCCACCGCATCCAGGGTCATCAGGTTGCAGCAGCGGGTCCGGGGGGACGCCACCGGACAGGACCCAAGGGCGAGCCGCTCCTTATCGACTTCGATGCGTGTGATGCGTTGTAGCTCCGGCGCCACCCTCAGCGGCAATCGGGGATAACGCTTGGGCCCCTGTTTCAGCTGCCGCCAATGATCGGACAGACGCTCGAGGAGCCGCTGCCGCCGCTGTTTCGGATTGAGATTGCCGGGTTCCGCATCTGGCCAGACCTGGTCCAACGGTTGCTCTCCCCACATCGCCAGATCGACGGCGATATCACTCAGCTGCCGCAGCTCCTGCTGAGTGAAGCGGTAGTCGAGGCACTGCCGGCGGAGAAACTGCTGCTGCCCGGGATCGAGTCGATCTATGCCCGACCGCTGCAGCAGGGTCTCCAGCTTCTCCACGTAGGCCAGGGATTTCGCCGTCATCGTTTCCGGGTTACGAACTGCTTCAATCGCTGACGCTTCTGGATCTGGCGCTTGGTGAGTTTGTTCCGCTTTCCCTGATAGGGGTTGTCGCCGGAGCGGAACTCTATCCGGATGGGTGTGCCATCAAGCCTCAACGCCTTGCGGAAGCGGCCGACGAGATAGCGTCTGTAGCTGTCCGGCACCTGTTCGGTCTGGTTGCCGTGGATGACGATGATGGGCGGGTTCTTGCCGCCCTGGTGGGCATAGCGCAGCTTGATCCTGCGGCCGCGCACCTGGGGTGGCTGATGCTCCTCCACCAGGGCCTCGAGCAGGCGAGTCAGCTCCGGCGTCGGCAGGTCGCGCATGGCATTGCGATAGACCTTCTCCACCAGTTCGAAGAGATCCCCCACCCCGGAGCCGTGCAGCGCCGAGATGTAGTGGTGGCGGGCGAAATTGAGAAACGGCAGCTTGCGCTCGATCTCGCTCTTGATCCCTTCCCGCTGCTCGTCGCTCAGGCCATCCCACTTGTTGATCACCAGGATCAGCGCCCTGCCGCTGTCGAGTACATGCCCCGCCAGGTTGGCGTCCTGCTCGCCTATCCCCTGGCGCGCATCCACCAGCATCAGCACCACGTTGGCCTCTTCGATCGCCTGCAGCGTCTTGATGATGCTGAACTTCTCGATCGCCTCGCGGATGCGCGAGCGGCGCCTCACCCCCGCGGTATCGATCAGCGTGTAGCGGCGCTCGTTGCGGCTGAAGGGGATGTAGATGCTGTCCCGGGTCGTCCCCGGCTGATCGTAGGCGACCACCCGCTCTTCGCCCAGCATCCGGTTCACCAGGGTCGACTTGCCCACATTGGGGCGACCGACCACCGCGATATGAATTCCCCCCTCCTCCGCCGGTAATCCCCTCTCCACGGGGGGCAGGGATTCCAGTACTTCGTCGATCAGGCCGCGCACGCCGCGTCCGTGCACCGCCGCGATGGTGTGCAGCCGGTTGAAGCCCAGTCGATAGAAGTCGCTGGCGGCCAGATCGCCCTCCATCCCCTCGCTCTTGTTGACCGCGAGGGTGACCGGTTTTCCAGTGCGCCGCAGCTGCTGGGCGATCGCCTCGTCGCCCGCGGTGCAGCCCTCCCTGGCGTCGAGCAGAAAGAGGATGTGGTCGGCCTCGCCGATCGCCTGCATCACCTGCTGCTCCATCAGCTGATCTATGCCGATCTGATCACCGCTGATGCCTCCCGTATCCACCACCACGTAGGGGTGGCTGCCCAGTATTCCGGTGCCGTACTTACGGTCCCGGGTGAGGCCGGGCTGGTCCGCCACCAGGGCATCCCGGCTGCGGGTCAAGCGGTTGAAGAGGGTCGACTTACCCACGTTGGGACGTCCGACCAGGGCGATCACCGGCAGCATGTCAGGGGATCTCGGTCTCGATCGGCCGGGCTTTCAGGGCGCTCAGGTTTCCTCCCTCGTCCAACACATAGACGATATCGCCCATCACCAGCGGTTTAAGGCGGATGGCGTCGCCGCTGACCCTGATGCGGGCGAGCTGGCGCCCGTCCTCCTGGGAGAGCCAGTGCAGATAGCCGTCGAAATCGCCGACGACGATTTTGTCGTCCACCATCGCCGGGGCGGAGAGCTTGCGCGCGTGCAGCTTTTTCTGCTGCCAAAGGGTGGCCCCGTTGGTGGCGTCCAGCGACCAGACATGGTCCTCGTCGTCGGTAATGAATACCTGGCGCCAGTTGGCATCGAGCCCGGCATGGGAGGAGATGTTGCGCCGCCACAGCACCACGCCGCTGGACTCGGAGACAGCGGCGACGTCTCCCTGGTAGGAGGTAACATAGAGCGTACCCTCCACCAACACGGGATCCGCATCGATATCGACGACCCGTTCCAGCTCCGTGCGCCCCTTGGGGGTGGAGATTGTGGCCTCCCAGTTCACCAAACCGCTCTCCAGCGAGAGTCCGACCAGTTTACCGCCGGCAAACCCGGCCAGAACCTGGTAATCGTTGACCATCGGGGAGCTGTCGCCCCGCAGGGTCAACACCGGAACGCTGCGGTCGTAGGCCCAACGCTTGTCACCATTCTCGACGGCGTAGACGGCGACGCCGCCATCCGTGGTGCGACAAACCACCTTGTTGTCATTGACCACCGGCGAGGAAAGCACCTCACTGCTGACTCGCCGCCGCCATCTTTCGGCGCCATCCTCACTGTTCAACAGGATCAATTCCGCTTCCAGGGTGCCGAGGGCGATCGAACCTTCGGCGACCCCCGGACCGCCGCTCAGCGGGCTCTCGGTGTCAACTGACCAGCGCCGGTCGCCGGTCTCGGGATCGAGGGCGAACACCTCGCCCGAGGGTTCCGCGACATAGAGAATCCCCTCGCTGATAACCGGCATCAGCTTGAGCATGGCCTCATCCGCATCCTCGAAACCCGCGTCCCACACCTCTTCGATTCGCAGCTCCGGCTCCAGCTCGATCAGCTCGGAGGGGGGATCCGCATTATCCTTGCCGCTGAAGGCGCTACAGCCTGCGAGCAGCAACAACAGGGGCCAGTAAACTACGGCTTTCATCTCAACCTCAAGGGGTGTTCGCCGCCAGATCGTCGAGCTTCATCTGCAACAGATCGCGGTTGCTGACCTGCAGCGTCATGGCCCGGGTGTAGGCAGCCGCTGCCGCAGCCCTGTCGCCCCTGGCCAAGGCGATATCGCCGCGGACTACCGCAAACTCACCGGCGAATCCGCCCGCCTCCGAGCCGACCAGTTTCTCGGCGCCGTCGAGGTCGCCCTCATTGAGCTTGATCCTCGCAAGATTGAGTTGGACCAACTGTTTCAAGGCCGGGTTGTCCGCGTGTTGAACAGCCCACTCCAGGCGGGAGATCGCGGTTGCGGCATCACCCGCTTCGAGCTTTACTCTCGCCTCGGCCATTGCGGCGAAAACGGCATAACTGCTGTTGTCGTAGTTATCGCGCATCAGCTCCGCCTGCTTCACCGCCGAAGCACTGTCCCCCCGATCCACGGCGGCCACCAGCTGATTGAAGGCGAGTGCCGCCTCGGCGCCGATCCGGTCCTTGTAGTTCCCCCAGGCCTGCCAGCCGAAGACGCCCCCCAGTCCGATGACCAGACCGGCAATTACCGAGGTACCGTTCTCTTTCCACCAGCGTTTAATCGCCTCGACCTGTTCTTCTTCGGTCTGATACTCGCTCATTGTATATACCTTCAATGACTCACTGTTGTCCGAATTGCCCCGGCAGGCGGCCCTGCCGGCGATTCATCATTGTCCACGGGTTATCACTTCCTCAAGCCTGGCTTGCAGCTGCGCCTGCGCCACCTGCTGCTGCTCGCCTTCGCCGCGCAGGGGCTTGAGGCCTATCTCTTTGCGCGCAACCTCATCCTCGCCGAGGATCAGGGCGTAGCCTGCCCGGCTGCGGTCAGCCTTCTTCAGCTGATTCTTGAATGTACCGCCCCCGCAGTGGCTGATCAGGCGCAGCCAGGGTAGCCCGCTGCGCAATCGTTCCGCCAGCAGCACACCCTCTCGGGATGCCCTGTCCCCCATCATCACCAGGTAGACATCGGGCGTGGCCAGTTGTTCTTGCAAATCACGGCTCTCCAGCATGGCGATCAGGCGCTCCAGGCCCATGGCAAAGCCTACCGCGGGTGTCGGCCTGCCACCCAGCTGTTCGACCAGTCCATCATAGCGTCCACCGGCACAGACCGTGCCCTGGGCGCCCAGGCTGTTCGTCACCCACTCGAACACCGTTCGGCTATAGTAGTCGAGGCCCCGCACCAGCCGCGGATTGAGCCTGTAGTCCACGCCAGCCTCATCGAGCCCCCGGCGCAGGTGATCGAAGTGCGCCAGCGACGGCTCTTCCAGGTGTTCCATCAGGCTGGGCGCATCCTTTATCACCGATGCCATCTGCGGATTCTTGCTGTCGAGGATTCGCAGTGGATTGCTCTCCAGCCGGCGCCGGCTATCCTCGTCGAGTTCGTCGAAGCGCTGGCGCAGATAGTCGACAAGGCGATCGCGGTAGTGCCGGCGCTCCTCCGCTGTTCCCAGGGTGTTGAGCTGCAGCTCCAGGTCCTCGAGCCCCAACTCCCGCCAGATCCTGGCCGTGATCAGGATCAGCTCTAGATCGATATCGGGCCCCGCGAGGCCGAAGGTCTCGACGCCGACCTGGTGAAACTGGCGGTAGCGACCCTTCTGCGGACGCTCATGACGAAACATCGGCCCCTGATACCAAAGCCGCTGGGTCTGATTGAAGATAAGGCCGTTTTCCAAGCCTGCCCGCACGCAACCGGCGGTGCCTTCCGGCCGCAGTGTCAGGCTGTCACCGTTTCTGTCGGCGAAGGTGTACATCTCCTTCTCCACGATATCGGTGACTTCACCGATGGAGCGCTTGAACAGCTCTGTCATCTCGACGATAGGCATGCGAATCTCGGCATAGCCGTAGCGGCTGAGCACCGAGCGCACCCGATCCTCCAGAAACTGCCAGAGAGGCGTCTGTTGCGGCAGGATATCCTTCATCCCGCGTATGGCTTGGATCTGCTTTGCCATTGAATCAGGTAAATAGCGTGAGGCTTTCGGATAAAACGGTGAAGAGTACCACGGAACCGTCGTTTTGGCCTAGTATTCCACTGCAAAGGGGCATGCCATTCGCCGCCGGTCGCAGCTTGCGCCAAACCCTGGCAGGCCGAGAAACCGCCACTATCCTGGTGAAGGTCTATGCGCTCACAGACGCTGTGGATCGAGGGTAAACCGCGCCACCTTGCCGCGGGTGAAGGGCTTGAGATCGAAGGGTTCGCCGTCGATGGTCAGTTTCACCCCCAGGGCATTCCCCAGCAGCACACTGAAGGGCCCCAACCGACTATCCAGCGTGCGTGTCCTGCCGGAGCGGATCTCACCAAAGATGCGCAGCTTGCCGTTTTGGTCTCGAACCTCGGTCCAGCAGGGTTCGCTGAACTGGAACACCACCCGTTTCGTGGCGCTGTCGGAGATCTCTTCGATAGCGCTCTCCCGGGTTGCGGCCGCCACCGGGGACGGCGTGACCGCGGGCGCCTGCACCTCGGTCTCGACTGGCTGTGGCGGTTCCCCGTCCGCCGGCACCAGCAACCGGTCGGAGCCGGAGAGTACCTCGTCGATCTCGCTCAGCACCTGCTCCGACTCCTCCACGACACGCTGCGACGAGGTTTCCGCTTGGGGCGCCTCCTCCTCAACCGGTATCGGCTGCAAAACAGGCTGTTCGACAGCGAGTTCCTGCATGCCTATCCGATCCTGCTCCTCGGCGGGTATGGCGACCGGCTCTTCCATCTCGACCCGGGTCAGCCACCAGTAGAAAACCAAGACCACCAGGATCAGCAGAATACCCCAGGTCGCATAACGTATCAGACCGGATCCACTGTGCAACTCGCTGCCCACCTCCCGCTTGGGCGCCCCTGATATCGGCAGCTCTTCGGAGACGGGAAAGAGATTTTGATAGGCGTCGACAACCGCATCCTCGTTGACCCCGAGCAGCCGCGAGTATTTGCGCAGGTAGCCCTGGACGAAGACCGGACCGGGAAGGTTGTCGAAATCATCGGCCTCCAGGGCGGCTATCATCGTCTGGCTTAAATGCAGCTGAGCGGCCATCTTGGCCTGATCCAGGCCCTGTCGCTCGCGCGCCTTGCGCAACTGCATGCCAGGCCCAATCGCCAGATCCGGGGCTGTGTCACTCTCATCTCTGCTCATGACATTCATCTGCTTCGTTCGGATTCGTAGAGCAACTGGACCTCGGGTGCATCGGGGAACTCCCTGAGCAGCCTGATTCTGTACTCGGCGCTCTTTGCCAGATCCCTTAACCGTTTCTCGATCTGCACGCCCAACCAAAGCGATGCGGCGGTGGGTTTGACCTCGCTGTGATAGCGCTCCAGATAGGCGCGGGCGGATAGGTCGTTCTCCTGCTGCAACGAGACCTCCGCCATCTGAAACAGCGCGATGGGATAGGTGGCGTTGGCGGAGAGTGCGCGGCGGTAGAAGTTTTCAGCCTTGGCATCGTCCCCGGCCCGTTCGACGCACAATCCGGCATTTGTCATCGCCACCCACGGCGTGGGATAGAGAGGATTGGCGAGCGCCTGTTCAAAGTCATCCAGGGCGGCATCGTAGCGAGCGAGTCGACAGTTGTAACTGCCGCGGGCGTTTCGTATGTAGGGATCACGCCCATCCAGCTCTACCGCGCGGTCAAAGTGCTTCCCGGCCCGGGTCGTTTCGCCCAGCTGCTCATAGAGAATGGCAATCACGTTGTTGGCCTCTGCGGATTTCTCATCCACCTCCAGCGCCTTCTTCAGCTTCTGCAATGCGATCGCCGACTGGCCGTCCCGCATATAGGCCATGCCCATCTCCACATAGATCTTCGCCGGGCTGTTGCGCTTCTCCCGGCCCAGGTTGCCCGTGGTGTCGGCGGCTTGCTGCTGAGTTGCACAGCCACTCAGAATCAAAACTGAAAATAGGAGGAGGTAGCAGAGATAACCAGCGATCAACTTCATGAAACACCCAGTTTGATATTGCTCAAATTCTCCATGCGCAACTCCCTGCTGCTGCGATCCCTGACCTTGCCCACCAGCTGGCCGCAGGCGGCATCGATATCCTCGCCCCGGGTTTTACGCGTCGTGGCGATGATGCCCGAACGCTTCAAGCGCGCACGGAACGCCTCCACCCGCTGCGGCGGCGAGGTCCGATAGTCGGTTCCCGGAAAGGGATTGAAAGGGATCAGATTGACCTTCGATGGCGTCCCTTCGAGGAGGCGGATCAGGGCCTTGGCATGTTGCAGCGAGTCGTTGATACCATCCAGCATGACATATTCCCAAGTCACTTTGCGCCGTTTATCGCCTTTGACATATTCACGGCATGCGGGAATCAGCTCTTCCAAGGGATATTTCCGATTGATCGGCACCAATCTATCCCGCAGCTCATTGTCTGGCGCGTGCAGGGAGACAGCCAGACTGACATCGCACTGTTCCCGCAACCTCTTGAGCGCCGGCACGATCCCCGATGTGCTTATGGTAACTCGATATTTGGATACCATATAGGCCAAATCGTCCTGCATGATCTTCATCGCGGTGATCACCGCATCGAGATTGGCGAGGGGCTCGCCCATGCCCATCAGCACGATATTGCTCGGCGGGCTACCCAATTTACGGCTGGCCACCCAGACCTGGCCGATGATTTCGGCAACCGTCAGATTGCGATTAAAGCCCTGGCGGGCGGTGGAGCAGAAGCTGCAATCGAGGGCGCAACCCACCTGGGAGGAGACGCAGAGGGTGTTGCGGCCATCATCCGGTATCAGCACGGATTCGATCCGCTGACCATCCCCCAATTCAAGCACCCATTTCCGGGTACCGTCCGTTGCCGGCTGTTCGTACACCTGCCGCGGCAGCTCGACCCGCGCCACCTGCTGCAGTTGCGAGCGCAGGCGCTTCGAGATGTCGGTCATGGCATCGAAGTCGGTGACACCATGCTTATGGATCCATTTGAAGACATTCCTGCCGTGAAAGGCCTTGGAGCCCAATCCCAGGAAAAAGGACTCCATTCCCTGCAGATCAAGGTCTAGGAGATTGGTGATTTCTGTTTCGTTAGCCAAAGCAGGTATCCGCGATCTCGGTCTTGCGCCAGTGAGGGAGGAGAAAAAGGACAATATAACAAAGCGTTAGTTTAGCGGCGACATGCCCGACTGGCAATCTAATCATGGGACTTAAACCAGCCGTTTCACCAGATTCACATCCGGCAACTGTTCGACTTTCGACAACAGCCGGCTCAATTGTTCCATATCATGCACCTCGACGGTAAAGCGCATCCTGGCCGAGTCGGTCTTGCGGTCGCTGCTGGTGTTGACGCCGATGACATCGATGTCCTCATTGGTCAGAATGGTGGATATATCCCGTAACAATCCTTTTCGATCACCGGCAACCACCAGGAAGTCCACCGCATAACTGGTCTCCTGCTGGTGCGCGCTCCAATGCACCTTCACCAGGCGGTCCCCTTCTTGGTTCTTCATTGCACGAATATTGGGGCAGTCGGAGCGGTGGATGGTAACCCCCCGTCCGCGGGTGACATAGCCGATGATGGGGTCGTAGGGGACAGGTTTGCAGCAACGCCCGATGGTCGTCATCAGGTCATCGACGCCGGCAACCACCACCTCCCCTTTGATTGCGGGCTGCTCCCGCGGAGGCTCTGTAAGCGTTTTCGGCACCGCCTCGGCGCGTTCCCTGCTGCCCCAACCGGCCACCTGAATGGGCGACAGATCTCCCCGGCCGATCGCCGCGTAGACATCCGCCACATGGACCAGATTGAACTTCGCCGCCGCCGCTTCCAGATCCGGCTTCTGCACGATCGACAGCCTTGTCATCTCGCGTTCGAGGGCGGCACGGCCCAGCTCCACATGGTGATCGAAATCGAGTTGCTTGAACCACTGCTTGACCCGGTTGCGTGCCTTGGCGGTGTGCAGATAACCCAGGTGGGGATTGATCCAGTCCCGGCTCGGGGTACCGTTCTTGGCGGTCAAGACCTCCACCGTTTCACCACTGCGCAAGGGGCGGTTGAGCTGCACGATATGACCATCCACCCTCGCCCCCCGGCACTGATGTCCCACATCGGTATGGATGGAATAGGCGAAATCGAGGGGCGTCGAGCCCTTGGGCAGCTCCACCACCTTACCCTTGGGGGTCAGGACATAGATCCGGGTCGCCTCCGTTTCGCTCTCCGGCCCATCCGCGGCTTCATCGCTGCTCTCCAGCCATTGGCGCATGCGCAGGATTCTGCGCTCCACGTCGCTGTCCTGCTTGGCGTTCTCCTTGTATCGCCAATGCGCCGCCACCCCCAGTTCCGAGTGATGGTGCATCTCCCGGGTGCGGATCTGCACCTCCAGGGTCTTCTCCTGCGGTCCGATCACCGCGGTGTGAATCGATCGGTAGAGATTCGCCTTCGGGGTCGCGATATAGTCGTCGAATTCACCGGGGATGTGCTTCCACAAGCCGTGCACCACGCCCAATGCCGCGTAGCACTGGGCAATGTCATCCACCAGCACCCGTACCGCCCGGAGATCGAATATCTGTTCGATATCCACCGCCTTGCGCTGCATCTTGCGCCATATGCTGTTGATATGTTTGGGCCGGCCATTGATCTCCGCATCGATTCCGACAGCGAGAAACTTCTCCCGCAGCAGCTCGATAATCTCCTTGATGAACCGCTCCCGGTCGGCGCGTCGGCCATCCAGCTGACTCGCTATGCGCTTGTATTCATCGGGACGGAGAAAGCGTAGCGCCAGGTCTTCGAGCTCCCACTTGACCTGCCAGATTCCGAGCCGATTCGCCAGCGGCGCATAGATCTCCTCGGTCTCCTTGGCCAGGCGGCGGCGTAGCTCGAGGGACAGCTTTCGCGCCGATCGCATCAGATGGAGCTGTTCCGCCACCACCACCAGGATCACCCTGACATCCTCCGCGATACCCAGCAGCAGACGGCGCAGGTTCTCCGCATGCTGCGCCTCTTCCTGCGCGGAAACCTCGCTGGAGAGATCGGTCAGCAGGTCGATGCGCGCCAGGTCATCCACCATGTGGGCCGTACTATCGCCCAGTTCGCGCCGCAGCATATCGAGGGTGATTTCCGGATCCCGCAGCACACCCAGCAGCAGCGCAGAGGCGAGGGTCTCCCGGTCCATGCGCAACTTGGTGAGAACCTCGGCCACCGACAGGGCGTGGCGCATATGGGTCTCGCCGCTGGGCAACCGCTGTTCCGGATTGGCGGCCAGGGCGAACTCCCCCGCCTTGCGCAGCATCAGGCGGTCCTGCTCATCGAAATCGTCGGGCAGCATCTCCAGCCAGTGGGAAAAGACGGCGGCATCCGCGCTATCCCCCTCCGGCAGTCGGCTACGGGTGGTGACCATCGGCTTCAGTCGAGCAGGTGGCTTACCAGACCATCCGCCAGTTTCGGTTCGAACCAGGTCGATTTCGGCGGCATCACTTCGCCGGCGTCCGCGACCGCCATCAACTGCTCCATGCTGGTGGGATAGAGCGAAAACGCCACCGCCATCTCCCCGCTATCGACCCGCTGTTCCAGACCGGTGAGACCGCGGATGCCGCCGACGAAATCGATCCGCGCGTCGCGGCGGGGATCGGAGATGCCGAGGATCGGTTCGATCAGGTTGTCCGCCAGCAGACTGACATCGAGCCGGGCCACGGGATCATCGGGAATCCGCGACGAGTCGAGTTGCAGGCGATACCACTCTCCATCCAGATACATGCCGAATTCAGCGCTGTGGTCAGGCTTGACCGGCTGTTCACTGGGGGTCACCCGGAACACCGCTTCGACCCGGTTCAGAAAGTCCCCCTTGTCGAGGCCATGCAGATCCTTGATCACCCGGTTGTAGTCGAGGATCTGCATCTGGCTATGGGGAAAGATGACGCTGAGGAAGTAGTTGTAGGCCTCATCCCCGGTATGATTCGGGTTCGCCGCCCTCCTCGCCGCTGCGACCCTCGAGCCCGCGGCGGAGCGGTGATGACCGTCCGCGACATAGAGGGCGCTCATGCGGTCGAACTCCCGGGTCAGCAGATCGACCTTCTCCTCCTCATCCAAGGCCCAGATCTCGTGCCTGACCCCATCCGCGGCGGTGACCTCCATTTCAGCAGGATGCTGCGATATCTCGCCGAGCAGGGCGTCAACCTTCGGCGCACTCGGATAGACCAGAAACACGGGGCCCGTCTGGGCATTCAATGCATCGATCTGGCGCACCCGGTCATCCTCCTTGGCCGGGCGGGTGAATTCATGCTTCTTGATGCGGTCGTTGTCATAGGCCTCCACCGAAGCCGCCGCCACCAGCCCGGTCTGTCGATGATCGCCCATGGTCAGGCGGTAGACATAGAAGCAGGGGCGCTGGTCCCGGATCAGTACCCCCTCTCGCTCCATCCTCTGCAGATTCTCCGCTGCCTTGGCGTAGACTTCCGGGGCATAGGGATCGGTCCCTTGGGGAAGGTCGATCTCCGGTCTCGAGATATGGAGAAAACTCCAGGGACGGCCATGGGCCATCTCCCTGGCCTCGGCCTCGTTCATGACATCGTAGGGGGGAGCGGCGACATCGACTGCCCGCCCGTCGGCGGGTCGCAGTCCTGGGAATGCTCTGATCAGCGGCATGGAGATTTGTCCTCGAGGATACACGGTCAAGCGACCCGATTGATAGTGAGGGACGGATTGTTTCAAAAGAAGCGTCGATGAATCAAGTTGTCTCCCCCCACTGTGTAAGAAAAAGCCTACGCGGATTTGGGATCAATCCTGCATTTTTTCTGAGGTTATTCGCTTAGAATTTAACTGTCGCATACAAGGACGCAACGGACAGCAGCATGGAACAGGGATGTCAATGGATTGAAACCAATTGCCAACCAATCATTGCGACACAAGATCCTGGCGCCCAAGGATAGGGTGCCAGGGTTTTTTTTGCCTGTTAATTCAACAAGATCGACGCCGACCTGCAATCCCCCTGGCTGCACGCCCGCTGAATCCGGCCGGTTATAGACCACTACCCCCCTCGATCCGCCACAGGGCCTGATCCTGAGCCTCGAACGCCTCCCACAACTGGCTGTAGGTGCGCCCGGACCGGGGCTCTACCTCATCCCCTGCCACTTCCGCCAGGGGAAGCAGGACAAATGCATATTTCCCGATCTCATCCCGGGGAAGCTGGATCGGGCCATCATCGAGAATCTGCTCGCCATAGGTGAGCAGGTCTATGTCCAGGCTACGGGGAGAGAACTTCTCCGGGGTGCGCTCTCTGCCGTGTCGCTTTTCCACTTCGCGCAGCGCCGCCACCAACGCTCTCGGTGAGAGGTCGGTCAGGATCCCCACAACCAGATTATGAAAATTATCGCCTTCGAAGCCGATGGCACGGCTCTCATAGATCGAGGAGACCCTGAGATCGCCGAACAGGCGCTCAAGTTCGCGCAGCGCCGAGGGAATCTGGATCTCAGGCGCCAGGTTGCTGCCCAGACTCAGCCAGGCATTGACCACCCGGCGCTCAGCCACGCCGGCCCCGTTCAATGATCACGCCCACGTCGCGGGCGCTGCTGACCGCGCCGACCTTGTTCAGCGTCAGGCGTACCCAGGGCACCCCGAACTCGGTCAAAACGATCTCGGCACAGCGTTCCGCCAGGGTCTCAACCAGCTGGAATTCGCTCTCTTGCACGAAGGCAAAAAGGCGTTTGCTCACCGCCTTGTAATCGAGGGTATCCTCGATCGCATCGGTTGAAGCCGCCTTGGCGATATCCGCTCCCATCTCGAGATCCAAAATCACCGTTTGCCTGATTTTTCGTTCCCAGTCGTAGATACCTATCACGGTATCGACACGCAGGTCCCGGATAAAGACGATATCCATACACATTGAGCCATCTACTGAGTAAAACTCCATGGTAGTGGAGAATAGCCAGTGAGCAAACCCCATGGTGCGCGAGATAGAGACCTGAAACGGCACCGGTCAGGTCAAACCTTGTATTATCTGCAGTTCTGTTCCAACATGTGGCCGGCGAAATCAGCCCAGATCCGCGCCTGTGCAGGCGGGCCGCATATCCACACTATCGGCAGCACAGCGGGAGGGAACGGCCATCGCACAGTGAAGGCCGATTGACCACTCATCGTTAACCTTATTGGTGTAAATCAGCAACCGCAGACATGGTCACAGACTCTCTACTCGTTCTTGGGGCCTACCTCCTTGGTTCCATATCAAGCGCCATCATTGTCTGCCGCATCATGGGTCTGCCCGATCCGAGAAGTCAGGGATCGAACAACCCGGGAGCAACCAACGTACTGCGAATCGGCGGTAAAAAGGCGGCCGCGATCACCCTGCTCGGCGATTCATTGAAGGGCTTGCTGCCGATGCTGGCGGCACATCTGCTCGAGGCCTCGGTGCTCGTCCTCGCCTTGTGCGGAATCGCGGCCTTTTTCGGCCACCTCTACCCGGTCTTCTTCGGCTTCAAGGGCGGCAAGGGCGTGGCAACGGCACTGGGGGTGCAATTCGGCCTTCACTGGGGAGTCGGACTGGCGGTTGCCCTGATCTGGCTGTTGATGGCAAGGCTGGTCAACATCTCTTCCCTCTCGGCATTGGTGTCCATGGCATTGGCGCCGCTGATCGTCTGGGCGATCTGGCCCGAGACGGAACTTGTGGTCATGCAGGTCGTCATATCCCTGATCCTGTTTTGGCGCCACCGTTCCAATATCCAAAACCTGCTGCAAGGATCGGAGGAATCCATCAGCAATCAAGACAACAGCGAGAATTAGATAAACAAGATGCCGACACTCGACAGGATTGAATATGCCAACCGGATAACCTGTATCGACACCCATTATCAACGCCCGGGGCTGGCGGCCTGTTACCTCCTGGAGTCGGAGGGAGAGGCCGTATTTATCGATACCGGCACCAGCCATAGCGTCCCCCATTTGATGGCCCTCCTGGAGAGAAAGGGGATCGCAGCATCCCAGGTGAAATATGTGATACCCACCCATGTCCATCTCGATCATGCCGGCGGCAGTGGCGAACTGATGCGCAGGCTGCCGCGCGCATCACTGGTGATTCACCCCTATGGCGCCAAGCACATGATCGACCCGGCGAAATTGATAGCGGGCGCCACCGCCGTCTACGGCGAAGCGGAATTCGAACGGCAGCTTGGCAGGCTGCTCCCTGTCGACGAGACCCGGGTCATCGAGGCCCCCGATCAGACACGCATCAGCTTCGGCGGGCGGGAACTGCTCATCCTCGACACACCGGGCCATGCCAGGCACCACTTTTGCGTCTACGACGCCGAGAGCCAGGCGTTTTTCAGCGGTGACACCTTCGGTCTCTCCTACCGGGAGTTCGACAACGAGAACGGCCAGTTCATCATGCCGCCGACGACGCCCACCCAATTCGATCCCGAGACGTGGCTGGCCACGCTGCAGAAGTTGACTGCCTTTTCCCCGCAACGCGTCTACATTACCCACTATGGTGAAATCAGCGATCCGCTGGAGATGGCGAAAAAGCTGGGCCAAGGCATCGAGGATTTCGCCGCCATCGCCCGCGCGTCCGGCGCCGCACCCGGACCCCAGCGCATCGCAGAGATTCGCGCCAACCTGAACGCATGGATGATGCAGGGGCTGGAGGCTCATGGCTGCCGCCTTTCAGCGGAGACGATTGACGCGCTGATGGCGATGGATCTGACCCTGGATGCCCAGGGGTTGGATGCCTGGCTGACGAGGATGGAGCAGGCCTAGTCAATCGATCAGCTAGGTGTCGAGCCGCTCTGGTCCCAAGCGAAGGTACAGTCGAGTCTGGAGAGCACGTAGATCATCCCCTGCTCGCCGTCACCGATCATCATCGACAGCGGGCTGTGCCTGTTGAATTTATGGTTGCGTTGCCGCAGCCAGCGCTTACCCATGTTCGGGTTGGCCGGATAGGTGGTGCGCAGGGCATCGTCGATGCGTACCAGATACTCCACCCGCCGCATGATGTCAGGGCTGTCCGGCAGCGGCTTGTTGTAGCGATACTGGGCTAGATGACGCGCCTTTCCCTGCATATCCAGCAGCGCCATGATCTCTTCGGCATGCAGTCCCCAGCTTTCGAACATGTTCATCACGCCCCGCGTAATGGCAAGCCGGTCGCTCAACTCGTGACTCGCAGTGCCCTGTTCGGTCGTCGTCATAATCCACCCAATACCCTACAAAACAACTTGGTAATACAGGATAGCACGATTCAATCGTATAAATCCCGAATCTCTTCAGGGTTTACTCCACAACGCCTGCCACCAGCGCCTGCGATTCTTCGCCACCAGCACAGCGGGGAGGTCAACCGGGGCGAGCTTGCTCAGCACCCAGCCCGGCAGCGGTGGATTGTCGCTATAGCCGCAGGAGACGCCGAGATTATTCGGATCGTAGATCTTGATGAAGGCGGGCTGTGCGAGGTTGTCGGCGTAGACGATGCCGCAGTAGTCCTCGTCATGTTCTTCACGCAGCAGCTGGTCGATGCCATCGATAAACTTCAATACCATCTCGCCATCGGCGCTCGAGGTCGGCGGCGGCTCACCTATGGCATAGATGTACCAGCCAGCGTCGGCATCCTGTTTCAGGGTCTGCCACAACGCGTCCAACTGATGCCACCTCAGGGTTGAGGTAAAACTCCCATTGAAGGCTTGCAGATAGTCGTCTTGGTCGTTCATGGAAGCTACCTTGTCTGATGATCGTTTCGCCCATTGCCCTTTGTATCGATATCAAGGTGAAATCCGGCGGTCGGTTGAAATAGGCATTTTTGTCTGGGGCTTGTCAGCGCATTGGGTATAATGACATTTTTTGCATTGTCGGTCCGCGATATGAATGAAGCCAGCACCACGCTCTTTGAATCTGATCTGAATCTGAAGTTGCTCAACCGAGGCAAGGTTCGCGATATCTACGAAGTGGATGAGAGCCATCTGCTGATTGTCACCACCGACCGACTCTCGGCCTTCGACGTGGTTATGCCGCAAGCCATACCCGGAAAGGGGGAAGTGCTGACCAGAGTGGCGAACTTCTGGTTCGACCGCACCCGTGATATCGTCCCCAACCACCTCGCGGATATCCCCCTCGAGAAGATTGTAACAGACCCGCGCCAGCGCGATATCCTGGGAGACCGCTGGATGGTGGTACGCAAACTCAAACCCCTGCCGGTGGAGGCGATCGTCAGAGGCTACCTCATAGGGTCCGGTTGGAAAGAGTATCAGCAGACAGGAAGCGTATGCGGGATTCCCCTGGCGGAGGGATTGCAGCAGGCCGCCAGGTTGCCGGCGCCCATTTTCACCCCATCGACCAAGGCGGAGGTGGGCGATCACGATGTCAATATCAGCTTTGAACAGGCAAAGGCGCTGCTGGGAGAAGAGATCGCCATTCAGGTTCGAGACATAAGTCTTGCTATTTATGGACAGGCCGCGCACTACGCCCTTGAAAAAGGTATTATCATTGCAGACACGAAATTTGAATTCGGCCTGGATGGCGAAGGCAGGATCCATCTCATCGATGAGGTGTTGACGCCCGATTCATCACGTTTCTGGCCCGCGAGTTCATACCGCACTGGATGCAGTCCCGCCAGTTTCGATAAACAGTTCGTGCGTGACTACCTGGAGACACTGGACTGGGACAAGCGACCGCCCGGCCCTGAACTGCCTCAGGAGGTAATTGATAAGACAGCGGAAAAATATCAAGAGGCGGAAAAGAGATTGACCGGTGATTGGCGGCCTGACAGAGACCACGCCAGTTGATGAATTTGATTCGCCTTGAACTTCAGATTTTCTGCTATCGTGCCGCTGCATTGATATCGGGTGGATGTTTTCTCCTGATATAGACTTGAGTCAAAATCATCAGATTCAGCAGTTGTGGTATAAAGCTTTGTCTTCTATGTCTGCAGTCAATATAAAAACAGCCCGGGTGGTTATCTACACCACCCTAAGGTGCCCGCATTGCCAGCATCTGAAGCGGTGGCTAAAAAGGAATAAAATTCCTTTTCTTGACTTCAACGTCGGTAAACCGGGAAAAATGCAGAAGAAATTTTTTGAGATCGGCGGCCAAAGCGTGCCCCTGATCGTCATCGGCGAGGAGAAGTTCGTCGGCTTCAATCCCAACCAGCTCAAGACAGCCCTGGAGAAGGAGGGTCTGCTGTAGAGATCGGCGCCCGGATTGGCAGCGGTTATAAAAAAAGGGGGCTCGGGCCCCCTTTTTCATCTGCGCCACATTAGATCAGTTCACCTTTGGATCGAGTTCACCGCTCTCATAGCGTTTCTGCATGCCTTCCAGGGAGACCGGGGTGATCTTCTCCGCCATTCCCGCGGAGCCGAAGGCCTCGTAGCGGGCCTTGCAGATATCCGACATCGCCTTGGTCGCCTCTTTGAGGAACTTGCGCGGATCGAAATTCGACTTGTTGTCGTGCAGGTGCTTACGGATCGAGCCGGTGGAGGCCATGCGCAGGTCGGTGTCGATGTTGACCTTGCGCACACCATGCTTGATGCCCTCGACGATCTCCTCCACCGGAACGCCGTAGGTCTCGCCCATGTCACCGCCGTACTCATTGATGATCGCGAGCCAGTCCTGGGGCACCGACGAGGAGCCGTGCATTACCAGGTGGGTATCCGGAATACGCGCATGGATCTCCTTCACCCGGTCGATGGCGAGAATGTCGCCGGTCGGCGGACGGGTGAACTTATAGGCGCCATGGGAGGTACCGATGGCGATGGCCAGGGCATCCACGCCGGTCTTCTTGACGAAATCGGCGGCTTCGTCGGGATCGGTCAGCAGCTGGCTGTGGTCGAGGGTGCCCTCGGCGCCGATGCCATCCTCTTCACCGGCCTGACCGGTCTCCAGCGAGCCCAGGCAACCCAGCTCGCCCTCTACCGATACCCCGCCCGAGTGGGCCATATCGACCACGGTCTTGGTCACATCCACGTTGTAGTCATAGGATGAGGGGGTCTTGCCGTCGGTCATCAGCGAGCCGTCCATCATCACCGAGGAGAAGCCCGACTGGATGGAGCGCAGGCAGACGGACGGCGATGTTCCGTGATCCTGGTGCATGCAGACCGGGATCTGCGGGTACATCTCGGTCGCGGCGATGATCAGGTGACGCAGAAAGGGCTCACCCGCATAGGAGCGCGCCCCTGCGGAGCCCTGCAGGATGACCGGGCTTTTGGCTGCGTCCGCAGCCTGCATGATGGCATGCACCTGCTCCATGTTGTTGACATTGAACGCCGGCAGACCGTAGCCGTTTTCCGCGGCATGATCGAGAAGTTGGCGCAGGGAAATCAGAGCCATGATAGCCTCCTTGGTTTTGTGTCTATAGTCATTTCAATTCTTCGGGGAGCACTTGTGTCGGCTTCACCCAACCATCTTGTTCGTCATCGAGCACATGCTCGCCGACGCGCATCACTTTCATGATATTGGTCTGACCCTCCACCCCGGAGCGGTCACCCTTGGTGATGATCACCAGGTCGTTCTCGCGAACCTCGCCGCGACGCAGCAGTTCATCGATCACCTCTTCGTTGACCTTGTCGACATTGGTGCTGGCGACATCGAAACTCACCGGATAGACGCCGCGAAACAGGGTCACCTTGCGTCTGGTGCGAACGTGGCGCGTCAGGGCGTAGATAGGGATTCCGGAGCTGATACGCGACATCCATTTCACCGTGGAACCCGACTCGGTCAAGGCGGCGATCCCCTTCACCCCCAGGTGATTGGCAGTATACATGGTGGCCATGGCAATTGCCTCATCGACCCGGCCAAAGACGCTGTCGAGGCGATGGTGCGAGCGTCTCGCGGACTGGTGTTTTTCCGCCTCGACGCAGACCCTGTCCATGGTCTCTATCACCTTGTGAGGATACTTGCCGATCGAAGTCTCGGCCGAGAGCATGACCGCGTCGGTGCCATCCATCACCGCGTTCGCCACATCGAATACCTCGGCCCGGGTGGGGATCGGGTTCTCGATCATCGACTGCATCATCTGGGTCGCCGTGATGACCACGCAGTTCATCTCCCGCGCGGTCTTGATCAGCTCCTTCTGTACCGCGGGAAGCTCCGCGTCTCCGATCTCAACCCCGAGGTCGCCGCGGGCCACCATGATGGCGTCGGAGGCCTGGATGATCTCCTCGATGCCGTCCAGCGCCTCGGCGCGTTCTATCTTGGCGATGATGCCGCCCTGGCCCCCCGCCTCCTCCAGCAGACGGCGCGCCTCTATCACATCCTCGCCATTGCGCACAAAGGAGACCGCGAGATAGTCGACGTCGATCTCGGCGGCGAACTTGATATCCGCGCGGTCCTTATCGGTCAACGCCGGGGCGGAAAGCCCGCCGCCCTGTTTGTTGATGCCCTTGTTGTTGGAGAGCCTGCCGCCGACAACCACCTTGCAGCGCACCTCCTTGCCCTCGACTTCGGAAACCCAGAGCACGATCGCCCCGTCGTCCAGCAAAAGGGTATCGCCACGGCTGACATCCTCCGCCAGCTGCGGATAGGTGAGACCGACCCGCTGCTGATCGCCCGCATCCAGGGCGCAACCGGCATCGAGAATGAAGCTGTCGTCCTCGTTGAGCTCGATGGCGCCATTTTTGAAGCGGCCAACCCGAATCTTCGGCCCCTGCAGATCGGCCAAGACACCGATCTGGCGGCCGCAGGCGCGGGCGCGATTGCGGATCCTGTCTGCCCGCTGGCGCTGGGAGTCGTGATGATCGTGAGAAAGATTGAGGCGAACCACATCCGCTCCGGCGTGGATAATCTTATCCAGTACCTTGGGGTCATCCGTTGCCGGCCCCAGGGTTGCTACTATTTTTGTTCGTCTTGGCATACGGATCCAGCTAGATGCTTAGCCCATGAAAAAACGGCTGGGCCCCTGCCCAGCCTCGACCGATCGAATCGCTATCTTACTCAGCTGCACGGGCCTCAAGCATGGCCACCGCGGGCAGGGTCTTGCCTTCCAGGTACTCGAGAAATGCACCGCCCGCGGTGGAGATGTAGGAAACCTTGTCATAGATATCATACTTTTGGATCGCGGCGATGGTGTCGCCGCCGCCGGCGAGGGAGAAGCCAGCGGATTCGGCGATGGCCATGGATACGGTCTTGGTACCCTTGCCGAACTGATCGAATTCGAAGACACCCACCGGACCGTTCCAGACAATGGTGCCGGCCTGCTTGATGACCTCGGCCAACTCATTGGCGCTGTCGGGACCGATATCGAAGATCATCTCGTCGTCGGCAACCTCAGCGGCGCTCTTCAGCACCGCAGGCTCATCTTCCGCGAAGTTCTTGCCGACCACAACATCGGTGGCAATGGGGATATTCGCCCCCCGCGCCTTCATCTTTTCGATCAACGCCTGGGCGGTGGGCACCAGGTCGTCTTCGCACAGGGATTTGCCCACATTGTGGCCGCTAGCCTTGAGGAAGGTGTTGGCGATACCGCCGCCCACCACCAGCTGATCCACCTTCTCCGACAGCGCCTCGAGCACGGTCAGCTTGGTCGAGACCTTGGAACCGCCCACGATCGCCACCATCGGCCGCGCGGGATTCGCCAGGGCCTTGGCGAGATTGTCCAACTCGTCGGCCAGCAACAGGCCGGCGCAGGCGGTCGGCGCGAACTTGCCGGCACCGTGGGTGGAGGCCTGGGCGCGGTGGGCGGTGCCGAAGGCATCCATCACGAAGACATCGCAGAGGGCGGCATACTGCCTTGCCAGCGCCTCGTTGTCTTTCTTCTCGCCGCTGTTGAAGCGGACATTCTCGAACAGCACCACCTCGCCTTGCGCCACCTCGGGGGCACTCAGCAGATAATCCTTGACCAGACGGACAGGGCTGCCGAGCTTGGCGCTCATGTCGTCGGCAATCGGCTGCATGGAGTTCTCCGCATCCACCTCGCCCTCGGTGGGGCGGCCGCGGTGGGACATCACCTGAACCCTGGCGCCCGCCTTGACACAATGCTCGATGGTGGGCATGGAGGCGGTAATCCGGGCATCCGATGTGACTTTGCCGTCCTTGACGGGGACGTTGAGGTCAGCGCGAATCAGGACTCGCTTGCCGGCGAGATCGAGGTCGGTCAACTTGATGAAAGACATTAGGAACTCCTAGGTCGATTCTATTTTTTCAGTGTGAATTTTGAATTATGAACTGTTGACAGTTTCTGTTGCCCTGTCGAATACACAATCCCTATTTCGAAACTCACTGCATCGATCCATGGGGCGGGTTTGGCCCGCCCCATGTTGAGCCGCCTTACTTGGCCACGTGCTCGACCATGCGCAGCATGTTGCAGGTATAGCCGTACTCGTTGTCGTACCAGGAGACCACCTTGACGAAGGTATCGTCCAGCATGATGCCGGCGCCCGCATCGAAGATGGAGGGGGTGCCGCGACCGCGGAAATCGGTGGATACCACCTTCTCCTCGGTGTAGTCGAGTACCCCGGCCAGATCACCCGCCTCGGAAGCGGCCTTCATGGCGGCACAGATGTCGTCATAGCTGGCGCCGCTGTTCAGCTCCACGGTCAGGTCGACCACGGAGACGTCGGAGGTGGGCACACGAAAGGCCATGCCGGTCAGCTTGCCGTTCAGCTCGGGCAACACCTTGCCCACCGCCTTGGCGGCGCCGGTGGAGGAAGGAATGATGTTCTCCAGGATACCGCGGCCGCCGCGCCAGTCCTTCATCGAGGGACCGTCGACAGTCTTCTGGGTGGCGGTGGCGGCGTGTACGGTGGTCATCAGGCCGCGCTTGATGCCCCACTTGTCGTTCAGCACCTTGGCCACCGGCGCCAGGCAGTTGGTGGTACAGGAGGCGGCGGAGACGATGGCCTGCCCGTTGTAGTCGTTGTGGTTGACGCCGTAGACGAACATCGGGGTGGCGTCCTTGGAGGGGGCGCTCTGCACCACCTTCTTGGCGCCGGCGTCGATGTGCTTCTGGCAGGTCTCCTCGGTGAGGAAGAAGCCGGTACACTCGATCACCAGATCGGCGCCGATCTCGTTCCATTTCAGGTCCGCCGGGTCACGCTCGGCGGTGAGGCGGATCTTGTTGCCGTTGACCACCATATTGTTGCCTTCCACGGCGATGTCGCCATCGAAGTTACCGTGCACCGAATCGTACTTCAGCATGTAGGCCAGGTAGTCGGGTTCCAGAAGGTCGTTGATACCAACGACTTCGATACCGGGGAAATCTTTGGCGATAGCGCGGAACGCCATGCGGCCGATACGACCAAAACCATTGATACCTACTTTGATTGTCATTTCAGTTCTCCGTTATAGATAAATAGAGTTGTAATCTAAATTGAATAGCCTGCCAGCGGGCACCCGGGGTGCCCGGCGGTCGTTATCAGGCGGAAACCTCGTTGATGGCCGCGGCCACGTTCTCCGCGGTAAAGCCGAACGCCTTGAACAGCTCACCCGCCGGCGCGGACTCGCCAAAGCGGTTGATACCGATCACCTTGCCGTTGATACCCACATACTTGTACCAGCCGTCGGTGACAGCGGCCTCCACGGCAACCCGGGCGGTGACGCCCGCGGGCAGCACGGCCTCCTTGTAGGCCGCGTCCTGCTCATCGAATACCTTGGTGTTCGGCATCGAAACCACACGCACATTCTTACCGGAGTCGGCGGCGCCCTGGATCGCGATGCCCACCTCGGAACCGGTGGCGATGACGATGGCGTCGGGGGTGCCGGCGCAATCCTTGATCACGTAGCCGCCTCTCGCGATGTTTGCAATCTGCTCGTCGCTGCGCTCCTGGTGGGCGAGACCCTGGCGGGAGAAGATCAGGGAGGTGGGACCGTCCCCCTTCTCCACGGCGGCCTTCCAGGCGACGGCGGTCTCGACCCCGTCGCAGGGGCGCCATACGTCCATGTTCGGGATCATGCGCAGGGTCGGAATCTGCTCGATGGGCTGATGGGTGGGGCCGTCCTCACCCAGGCCGACGGAGTCGTGGGTGTAGACGAAGATCGAACGCAGTTTCATCAGCGCCGCCATGCGCAACGCGTTACGGGCATACTCGGAAAACATCAGGAAGGTGCCGCCATAGGGGATGAAACCGCCGTGCAGGGCGACGCCGTTCATGATCGCCGACATGCCGAACTCACGCACACCGTAGGAGATATAGTTTCCGTCGGCGTTGCCGTCGGTGATCGAACTCGAACCGGACCAGGCGGTCAGGTTGGAGGGCGACAGGTCGGCGGAACCGCCGAGGAATTCGGGCAGCAGGGGGCCATAGCCGTTGAGGGCGTTTTGCGAAGCCTTGCGGGTAGCCGGCGATTCGGCCTTGCCGTTCACCTCGGCGATGAAGCTGGCGGTCTCCTCGTCCCAGTTGGCGGGAAGCTCCCCCGCCATGCGCCGTTTGAACTCCGCGGCAAGCCCCTGATGGACCTCTTGATAAGAGGCGAAGCGCTCATCCCATTCACTCTCGGCGCTGGCGCCGGCACTCTTCGCGTCCCAGGCCGCATAGATCTCTTCGGGCACCACGAAGGCGTCATGGGACCAACCCAGCTGTTCCCGGGTGGCGACGATCTCGTCGGCGCCCAGGGGGGCGCCATGGCAGTCATGGCTGCCAGCCAGGTTCGGTGAACCGAAGCCGATGGTGGTCTTGCAGCAGATCAGCGACGGCTTGTCGCCGGTCGACTTGGCCGCCTCGATCGCGCGATCGATGGCATCCGCGTCATGGCCGTCCACATCACGGATCACGTGCCAGCCGTAGGCCTCGAAACGACCGGGGGTATCGTCGGTAAACCAACCCTCGGTCTCGCCGTCGATGGAGATGCCGTTGTCGTCCCAGAAGGCGATCAGCTTACCCAGGCCCAGGGTGCCCGCGAGGGAGCAGGCCTCATGGGAGATCCCCTCCATCATGCAGCCGTCGCCGAGAAAGACATAGGTCCTGTGATCGACGATCTCGTGACCCGGTTTGTTGAACTGTGCCGCGAGGGTCTTCTCGGCCAGGGCCATGCCAACCGCATTAGAAATGCCCTGTCCCAGCGGTCCGGTGGTGGTCTCGACACCCGGCGCATAGCCATACTCCGGGTGACCCGGGGTCTTGGAGTGGAGCTGACGAAAGGATTTCAGATCGTCGATGCTCAACTCATAGCCGGTCAGGTGCAGCAGTGAGTAGATGAGCATCGAACCATGACCGTTGGAGAGAACGAAGCGGTCGCGATCAGCCCAGTCCGGATTCGCCGGATTGTGTTTCATATGGTTGTTCCACAGAACCTCTGCGATATCCGCCATACCCATGGGCGCACCCGGATGGCCTGAATTGGCTTTCTGCACTGCATCCATACTCAGGGCACGAATGGCATTGGCGAGTTCTCTTCGTGAGGACATTGACCCCTCCTGATTAGAATTGGTTAGTAATCTGTATCTGTCGGACAAAAGTTATTGCGTGGCAAGCCACTGAATTCGTTATCAATAAACCCCTTTTCGGCACCCCTTCGCATTGATATTTCACAGCCAACGGGGAATCTGACCCCCATTGCACAGCCGCCAGCCGAATGGGCAAAGGTCAGCTATTCTGACCCAAGCCCAGGGTCCCGGCAAAGCAGCTAACTTTACAGGGCAATAAGCTGGCTTGATGAAAAAACCCTAATATCCTAATAAACCTTACAATATCAATCGGTTGGTTCCTGTCTCCACTTGATGGAGCAGCCCATGCTGGGTATCTGTTCACGGGGTCCATGGCCGCTTTCCGCTACCAGTTTCATCGCCTCAAAAAGATCCCGCCGTACGCTGCCCGGGGCGGTCTCCTTGCGGCTCTCATCGAGACGGCCACGATACTGCAGCTCCAGCGCGGCATTGTAGCCGAAGAAGTCGGGCGTACAGACGGCACCGTAGCTCTTGGCAACGGCCTGGGTCTCGTCAAACAGGTAGGGAAAGGGAAAGCCCATCTGCTCGGAAACCCGCTTCATATTCGCAAACGAGTCCTCCTCGTATTCCGCGGGATCGTTGGACATGATTGCCACCGAGTTGATACCCAACAGCGCTAACTCTTTGGTATCCCGTACAATACGCTGCTGTACAGCCTTCACATAGGGGCAGTGATTGCAGATGAACATCACCAACAGGCCGCGCTCCCCTGCACACTGTTTCAAGGACCAGTCACGGCCGTCGACACCGGGCAGCAGAAAATCGGGGGCCGGTGCGCCAAAGTCACATATCGGGGTCTGTAAAGAAACCATCATTGATCCCTTTAATAGTTTGAATTGATTGTGGGGTGGGGCATTATGCAAAAAGCAGACTGATGTGTAAAATCCGGATTTCGCTCAAAGCTAGGAATTGTCGCCGCCGGTGGTCAGCCATCCCCGCCTAATGGAATATCTTGTGGCATCCATCTAATCGAAGTCGAAGGAAAATCAATGGCAAAAGATTTTATTTTTACCTCCGAATCAGTCTCAGAGGGTCACCCTGACAAGGTCGCCGACCAGATCTCGGATGCCATGCTGGACGCCATTCTAGAGACCGATCCGAATCCCGACAGGGCGCGGGTGGCATGTGAAACACTGATCAAGACGGGGGCCGTTATCGTCGCCGGCGAGATCACCACAGAGGCCTGGATCGACCTGGATGAATTGGTGAGAAGGGTCGTCTGCGACATCGGCTACACCAGTTCGGATGTCGGTTTCGACGGCTCCACCTGCGCCGTGATGTCCCTGATCGGCAAACAGTCGAGCGATATCGCCCAGGGCGTCGACCGAACCAGCCCGGAAGAGCAGGGTGCCGGCGATCAGGGGATGATGTTCGGCTATGCGACAGACGAGACCGATGTGCTGATGCCCGCGCCCATCACCTACGCCCAACGCCTGATGCAGCGGCAGTCGGAGATACGCAATGCCGGGATCCTCCCCTGGCTTCGTCCTGATGCCAAGAGCCAGGTTACCCTGCACTACGAGGACGGCAAGGTCAGCGGCATCGGCGCGGTTGTGCTCTCGACCCAGCACGACCCGGATATCGATTACAAGCACCTCTATGAAGCGGTGATGGAGAACATCATTCAACCGGTGCTGCCAAAGGAGTGGCTGGACCGGTGCCCCCAGGACAAGATCCACATCAATCCCACCGGCAGCTTCGTCATAGGCGGTCCGGTAGGCGATTGCGGCCTCACCGGACGCAAGATCATCGTCGACACCTACGGCGGCTCGGCACGTCACGGCGGCGGGGCCTTCTCCGGCAAGGATCCCTCCAAGGTAGACCGCTCCGCCGCCTACGCCGGTCGCTATGTGGCGAAGAATATCG
This sequence comes from gamma proteobacterium symbiont of Ctena orbiculata, assembly GCA_003058495.1. Classification (GTDB taxonomy): domain Bacteria; phylum Pseudomonadota; class Gammaproteobacteria; order Chromatiales; family Chromatiaceae; genus Thiodiazotropha. The sequence goes on along the minus strand of QBVC01000010.1, from coordinate 26,559 downwards.
TTGCCGCCGGGCTGGCGGAACGCTGCGAAATCCAGGTCTCCTACGCGATTGGTGTCGCCGAGCCCACCTCGATCATGATCGAGACCTTCGGCACGGGTAAACTGGCCGACGAGAAGATTGCAGCGCTGGTGCGCAGCCATTTCGACCTGCGGCCCTACGGCATTCTGAAGATGCTCGACCTGCTGAACTATGATCAGATCAAGTATCTCAAGACCGCGGCCTACGGTCATTTTGGCCGCGAGGACGAGGGATTCACCTGGGAGCTGACCGACAAGGCGGAGGCGCTGCGCGAAGACGCCGGACTCTAAAAAACAATTTTGAATTTTGAATTGTTAATTTTGAATTGGGAGGTGCTCGCTGCGCTCGCGCTTTTTTGAATGGTATAGCGTTTCAAAACAGCCGCGCGGAGCGCGCTCGACAATTCAAAATTCAAAATTCATAATTCATAATTAACACACCCCTCTCCGAGGAGCGCTGCAACGGGTCTCGAATCCGCCAGGCTCGGAAGGGAAGCACACAGATTCCAACCGCGCTCACTCACGATATTCAGGAGCTGACTACCATGAGTGAGTTGACCAATACAATTAGCGACACCTCCAGTCGATTTACCGACTATAAGATTGCCGACATATCACTGGCCGAGTATGGCCGCCGTGAGATCGCCATCGCCGAGACCGAGATGCCCGGATTGATGGCGATTCGCAAGAAATACGCCCCGCAACAGCCGCTGAAGGGGGCGCGTATCACCGGGTCCCTGCACATGACCATCCAGACCGCCGTACTCATCGAGACGCTGGTTGCGCTGGGGGCGCAGGTGCGCTGGTGCTCATGCAATATCTTCTCCACCCAGGATCATGCCGCCGCCGCGATCGCCGCCGAGGGAATACCGGTCTATGCCTGGAAGGGAGAGACCCTGGAAGAGTACTGGTGGTGCACCGAACAGGTCCTCAACTGGCCGGATGGGGCTACCCCCAACATGATTCTGGACGATGGCGGAGACGCTACCCTGCTGGTCCACAAAGGGGTCGAGTTCGCCAACGCCGGCGCGGTTCCCGAACCCCAGGAGGAGGATCCCGAGGAGTGGCGCGTCATCCTCGGCGTGTTGAAGCGCAGCCTCGAAGAGGACCCGCAGCGCTACCACCGCATGGCGGAATCGATCAAGGGCGTCACCGAGGAGACCACTACCGGGGTCCACCGTCTCTACCAGATGATGGAGCAGGGCACCCTGCTCTTCCCCGCCATGAACGTCAACGACTCGGTCACCAAATCGAAGTTCGACAATCTCTACGGCTGCCGGGAATCCCTGGTAGACGGTATCAAACGCGCCACCGATGTCATGATCGCGGGCAAGATCGCGGTGGTCGCCGGTTACGGCGATGTGGGCAAGGGTTGCGCACAATCCTTGCGCGGTCTGGGGGCCACGGTGTGGATTACCGAGATCGATCCGATCTGCGCGCTGCAGGCGGCGATGGAAGGCTATCGGGTGGTTACCATGGAAGAGGCGGCGCCGGAGGGTGAGATCTTTGTCACCACCACGGGCAACTTCAAGATCATCACCCACGATCACATGGCGGCGATGAAGGACCAGGCCATCGTCTGCAACATCGGCCACTTCGACAACGAGATCGACATCGCGGGCATTCGCCACTACCAATGGGAAGAGATCAAGCCCCAGGTCCATCACGTTATCTTTGCGGATGGTAAGCGCATCATCATCCTGGCCGAAGGCAGGCTGGTCAATCTGGGCTGCGCCACGGGACACCCGAGCTTTGTCATGTCGAACTCGTTTTCCAACCAGGTTCTGGCCCAAATCGAGTTTTTCAACAATGCGGATCGGTACGGCAACGAGGTCTATGTACTCCCCAAGAAGCTCGATGAAGAGGTTGCCCGACTCCATCTGGATAAGATCGGCGCCCATTTGACAACCCTTACCCAGGAGCAGGCCGACTATATCGGCGTGCCGGTCGAGGGGCCCTACAAACCCGACCACTACCGCTACTGAGCAGCGGAAGATGAAGTCCCGGGGTGCGGCGGCAGTGCCGCACCCCGGCATTCGAAACGACGCCACGGCATTTCCCGGCCCGATGCGGCAATTGCCGATCCGGGTCGGCGGCCCACCGGCTTTAGCACGAAAGATCTACCATGCAGAGAGACAATCAACAAAAGACCTTCAGTTTTGAACTCTTCCCGCCTAAGACGGAGAGAGGCCAGGAGAATCTGCAAAAGGCCGTCGCAGAATTGAGCGCCAGGCAGCCAGCCTTCTTCTCGGTCACTTACGGTGCCGGGGGTTCTACCCGGCAGCGTACCTTCGATACCGTGGAGTGGCTGATCGGAGAGCGGATCACCACTGCGCCCCATCTCTCCTGTATCGGCGCCAGCCGGGAGGAGATCCTGGAGATTCTGGCGCACTACAAAGCGCTCGGCATCAGTCGTCTCGTCGCCCTGCGCGGCGATCTGCCCTCGGGTGCCGGGATGGGGGAGCTGAGCGACCTGGGTCATGCCAATCAGCTGGTCGAACTGATTCAGGAGAGCTATCCAAAACAGTTTCATATCGAGGTCGCGGCCTATCCCGAGTTCCATCCCCAGGCCAGCAGCGCGCAGCAGGACCTGAACTATTTCAAGCTCAAGGTGGATGCGGGCGCGGACAGCGCAATCACCCAATATTTCTACAACGCCGATGCCTATTTCCGCTTTCTCGACAGCTGTCAAAAACTGCAGATCGATATCCCGATCGTGCCCGGCATCATGCCGATAACAAACTACACCCAACTGGCCCGCTTTTCCGATGCCTGTGGCGCTGAACTTCCCCGCTGGCTGAGAAAACGGCTCGAGGGATTTGGCGAAGACCTGGAAGCCATACGCAGCTACGGCGCTGATATAGTGGTAGGGCTGTGCGATCGGCTACTGGAAGGAGGCGCTCCGGGGCTGCATTTCTATACCATGAATCAGGCCAAGCCCACCCTGGATATCTGGCGCGCCCTGTCTCTGTAAGACAGCGGGATTGCTGAACGGCTTGGACTCCACCCCGGCTGCATCCCTGGCCTAGCTTGGGACGGGGAGCGGCTGGCCGATACAGTTTCGATCACGCCTGGAACTATACTGATCGATTATCGCATCCAACATCTCCGGCTCGACAGGCTTGCTCAGAAATCCATCCATACCCGCCTCGACACAGTGTTCGAACATCTCCTCCACACTGTTTGCGGTCAATGCATAGATAGGCATGTAGCGGTGCTTCGGCTCATTACTTCGGTAGCGTCGGGTGAACTCGAGGCCATCGATATTCGGCATGCGCAGATCGATAAAGGCCAGTTCAAACTCATCATCCGCAATCGCCTGCAAGGCCTCGAAGCCATCCCTGGTCAGCCGTACCTTATGTCCGCGTTGCGTCAACAAGGTCGATAGCACCTTGGCAGCAATGGCATTGTCCTCCGCGAGGAGAATTTTCATTCCCCCACGCTTTGGCGAAAGGTCATCGCCCGGGATTGCAGGTCGCTGCTGATTCAAGTCGAGTCCCAGGGCGTTCATCGCCATAAACGCGAACTCCTCGGCGAGAAACGGCTTGATCAGGGTATTTTCAGGATCCTTGACCATACCCATCTCACTCAGCCGGCCACGATACCCCGCGACGATGACAGGCAGTGACGGCGCCGCCGCCTGAGCTTTGTAGAGTATCTCCTTGATCGAGGTATCCTGGAGTGAGTCGCATACCATCAGCAACTCAACCCTGCTGTCGAGACTGGCAAGAAACTCGCCGGGAAAGCTTGCACTGACAACCTGCATTCCGAACTCGCGCGCGACCTTGCAGTGAAGCCGCATCGCCACGGGATTCTGCTCATAGACCAGGAGGCTGCGCCCGGCAAGCGGATGACCCGCTTTCGATCCTGCCGGCTCGCCTCTCGCCTGCAACGGCAGCCTGGCGCAGAAGGTCGAACCCTCACCCGATTCACTGACAAGCTCCACCCTGCCGCCCATGAGTCGCGTCAGATCCCGCACCACTGTCGTCCCCAATCCGGCCCCCTCGAAGCGGCGCGTATTGCCGATATCCGCTTGCCAGAAACAATCAAACACGGAGGCCTGTCGATCCTGCGGAATGCCGATGCCGGTATCCTCGACCCTGATCAAAAGGTGGGCCTGGGCAAAATCCCCGGACTCAGCCACATTGACCAGTTGCAGGCGGACGTGGCCCTTGTCGGTAAACTTCACCGCATTGCCCAGCAGATTGTAGAGAATCTGCGAAATTCTCAGCTTGTCCCCGTAGAGCTCCCAAGGCAGCCGCGGATCGACCCAACAGAGGAGTTCAAGCTGTTTGTCGTGCGCCTCCTCGGCCAGGCCCGCGGTAACGCCTTTGACCAACTTGCGGATATCGAACCACTCGGCCGCCAGCTCGAGCCTGTTGGCATCGATCTTGGACAGGTCGAGTACATCGCTGATCAGGGATCTCAGCATATGTGCCGACGATTGAATCGAGTGGAGGTACTCTTTCTGTTCCTTGTCCAATGGGGTTCCCTGCATCAGTCTGGTCATGCCGATGACACCGATCAGGGGGGTGCGCAATTCGTGAGTCATGGTTGTCAGGAAGTCCCCGCGCGCCTTTTTCGCACTCTCCGCCTCCTCCTTGGCGATGTGGAGCTGCTTCATCAGGTAATATTGATACAGCGGAAGCACCACCAGTAGCAGCAGGAAAAAGAAGGCATCGAATCCATGGCTCTGCCATGCATCCAGATAGAGCAGCACGCCGTTGTAGGCAAGGAAACTGAACAGGGTGGCCGTCATCAGAAGTCTCTTGCCATATCTTGTCCCGTAGGAGATGTAGATCCACAGGTAGACCAGGTAGAACGGACTGATGGCATCCGTTGTTATGACGATGGCAAGGCTGGTTGCGCTTACATCGAGCAGAAGCGTAACCCCTTTACGATGGGGCAGATCGGGTCGGAAGACGATGCTGAGCAGAATAGCCAGAAAGATAAACAGGTAGCACTGGTAGAGAAGTATAAAGAGGTGGTAATCGACGGCATAGTAGCCTGTCGTCGCACCGAGCCACATAAACAGGATACTGAACAGCCAGATGGACAACCTGACCAATGCCTGTTGGTATTCCGAGTTCGACAACAGTTCAGGTTTGAACAGTCTAACGAACATATTTGTCATCCCTCTCAATGAACCGGCAACTCCATGCATACAGGCCCGGCTGGACTCGCAACCATAGCGGCCTCGGTAACAGCATAGCATCATAACAAGAAATAACTTCTTTTTTTATATTCTGCATACTATTGATATTTAGGAATTAATTGGATTCATAACCGAACAAGCAGGGAAATCCTAAGTTCTTGCAGCTGTCAGCCGATCTCCTGTTTAATGGAGATCAATTTGAATGGCATCTTGCAGGCTCGAAATCCATAACACCCGCACAACCGAAGGCGAACAGCGATGTACATGAAGAGGCCTAGTCAGCACAACCGGGAAAATGCTTTGCATCCCACAGACAGACGCACCGTCAGGCGACGCCATCTCATCTACTATCTCCGGGTATGGCAGGTCGATCAAAACATCCCCATCGGACATGTCGTTGACATCAACACCGGGGGTTTGATGCTGATAAGCGAAAAAGCCGTACCGACAGGGGAAGAGATGCAGCTCGAAATCCGTCTGCCCGATCCGCAAGGCGAACTTAAGCCAGTCTCTTTTAAGGCGATCTGCCGCTGGAGTGACCGGGACATCAACAGCGCATTTTATGATTCGGGCTTTGAATTCATCGACAAATCACCGGATGCGATGAAGACAGTGCAGGCGATGATACAGGAATACGGGTTTATGGATTGACTGCCCAGAAGGTCGATATCCCCGCGATCCCCTGCGCCCCGGCACGTTTTGCCTGCGCCAGGGAGTCGCGCCGCATGCCGCCCAGGGCATATACCGGTATGTTGACCCCATCCACCCATTCGGCAAACCGACTCCAGCCGAGGGTCGGGGCATGGGGATGGGACGGGGTCTCCCCGACCGGTGAAAGCAGCGCGTAGTCGAGCTGCAGTTGCGCCGCCCGCGTCAGCTCCTCGGGGTTGTGACAGGAGGCGCCCATGAGGCCGGCTCCAGGAGGCCGGCGGCTGAGCAACATCAGTTGGCGCGCGGTAAAGTGGATCCCGTCGGCCTCACCCAGCCAGTCCACCACCCCAGCGGGACGATTGACGATCAATCTCGCACCCTGAAGACGGCAGCGCGTGAGCGAGGCCGACAACAGCTCGCGGTAGCGCTCGTCCGCCAGGCCGTGGGCGCGCAACTGGACAATACCCAGCCCCTGTGCGAGGGAAGATTCCAGCCGTTTGAGGAAGCTGTTCGTCTGCGCGGCATCCTCCCCGGTGATCAGATAGCGGCTCGGCAGCCGCAGCGCGGTGATTACAGGCCGGTCGGCGGCCGGGAAACTGTGCGGATCCATCTCACTCGGCAACAGCCACTTCAACGGCTGCGCCTCGAGACCCCTGGCCCTGCCCTGATAGCGGGTGACGCGAAAAAATTCGAGCTGCAGCCGGCGTTCACCGTAACTGTGCCTGATCCGTATCAGGGGATCATACGCAAGGGGCTGAATCCCGAGTTCCTCGTCGAGTTCCCTCGCCAGTGCCTGCTCCATCGACTCTCCCGGTTCACGCTTACCGCCCGGAAACTCCCACAGCCCCCCCTGATGCATGTGGTCGGCCCGTTTGGTGACGAGGACGCGACCTTCGGCATCGAAGATGGCTGCAGCGGCGACATGGATCATGGATTGTCAGCTGCTCCTAGGTACGGTATTCGGCATTGATCTTGACATAGTCGTAGGAGAGATCGCAGGTGACTAACTGCGCCTGTTCACCACCCCGTCCAAGCACGACTCGAATCGTGAACTCATCCTGAGCCATCACCGACAGACCCGCCTGCTCGGTGTATTCGGCCACCCGTCCGCCGTTGCGCACGATGCAGATATCGTCAAGCCAGATCTCGACCCGATCGATATCGAGGTCGTCAAGCCCGGCGCGCCCCACCGCGGCCAGTATCCTGCCCCAGTTGGGATCGGAGGCGAAGAGCGCGGTCTTCACCAGCGGCGAATGGGCAATGGTATAGGCGACATCCCGTGCCTCGGCTTCGTCGCCCGCGCCCTGCACCAGGATCTCCACCAGCTTGGTCGCCCCCTCGCCATCACGGACGATCTCCCGCGCCAGATCGATACAGAGTTCAGTCACTTCATGCTCGAGCCGCCGGTAGAGGGTGGTATCCCTATCGACCACCGGCTCGAGGGAGGATGCGCCACTGGCCATCAACACGCAGGCATCATTGGTGGAGGTATCGCCATCCACGGTGATGCTGTTGAACGAAGGCTTGACCGCGTTGACCAGACACTCCTTCAGCAGGGCCTGAGAGACGCTCAGATCGGTGGCCAGAAAGGCCAGCATGGTCGCCATGTCGGGACGGATCATGCCCGCCCCCTTCGCCATACCGCAGAGCGCGACCTGTACCCCCTCGAACTCAAACTGGCGCGTCTTGAGCTTGGGCCGGGTATCGGTGGTCATGATGGCGCGGGAGGCCGCGTCCCAGCCCTCGTCGCGCAATCCGCTCATGGCGCCAGGGATCGCGCCACGGATCGCCTCGACGGGCAGGTTTTCCCCGATCACACCGGTGGAGAATGGCAGTACCTGCTCCGCTTTGCAGCCGGCGGGGGTCGCCAGGGCAAGGCAGCTGTCAAGGGCGTCCCGGATCCCCTGCTGGCCGGTGCCCGCGTTGGCATTACCGGAATTGATAAGCAGATAACGGGGCGATTCCCGGGTCAGATGGCGCCTCGCCAACTGCACCGGGGCGGCACAGAAGGCATTCCGGGTAAACACCGCGGCGCAGGTCGCGGCCTGCCCCATCTCGACCACGACCAGGTCTTCCCTGTCCGCATACTTGATGCCCGCCGCCGCGGTACCGAGCCGTATCCCCGGGATGGCGATGCGAGCGCTGCCCATGTCAGTTAAGTCGGCCGTGGCACTGCTTGTATTTCTTGCCGGAACCGCAGGGGCAGGGTTCATTTCTGCCGATCTTGCGCCCCTCGCGGACGAAAGGCTGTTGAGGCGGGGCCGCCTGCTCCTCCATCTCCGCAGCTGCCGCCGTCTCCTCGGGCAATCCCTCGAAGGCCTCATGCTTGAACTCGAACTCGTCGACCTTCGGCTGCTGCTGGATGGCCATCTCCTCCGGCATCTGCACCTGGACCTTGGAGAGCAGTCCCGTCACCTCCTGCTTGATGCTCCCCAGCATACCGGAGAACATCTCGAAGGCCTCGCGCTTGTACTCCTGCTTCGGGTTCTTCTGCGCGTAACCGCGCAGGTGGATCCCCTGGCGCAGGTAGTCCATCGCCGCCAGGTGCTCTTTCCAATGGCCGTCGAGGGTCTGCAGCATGATGCCCTTTTCGAACTGGCGCATGTTCTCCGCTCCGACCAGCTTCTCCTTGTCCTGATAGATATCCTGCAGAATCTTGGTGATCTTCCCCTTCAAGGTCTCCTCGTGGAGGTCATGATCCTCTTCCAGCCATTGCTGGATCGGCCACTCGCCGCCGAACATCTCGGTGAGCGACTCGCTCAGACCGGGGATGTCCCACTGCTCCTCGATACTGTCGCGGGGGATGTGGCCGTGGAACACCTCATCCACCACATCATCACGAAGCGCGGTGATGGAATCGGCGATATCGGAGGTATCCATCAGCTCGTTGCGCTGCTCGTAGACGACCTTGCGCTGATCGTTCGCCACATCGTCATATTCGAGCAGCTGTTTACGGATGTCGAAGTTGCGTCCCTCCACCTTGCGCTGGGCGTTCTCGATCGCCCGGGAGACCCAGGGATGCTCAATCGCCTCCCCCTTCTCCATGCCGAGTTTCTGCATCAGTCCACCCACCTTGTCGGAGGCGAAGATACGCATCAGATTATCCTGCAGAGAGAGATAGAAACGGCTCGAGCCCGGATCGCCCTGACGGCCGGAGCGGCCGCGCAGCTGGTTGTCGATGCGCCGCGACTCGTGGCGCTCGGTGCCGATAACGTGCAGGCCGCCTGCATCCAGCACATGCTGGTGGCGCTTTTTCCAGGCCCCCTTGTGCTCATCGACGGCGGTCGACTCCGGGTTCTCCCCGAGGGCCTCCAACTCTGACTCCAGGTTGCCGCCGAGGACGATGTCGGTGCCTCGTCCCGCCATGTTGGTGGCGATGGTGACGGAACCAGGCTGACCGGCCTGGGCGACGATGCCTGCCTCCTGTTCATGATGCTTGGCGTTGAGAACCCGATGCTCCACCCCCGCCTTGTTGAGAAGCTCGGAGACAAGTTCGGAGGTTTCGATGGAGGCGGTACCCACCAGCACCGGCTGTCCCCGTTTCACGCAATCCTGCACATCCTCGAGAATCGCATCGTATTTCTCATCGGGGGTGAGATAGACCAGGTCTCCCATATCGTCCCTGACCATCGGCATGTTGGTGGGAATGACCACCACCTCCAGGCCGTATATCTGCTGAAACTCGAAGGCCTCGGTATCCGCCGTACCGGTCATGCCCGAGAGTTTGTTGTAGAGGCGGAAGTAGTTCTGGAAGGTGATCGAGGCCAGGGTCTGGTTCTCGTTCTGTATCTCCACACCCTCTTTCGCCTCCACCGCCTGATGCTGGCCGTCGGACCAGCGCCGACCCGGCATGGTGCGGCCGGTGAACTCGTCGACGATGATGACCTGGCCATCCTTGACGATATAGTCCACATTGCGCTGAAACAGGGCATGGGCGCGCAACGCGGCGTTGGCGTGATGCATCAGGATGATGTTGGAGGGATCGTAGAGACTGGCGCCCTCCGCCAGCAGTCCCGCTTCGGTGAGCATCTCCTCGAGATGCTGGTGGCCCTCCTCGCTGAAGAAGACCTGGCGCGCCTTCTCGTCCACCGAGAAGTCGCCGGGACCGAAATCGGGTTTCCCCTCCTCGTTGGTGATCGGGTCCTGCCTGGTGAGGCGGGGAATGATCACGTTCACCGCCTTGTAGAGTTCCGACGAGTCTTCCGTCGGTCCGGAGATGATCAGCGGGGTGCGCGCCTCATCGATAAGAATGGAGTCCACTTCGTCGACGATGGCGAAGTTGGGGGGACGCTGCACCCGCTGCTCCGCGCTGAAGGCCATATTGTCGCGCAGGTAGTCGAAGCCGTATTCGTTATTGGTGCCGTAGGTGATGTCCGCGGCGTAGGCCTGCTGGCGCGTGACCGGTTTGAGATGGAGAAAGCCACCGCTCTTGCCGTCATGCTCGGGTTCATAGAGATAGGAAGCACTGTCGGGCCCCATGCCGCCGGATGAGTTGATCACCCCGACGCTGAGGCCGAGAAAGTCGTAGATCCGCCCCATCCAGGCGGCGTCGCGCCGCGCCAGATAGTCGTTCACCGTCACCACGTGCACGCCCTTCGCCGGCAGGGCGTTGAGATAGGCGGCAAGGGTGGCCACGAGGGTCTTGCCCTCGCCGGTCCTCATCTCCGCGATCTTGCCCTGGTGCAGCACCATGCCGCCGATCAGCTGGACGTCGAAATGACGCATCTGCATCACCCGGCGACCCGCCTCGCGGACCACGGCGAAGGCCTCGTTCATCAGGCCGTCGAGGGTCTCTCCCGCTTCCAGGCGGGAGCGAAACTCGGCGGTCTTCTGCCTCAATGCCTCGTCAGAGAGCTTTTCTATCTCGGCCTCCAGGGCATTGATCTGGGAGACCGTCCTTGACATGCGTTTGATCAGGCGCTCATTCCGGCTGCCGAAGATCTTCTTAAAGATGTTACTTACCATTAATCGGGGTTTCCGTCGCAAATACGAAATTGGTGGATCATACAGCAAGCGGTGGAATTGCTGAAGGTTGGGGTTGGCAGGATTGCACCCGCACAGGCTGATTGACAGCAATCGCGGGAATCGATTCAATCAAATTTGGGCTGGGCGACGGCTCTCCCTGCGCGCCGGGTTCGGCTCACCCCTGGTTGCGCTTGGTGAGAATATAGCGCGTGGGATCGATGGTCCTGCCGTTGCGCACCACTTCGAAATGGACATGGGGACCGGTGGACCTGCCCGTGGAACCCATCCTGGCGATTACCTGACCCTGCTTGATGCGATCACCGACCTCAACCAGGATCTCCTTGTTGTGCCCGTAACGGGTGATGTATCCCTTGCCGTGGTTGATCTCGATCAGCCTGCCGTAGCCATAGCGCTCCCCGGACCAGGTGACCACACCGGCGGCGACCGCGACCACCTCGGATCCATCCTTTCCGGCAAAATCCATCCCTTTGTGCATGCTGCGTTTTCCGCTGAAGGGGTCGTTGCGCATGCCATAGTAGGAGGAGATCCAACCCTTTTTCACCGGCCGTCCCGTGGGGTGGACCGACTCCTCCAGGTTGGAGTTCATGATCAGATCCTCGACCAGGGTAAGCTGCTGCCCCCGATGCTCGATCAGCTGTTCCAACTGCTCCATCTCCTGCAGCAGTTCGGGCAGCGCGGATTGCCCGCTGACGGAATGAATCACCTCGGGACCACCCAATGCGGGCGGCGCATCGAAGCTGAACTCGCCCTTGTCGAGCCCACCGATATTGACCAGGCGTTCGCCAAGGGCATCCAGGCGCAAGAGCTGGGATTGAAGCTGGCCGAGGCGGATTGCCAGCGCATCGATCCCTCCCTGGGTATCGGATTTGGCATCCTCGATAAATTGACGCTCCCTGGCAAACGTATCCTTCAGACTGGTCACCAGCTGATGCTCCGGGAATTCCGTGTCATTGACCCCCATCTGGTAGCCAAACCAGACCAAACCGAGTCCGATAACAGCGACAAGACTCGTGAAAAGGGATATACGCAGGCAACGCACGACTGTGCCGCAAGCCTGCCCTAGTCCGTGTAAGTGTATGATTTTCATTGTAAAAAAACAGCTTAATCGCAGCTATATACAACTATTGTCGGTCACAAAGTAACGAACTTTATCACTTTCTGCACAAAATGTGATGTTTTTTATCGTTTTTTTCTCTTAAGCTCACAGAATGGAATGGGCCTCGAAAATCGTTGCTTCGGCTGCAAGCCATGGCAAATTGTGGCAACAGCTGTCGTCGCAAAGGGCGCTCCACGAGCAGTTGAAACAGCTCCTGCCAACCCCCCTCGATTCCCAGCTGAAGGCGACCGTACTGCAGCATGGCAGGCTCACTCTTTTCGTTGCATCCCCTGTGTGGGCGAGCCGTTTCCGCTACCTCTTGCCTCAACTCCAGAGGCAGCTACAGCAACGGGGCATCCGGCTGGACAAGGTACGCACTGCCATCCTGCCCGACGAATCGAAGCGCACAGCCCGCAGCAAGAAGGGAGCGCAAGCAATACTCGGCCGGGAAGCCGGCAGACGGATGCGCCAATTGGCGCAGACGATTGACGACCCGCAACTGCGGGATGCGATGCTTCGTCTCAGTCGGCATTCAAAACAGGATTAGAAACACGCCGCCGCCCTTCCACGATAGCCTTCGCCAGCCAAGACGCGTGTGATCATCCGCCGCGGAAAACATACAAAAACAGCATAAAATTCTGTCGACTGGCTTTACAAACCAAGGCCATAAATAAACAGTGTATTAGAAAAATATCTTTATTTTCATTTGATTATCTGACATGGCCCACTATTTGCGTATACCTGTGTGCAGATTGGCTTTAACGAAACTCTCTGTAACCAACCAATCAACAGACACACAATTTCGGATCGACACACCATGAATAAAATCAAACAATTCGTTACGGGCTTGGCTGCTTTCACGGTTCTCGCCCTACCCACAGCCTCCAATGCTGTGTTCGTTAACCTGTCCGGCGTCGGGGTTGATGGCGGATCACCCACGGTCATCAACGTCCAGGACGACGAGTATCTCCTTGATGATTTCGATATCCATTATTCACTCAATCTGTTTCACTACTCACCATCCTGGGGTAGTGAGACAAATATCTCGCTCTACAACTTCTGGATAGGCAATCCCGGCAATACCGTCAATATCTCCGGCAGCGGAGACTGCGGCTTCGGCAACAGCAGCGGTGCCTTCTCGTGTTCCGGCAGCGTCAGCGTGGTAGATCCCTTCATCTTTCCCGGCGACACCTGGCAGATCACGCTTTCAGACAGTTTTAACGATTTCTTCGTAAATCCTGACCATGTCTTCGGCGAAGGCTCCTATCTCGCGTGGGGCGATGACGCACCCTCCGCCAGTGTGCCGGAGCCGTCGACGCTCCTCCTCCTCGGTGCCGGCATCATCGGATTGGGCGCCACTCGCATGCGCAAATCCAAGGCTTGAACCGAGTCAAGCTCAAGCTAAAAAAAGAGCCCCGGCCGGTGCCGGGGCTTTTTTTTTGGGTAACGAGGCGGGGTCCACTGCAATAAAAAGGGCCGTCCGAAGACAGCCCAAATAGTGAGAAGTAGATCGTTCCAGCAAATCAGGAGATGGTCAGATGTACCGGTTTCATATAGGAGATCGGCGCGTCTTCAGGCTCATCGAAGGTGATCTCCTCCCAGGCGTCCTGCTGGTTGATCAGCTCTCTGAGGAGACGGTTGTTGAGGGCATGGCCCGATTTATGGCCATTGAAGGCGCCGATCAGACTATGGCCAAGCAGATAGAGGTCGCCGATGGCATCGAGGATCTTGTGTTTTACGAATTCGTCTTCATAACGCAACCCGTCATCATTCATCACCCGGTAGTCGTCGACCACCACGGCGTTGTCGAGACTCCCGCCCAGGGCCAGCTCCTTTTGCCGCAACATCTCGATATCCCGCAGAAAACCGAAGGTACGGGCGCGACTGACCTCTCTCACGAAAGAGGTGGAGGAGAAATCGACGGTGGCGAATTGGGAGCGTTCTTTGAAGGCGGGATGATCGAAATCGATGGTGAAGGAGACCTTGAATCCGTCGAAGGGTTCGAAACAGGCGCGTTTGTCCCCCTCCTCCACCTCGACCTTGCGCTTGATGCGAATGAACCGCTTGGCCTTGTTCTGCTCTTCTACCCCGGCGGACTGCAGCAGGAATACGAACGGGCCTGCGCTGCCGTCCATGATCGGCACCTCGGCGGCGCTGACATCGACATAGGCGTTGTCGATGCCGAGTCCGGCGAAGGCGGAGAGCAGATGCTCAACCGTGGAGACCCGCACACCCTCCTGCACCAGCGTGCTCGAGAGCCTGGTGTCACCCACATTTTCCGCACAGGCGCGTATTTCCACCGGCGGCTCGAGGTCGACACGTCTGAAAACGATCCCGGTGTCCGGGGCCGCAGGCCGCAGGGTGAGGTAGACTTTCTCCCCTGTATGCAGCCCCACTCCCGTGGCGCGTATCACGTTCTTCAACGTACGTTGCCAAATCATCGACTGTCAGCTCCTCAGCTGTGAATCGCCCAAAAGGCCCAAAAACCGCGCATGCTAACACAACAGCCTGGTTCTAGAAATAGCCAGCCAGCACATGCCGCCCGTGACCAGAAATTGATCAGGGTACCGATTCTACACCAACTGATCGCTCTCTGGAAACGAAAAATGCAACATGTTGTCTTTCTGCAACTACCTCACTCTAAATCCTAGGCCCAAGAAGGCCATTTGTGAAGGGCTTAATCGGCCTGGCGACGCAGAAAAGCAGGGATATCCAGATAATCCAGGTTGCCGTCGGCGGTGGCTGCCGCGGATGGACGATTGGTCTGTCCATTTCGCAACACAGTAGGCCGATCCAGCTCCCGGTAGTCATCCGGCACCGCCTGCGGGTCCTCCGCATCGACCAGCTTGACGGGGGCGATCTCCTCCACATTCGTCGCCCTGGGCAGTTCCGCCTTGACACGCTCGCCCAGGCCGGTGGCGACCACGGTCACCCGCATATCGTTCTGCATATCCGGATCGATGACCGTCCCCACCACCACGGTGGCATCATCATCGGCGAACTCCCGTACCGTGTTGCCGACCTCGTCGAATTCGCCGATCGCCAGGTTCATGCCCGCGGTGATATTGACCAGAATGCCTTTGGCGCCGGCCAGGTTGACATCCTCCAACAGCGGACTGCGAATTGCCCGCTCCGCCGCCTCCCGGGCCCGGTTCTCCTCCGAGGCCTCACCCGAACCCATCATCGCCGCGCCCATTTCCGACATCACGGTGCGAACATCCGCGAAGTCGACATTGATCAGTCCCGGACGGGTAATCAGTTCCGCAATGCCCTGCACCGCATGCAGCAGGACATCGTTTGCCGCCTTGAAGGCATTCAGCAGGCTCATATCCTTCCCCAGCACCGCCAGCAGCTTCTCATTGGGAATGGTGATCAGCGAATCGGTGTGCACCCCCAGCTCCTCCATGCCCTTTTCGGCAATCTTCATCCGCTTGCCGCCCTCGAAGCCGAAGGGCTTGGTCACCACGGCAACGGTCAGGATACCCAGATCCTTGGCCACCTGGGCGACCACAGGGGCAGCCCCGGTCCCTGTTCCGCCTCCCATGCCGGCGGTGATAAAGACCATGTCCGCACCGGTCAATACCTCTTCGATGCGGTCGCGATCATCCATCGCGGCCTGCCTGCCGATATCGGGATTCGCCCCGGCACCGAGCCCCTTGGTGATGTCGGCGCCGAGCTGCAGCTGGGTTCGCACCTCACTGTTGCGCAGTGCCTGGGCATCGGTATTGGCACAGATGAAATCCACGCCTTCGATATCGCCCGACAACATATGGTTGACCGCGTTACCGCCGCCTCCGCCCACACCGATCACCTTGATCACAGCATTCTGGCTGTGTGTGTCCATCAGTTCAAACATTGTCTACCTCCTCTATCTGTCGCGCCCAACAGAGTTAAAAAAAGATTCATCATTCGCGGCACCCCTTAGGGATACCCACCCAAAAAACTTCAAAAATTGCCTTGAAACCAATGTTTCATTCTTTCCCAAACCGCCTTCAGGCCACCTTCGTTGGCCAATTCGTGCCCACCCTGGGTACGATTTCGCAAACCGAACAACAGCAATCCCACACCGGTCGAGTAGATGGGATTGCGCACCACATCGGAGAGTCCGCTGACGTATTGCGGCACCCCGAGCCTCACCGGCATGTGAAACACCTCCTCCGCCAGATCGATGACACCCTCCATCTTGGAGCTACCGCCGGTCAGCACCACCCCGCCGGCGATGACATCCTCGAATCCGCTGCGTCGCAGCTCCGCCTGGATCAGGGTCATCAGCTCTTCATATCTCGGCTCCACCACTTCGGCCAGGGTCTGTCGGGATAGCCTGCGCGGCGGACGTTCACCGATGCTGGGGACCTCGATGGTCTCGTCACTGGTCGCCAGCTGGGTGAGGGCGCAGGCATATTTCATCTTGATCTCTTCGGCGTGCTGGGTCGGGGTACGCATCGCCACCGCGATGTCGTTGGTCACCTGGTCGCCGGCGATGGGGATCACCGCCGTGTGGCGGATCGCGCCGCCGGTGAAGACCGCGATGTCGGTGGTGCCGCCGCCTATGTCCACCAGGCAGACGCCCAGCTCCTTCTCATCCTCGCTGAGCACCGAATGGCTGGAGGCGAGCTGTTCCAGGATCAGGTCATCCGCCTCGAGGCCGCAGCGGCGGATGCACTTGACGATATTCTGCGCCGCGCTCACCGCGCCGGTGACCATATGCACCCTGGCCTCGAGGCGCACCCCAGACATGCCGCTGGGTTCGCGGATCCCCTCCTGCTCATCGATGATGAACTCCTGGGGCAGGATGTGGAGGATCTTCTGATCCGCGGGAATCGCAACCGCGCGGGCGGCATCGATGACCCGCTCCACGTCGCCATGGGTCACCTCCTTGTCCCTGATCGCGACGATGCCATGGGAGTTGAGGCTGCGGATATGGCTGCCGGCGATGCCCGCGTAGACCGAGTGGATCTCGCATCCCGCCATCAGCTCCGCCTCCTCCACCGCACGCTGTATCGACTGCACCGTGGACTCGATATTCACCACCACGCCCTTCTTCAGGCCCCGGGAGGGATGGGAGCCGATGCCGATAATCTCGATACCACCATCTGCCTTGATTTCGCCGACGATCGCCACCACCTTGGAGGTGCCGATATCTAGACCGATGATGAGATTTTTCTCACTTCGCTTAGTCATTCACTTACCCGCTATCCTAGCCCCACTGGATGGGCTATCCATTTGTGATTGCTGTTCTGTCTTGGCTTGCCAGTAGACCGAAAAACCGTTGGTGTAGCGCAGATCCACGCGCTCCAGCGAGGCATCAGCGCGATCCTTGAGAAAGGGATAGAGCTGTACGAAACGGCTCAGTCTGGGCATCACGTCCCGCCTGCCGAGATCGAGCAGAAGCCCGCCCTCGGTCTCGATTTGCCAGGAGTGCCGCGCATCGACACGGAGGCGCTTCAATGCAAGACCCGCTGTCTCGAGCAGGCTGCGCATGCTGAGATATCCCTTGGTGATCCGCTTCGCCTGCGCCTCCTCGCCCGCCAGGGTTACCAGACCCGGCAATCGCGGCAGCCGCTGCGGTTTGAACACCTCGCCCTGATGATTCACCAGGGCATCCGTCCCCCAGTAGGCCAGCGGCAGCTGCTCGGTGACCCTGACCGCCAGGGTATCGGGCCATACCCGGCGCACACTGGCGCTCTTTACCCAGGGCAGCCGCTCTATCTTGTCGCGTATTCGAACCAGATCGACACTGAAGAAATTACCGCTCACCGCTTGGGCGACGGTCTGTTCCAATCCTTCTCTGTCGAGATATTTGATCTCGCCATCGACACTGACCACCCGCACCGGCATGTTGAGGGGATCGAGCAACAGGGTGACGCCCCAACCGGCCAGCAGACTCAGCAAGAGGATAAACAGCAGCGGCGTCACCCTGGCTCTGGTGAGCAATGCCGGGCGAGGTGGAGGCTGCACGGTCCGTGCCCTGCGCTGGCTACTCATCGCCACCCCTCCCGAGACTGGTGGCGAGGACACTCTCCACCAACTCATCGAACGCCATGCCGGCCACCTTGGCCGCCATCGGCACCAGGCTGTGATCGGTCATTCCCGGAACCGTGTTGACCTCGATCAGCCAGGGCCGGCGCTGCCCGTCCAGCATCAGATCGACGCGGCCCCAGCCGCTGGCGCCGACGGCCTCGAACGCCTTCAGGCAGAGCAGCTGCAGATCGGACTCCTGCGCCGGATCGAGACCGCAGGGACAGTGATAGCTCGTGGTATCCGCCGAATATTTCGCCTCGTAGTCATAGAAGAGATGGGGCGTCTCGAGCCGGATCATCGGCAGCGCCTCCCCCTGCAGGATGCTGCTGGTGTACTCCTCGCCGACGATCCAGCGCTCCGCCAGCACCAGGGAGTCGAACTCCCGCGCCTCATCCCAGGCCCGGCGCAGCTGAGATCTGCTCTCGACCTTGTTCATACCGATGCTGGAACCCTCGCAGACCGGTTTCATCATCAGCGGGAAGCCGAGCGCTGCGGCCATATCCAGATCGCCCTCATCCAGGATCAGCACCGATTCGGGGGTGGGTATGCCGACGCCGCGCCATACCGCCTTGGTACGGTATTTATCCATTGCCAGGGCCGATCCAAGCACGCCGCTGCCGGTGTAGGGCATACCGATCCGCTGCAGCGCGCCCTGGATGACGCCGTCCTCACCGCCGCGGCCGTGGAGAATGATAAAGGCCCGGTCGTAGCTGCCCGCGGCGAGACGACTCAACACATCATCACCGACATCCACCGCCTCGGCCGCTATGCCCCGCTTCAGCAGCGCATCCAAGACCGCGCGGCCGCTCTTCAGCGATATCTCCCGTTCCGCCGACTGACCGCCCATCAACACGGCGACCCTGCCATATGCGGCTGACGATCCAATCCGGTTCATCCCGCCTCTCCGATCCGATGCACTTCGGTCACCAGTTCCACACCGCTCCGGGCCGCCACCTCTCGCTGCACCTCGGCGATCAACAGCTCGATGTCCCTGGCCGTGGCGCTGCCGGTGTTGATAATGAAATTGGCGTGTTTCTCCGATACCTGGGCGCCGCCCAGGCGTCTGCCCTTGAGACCGGCCGATTCGATCAGCCGCGCCGCGAAATCGCCGGGCGGGTTGCGGAACACCGATCCGCAACTGGGTTGATTGGTCGGCTGGGTCGCCCCCCGCCGTTCCAACAACGCCTTGATCCGCTGCTGCGCGGCTTCGCCGTCACCGACCTCCAGCTGCAGCTCGGCGGCGAGGAACCACTCCCCCGCGGGCCCCTTCACCTGGCGATAGCCGATCTCGAAATCCCCGGCTCCGCGACTGCGCACCTCGCCATAACGGTCGACGGTCTCCACCCTCACCACGCGCTCCCAGGTCTCGCCGCCGAAGGCGCCCGCATTCATCGCCAGGGCGCCACCCAGGGTACCGGGGATACCGGCGAGAAACTCCGCGCCGCAGAGTCCCGCCCTGGCCGCCAGGCGGGCCAGCTTGGCGCAGGCCATGCCCGCCTCGGCATAGAGCACCCGCTCACTGCGCCACTCACTGGCAACCAGGGTTCCCTTGGTCGCGATCACGGTGCCTCTGAAGCCCCCGTCCCGTACCAGCAGGTTGCTGCCCAGTCCAAGCCAGAAGAGGGGCTCATCCCTCTCCAGCTGAGCGAGGAACCGGATCAGATCCGCGCGGTCCGCAGGACGATAGAAGCAGCTGGCCGGCCCGCCAACCCGCCAGGTGGTATGTTGTGAGAGCGGCTCATTGAAGCGCATCTCACCGCGTAGGGATTGGCGATCTAACGCGGGCATCATCTGTAGTCGCTCTCTTCCCGGCGGCTCTTCTCCTCGCGCCTCAGCGCTTCGGAGAATTGGCGGTGACCGGCTGTCCCATCGGCGATCGGCGATGATCTGAAGATCGTGAAACCCGGTAGTTTGGATTGCAGGGATTCACCGCATCCCTGATGCAGCCTTTTCATATCGATTGCGTACATCACTCCACCTCCTGACAGAGTTGTCGGGGCAGTTCCGCGGCTATGGAACCGATGTTGCCGGCACCGACGGTGAGAACGATATCCCCATCCTGAAGCAATCCCTGCAGCAGTCCAGGCAGTTCATCCAGGGGTTCCACAAAGACCGGATCGACCTGGCCGCGGATGCGGATGGCGCGACTCAGATCGCGTCCGCCCGCACCCTGAATCGGCTCCTCCCCGGCGGCATAGACCTCGCTGACGATCAACAGATCGGCCTTCGACAGAACCTGTACGAAGTCCTCGAACTGCTCCTGGGTCCGCGAATAGCGATGGGGTTGAAACACCATGACCAGGCGCCGTTGCGGCCAGCCGTCGCGGACCGCCGACAGGGTAGCCTCGATCTCCCGCGGATGATGGGCGTAGTCATCGATCAGCATCACCTGCTTGCCGTCGACGCGGCAATCCCCCCGGGTCTGAAAACGCCGACCGATACCGGCGAAATTGAGCAGCGCCTTCTGTATGCTCGCGGTGTCGATATTGAGCTCCAGGGCCACGCAGACAGCCGCCAAGGCATTCAAGACATTGTGTCTGCCCGGAAGATTGAGGGTGATCTCCACCCTCTCATCGAGACTCTCCGCCTGCAGGGTGAAATGGGTCTTCAAACCCTCCCTGACCACCTCTATCGCCTTTACATCGGCGCCGTCGCTAAAGCCGTAGGTGGTGATCGGGCGTGAGATCTCCGGCAGCAATTGACGGATCTCATGGTCGTCGACGCAGAGCACCGCCCGTCCATAGAAGGGGAGATGGTGAAGAAACTCGACAAAGGTCCCGCGCAGGCGGTTGAAGTCACCGCCGTAGGTCGTCATGTGATCGGCGTCGATGTTGGTGACCACCGCCAGCATCGGTTGCAGGTAGAGGAAGGAGGCGTCGCTCTCGTCGGCCTCGGCGACCAGGTATTCGCCGTCGCCCAGGCGCGCGTTGGCGCCGGCACTGTTGAGCCTGCCGCCGATGACGAAGGTGGGATCAAGACCGGCCTCGGCCAGGATACTGGCGATCAGGCTGGTGGTGGTGGTCTTGCCATGGGTACCCGCCACCGCGATGCCGTAGTGGAAGCGCATGATCTCCGCCAGCATCTCCGCCCTCGGCACGACCGGGATGCGTGCCGCCCGCGCCGCGATGACCTCGGGATTCTCCTCTTTGATGGCGCTGGAGATCACCACCGCATCCGCGCCCTTCACCTGGTCTTGCCGATGACCAAGCCTGATCTCGGCCCCCAGCCCGGCGAGTCGGGATGTTGTTGCGCTCTGACGTTGATCCGAACCGGTCACCTGGTAGCCGAGATTGATCATCACCTCGGCAATGCCGCTCATGCCCGCGCCGCCGATGCCCACAAAATGGATCCGGCGCATGCGGCCCATGCTGTTCGGCGCGTAGCGCTTGCGCAGTTGCTCACTCATGGCCGGATCACCTCCAGGCAGTAGCCGCCCACCCGCGCGGCGGCATCCGGTTTCGCCAATCCGCGGGCCGCCACGGCCATCGCCAAGAGTCTCTCCCTGTCTCCGCAGAGGCTGCCCAGCAGGCGCGCCAGATTGCGTCCATCGAGGCTGGGCTGGGGAATCAGCTGTGCCGCATCCGCATTCACCAGGAACTCCGCATTGCGGGTCTGATGGTCATCCACGGCAAAGGGATAGGGCACGAGCACGGCGCCCAATCCCGCCGCCGCCAGTTCGGAAACCGTCAATGCCCCGGCGCGACAGATCACCAGATCGGCCCAGGCGTAGGCCGCCGCCATATCGTCGACGAAGGCCTCCACATCCGCCTCCACCGAGTGTTTGCGATAGCAGGCCAGGGTCTCTTCGATGAGCTTTTCACCCGCCTGGTGACGCACCTGGGGCCGCAGCTCCCGGGACATCATGGAGAGTGCCTCGGGGAGGCACTGGTTGAGCGCCCGGGCACCCAGAGAGCCTCCAAGAACCAGCAGCCGGATGGTGCCTTCACGCTTTGCAAGGCGTTGTTCCGGCGCGGCGAGGGAGACGATCTCCCGGCGCACCGGATTGCCAACGGTCTCCGCCTGGGCCTCGGCGCCGAAACTGCCGGGGAAGGCCTCGAACACCTTCGATGCAAACTGGGCCAGCAGGCGATTGGTCAGTCCGGGTATGGCATTCTGCTCCTGGATCACCAGGGGGATACGCATCAACCTGGCAGCCAGCCCCCCGGGACCGGAGGCGAATCCACCCATACCCAACACCAGATTCGGCCGGGTGCGACGCAGCACGCCAATGGCCTGGACAAGCGCCTTGCTGATGGTGAAGGGGGCTGTCAGATGACGCATCAATCCACTGCCGCGCAATCCCTTGACCTGCAGCGTCTCCAGGGGATAGTCATAACCGGGAATCAGCCTGTTCTCCATGCCGGAACGGCTGCCGAGCCAGGTAATCCGACAGCCACGCTGGCTCATCCAGTCGGCCACCGCCAGCGCCGGGAAGAGGTGCCCGCCGGTGCCCCCGGCCATGACCATCACATGAGGCTCCATGAGCGCCTCCCGGGACCGCTTTTCGTCCCCTTCTCTCTTCGCTCCAGATCGATTCTCAGCAGCAGGGCGATCATCATGCAGACAACGATGATGCTGTTGCTGCCGTAACTCATGAACGGCAGGGTCAGGCCCTTGGTCGGCAGCATGCCGACATTGACGCCGATGTTGATGAAGGCCTGCATCCCCAGCCATAATCCGAGCCCGTAGGCGGTATAGCTGGAGAAGCGCTGTCCCGCCTGTTCCGCCTTGACCCCGATCTGAAATGCGCGCCAGGTGATGAAGGCGAAGAGCAGGATCACGCCCAGGGTGCCGATCAGGCCGAACTCCTCGCCCACCACGGCCATGATGAAATCGGTGTGGGCCTCCGGCAGGTAGAACTGCTTTTGAATACCGTTGCCCAGGCCGACCCCGCTGAACTCGCCGCGGCCGAAGGCGATCAACGCCTGGGAGAGCTGGAAGTCGGTATTGAAAGGGTCGTCCCAGGGATTGAGATAGGTGGTCATCCGCTGCCAGCGATAGGGTGAAAAGTAGATCAAGGCCCAGCCGGCCACCCCCGCCACCAGGATCAGCATGGCAAACTGATAGAGCACGACGCCGCCGAGAAAGAGCATCCCGGTGGCGGTGGCAAACAGCACCACCGTGGTACCGAAATCGGGTTGCAGCAGGATCAGCGAACTGGTGATGATCAACAACAGCATCGGTTTCGCGAAACCCCAAAAGGAGCGGGCGACTTCATCCCGGCGACGCACCAGATAGCCGGCGATATAGAGCACCATGAAGAGTTTCATGAACTCGGAACTCTGCAGATTGAAACCACCCAGGGATATCCAGCGCGTGGCGCCGTTGACGGTCTTGCCCACGCCGGGCAGCAGCAACAGCAGCAACAGCAGCAGACCGATAAAGACCAGCATCGGTCCCGCCTTTTGCCACTGGACCATCGGTATCTGGAACACCAGGTAGGCGGCGATCAAGCCCAGCAAGATGGCGAAGAGATGGCGATAGACATAAAAGAAGGGTGATCCGGCGATGCGATCCCCAACCGTCATCGAGGCCGAAGAGACCATCACCAGGCCGAAGCAGAGCAGCAACGCCGCCGCCCCAAGCAGCCACCAGTCGACCAAAGGTTGCGCAGCGGGCCTGCGTACCCGGGCATCGTTCGCTTGCGGCCGCGCCAGGATACTCATGCCGGGAGCGCCTCCACCGCCTGGATAAATGCCTCGCCCCTGGCCTCGAAGTTGCGGAACATATCGAAGCTGGCGCAGGCCGGCGAGAGCAATACGCGATCACCCGATTGCGCCAGCTCCGCAGCCGCGCCGACCGCCTCTTCAAGGGTTGCCGCTTGCACCAGGGGTGCGCTGCCCGTCAGCGCGGATTCCAATCTTGCCGCATCCCTGCCGATCAGTACCACGGCCCTGGCCGTCTCCTCGACCACCGGCGCCAGGGGTGAGAAATCGGCGTCCTTGCAGTCGCCTCCGGCGATCAGGACGCTGCGGCTGTCACCGTTTTCGGGATGGAGGCCTCTTAACGCGGCAATGGTGGCCCCCACATTGGTCCCTTTGGAGTCGTTGTACCAACGCACTCCCCCCTTGTCCGAGATCCATTGGGTGCGATGGGGCAGGCCCGCGAAGCTTCTCAGCGCCGCCAGCATATCGTTTTGCGGCAGCCCAACCGCGCTGCCCAGGGCCAATGCCGCGAGGGCGTTGGCCACATTGTGGCGCCCGGGTATGCGCAGTTCGCTGACCGGCATGAGCGGGGTATGCCCCTCGCTCAGCCACTGGATGCCGTCCTGTTCATGCAGACCGAAGTCACCCTGGGTGGGCGCATCCAGGGTGAAACCGACGATGTTCGCCCCGGGCAGGACCATCGCGGCGACCCGTGGATCGTCGCGGTTTATCACCATGATCTCGCAATCGGCGTAGAGCGAGGCCTTGGTGGCGGCATAGGCCTCCAGGTCCCGGTAGCGGTCCATATGGTCGGCCGAGATGTTCAGCACAACCGCGGCCTGGGGTTTGAGCGAGCGGGTGCTCTCCAGCTGAAAGCTCGAGAGTTCGAGTACATAGAGCTCAACGCCATCATCCAGGAGATCGAGCACGGGCTCTCCGATGTTGCCGCCTACGGCGACCATGCGCCCGGACATTCGCGCCATTTCACCCACCAGGGAGGTCACCGTGCTCTTGCCGTTCGAGCCGGTGATGGCGACAACCGGCGCCTTCACCGCCCGGGCGAAGAGCTCCACATCGCCGACGATCTCGATATCGCGCTCCCTGGCTGCCTGGATCAGGGGTTCGTCGAGGGATACCCCCGGGCTTACCACCAGGCGGCTGGCGGCCTGGAACACCTCCGCCTGGAAGCCGCCGAGAAACAGCGCCATATCGGGATAGTCCTTGCGCAGCGCCTCGAGTCCCGGGGGTTGCTCGCGACTGTCCGTCACCGCCAGGGGAATGCCCTGAGCGGCCAGATAGCGGGCACAGGAGAGCCCTGTCGTACCCAGACCGACAATCAGCGTCTTGCCAGAATTTGTCGCTTGTTCCGTCATCAACGTATCTTCAGACTCGCCAGACCGACCAACACCAGAATCACGGTGATGATCCAGAAACGCACAATCACCCGGGGCTCGGGCCAACCCTTGAGCTCAAAATGGTGGTGCAGGGGGGCCATGCGGAAAATCCGCTTGCCGGTCAACTTGTAGGATGTAACCTGCAGCACCACCGAGACCGTCTCCACCACGAATACCCCGCCCATGATGAACAGCACGATCTCCTGGCGCACCGCCACCGAGACCACGCCCAGGGCGGCACCCAGCGCCAGGGCGCCCACATCCCCCATGAAGACCTGTGCCGGATAGGTGTTGAACCAGAGAAAGCCCAATCCCGCGCCGACCAGCGAGGCGCAGAAGACGATCAGTTCCCCCACGCCGGGCAGATAGGGAATCTTCAGATAGGCGGCAAAATCGGAATGGCCGGTGACATAGGCGATGACCCCGAGCGCGCCGCCCACCATCACCGTGGGCAGTATCGCCAGGCCGTCGAGGCCGTCGGTGAGGTTGACCGCATTGGAGGAGCCGACGATGACCAGATAGCTGAAGAGAATGAACACCGGCCCCCAGTCCAGGGAGACATCCTTCAGATAGGGGATCAGCAGCGCGGTCTCCATGGGTGAAGTGGCGCTGAAATAGAAGACCAGGGCCGCACCCAGACCCGCCACCGACTGCCAGAAGTACTTCCAGCGGGCCGACAGCCCCTTCGGATCGTTGAGCACCAGCTTCTTGTAGTCGTCGACCAGCCCGATGAGACCGAAGATCAGGGTCACGATCAGCACGATCCAGACATAGCGGTTGCTGAGGTCGGCCCAGAGCAGGGTGGCGATGGCGATCGCCACCAGAATCAGCGCCCCGCCCATGGTGGGCGTCCCGGCCTTGGAAAAGTGGGTTTCCGGCCCGTCGTCGCGCACCGTCTGGCCGATCTGGTGGAAGCTCAGCCGCCGGATCATCATCGGCCCCAGCAGCAGGGAAATCAGCAGCGCCGTGAGCACCCCGAGGATGGTGCGCATGGTCAGGTATTGAAACACCCTGAAACCGCTGTCGAACTGGGCAAGCCAATCGGTAAGATAGAGCAACACTGTCAGCCCCTCCCCTCATTCATCAGGCGATCAACCACCCGCTCCATGGCCGCGCTTCGGGATCCTTTCACCAGCACCGTGTCCCCCGGGTTCACCGCGCCGGAAAGCACCCCGATCAGTTCATCCAGATCGTCGAATGGCCGGGCGCCGCTGCCGAAGCTCTCGGCCGCGTGCCGACTCAGCTCGCCGAGGGTATAGAGATGGGAGAGGCCCGCCCGCTTCGCATCCGCCCCAAGCTGGCTGTGCAGGGCGGCGGAACGGTCACCCAGTTCAGCCAGGTCGCCCAAAACCAGGATCTGCTCCCCCGGTGCGCTGCGCAGTACATCCACCGCGGCCGCCACCGAATCGGGGTTGGCGTTGTAGGTATCATCGATAAGCCGGTATCCGGAGGCCGACAGACGCATCTGCAGCCGACCCGCCACCGGCTCCACGCCGGCCAGCCCAAGTTCGATCTCCCGTCCCGTACACCCCATCGCCAGGGCGCCGGCGACCGCGGCGAGGGCGTTCATCAGGTTGTGGCGTCCGGCGAGGGC
>QBVC01000011.1 GCA_003058495.1 gamma proteobacterium symbiont of Ctena orbiculata | reverse complement strand
GGGGCGTGAACCTCGAGGCGGGTGATGTCCGCGATTTTCAGCGCCTGATCCAGCAGCGCCCCCACATTCTCCAGGTGGGCGAGTATCCCCTCCGCGTCGGCATAGCCTTCCCGGCAGTGTGCCTGCATACCGTTGAAACTGAAACCGTAGTGCATGCATTTGGCTTCAGTCATGGTCTTTTCCATGAACTGATCGCCAAGTCGGCGAAACTCCTCGAGCTTGCCCTCGTGGATCTTGAAGTAGGGAACCAGGGTACAGCAGGGATCGGTCAGCGCCATGGTTGTTCTCCTCGGTGGTGGATGGTATTTATTCGAAATCGTAGCGCAGGGTCAACCCGGCATAGACATCCCGGTCGGGGGCCGGTTCGAAATAGCGCCCGCCAAAGGCGTTGATGCGCACATTGCCGTTGTACTCCTTGTCGAACATATTGTTCACGCCGATGAAGGGCGACAGCTCCCAGGGACCCAGGAACTCAGTATAGCCGAGGCGCAGATCGGCCACGGTGTAGGCATCGTTGGTCACGGTGTTTGCGTTGTTGGCGTAGATCTCATCCACATGGAGGGCGGTGAACTGACCATAGACACCGTTGGGATGGGTATAGGTGAAGTCGGCGCTGAGCAGATTCTCCGGGACACCGGGTATGGTCTTGCCACTGAAATCGTTGCCGTTGTCGTCGATGAACTCATCGAACTCGAAGTCGGAGTAGGTATAGGCCAGTGTGGCGATCAGGTGCTGCACCGGCTCGAACACCAACTGGGCCTCCAGGCCGTTGCGCCTCGATTCACCCGCATTCTCGTAAAACTCGATGTCATCGATTTCGAACGGCACCAACTCGTCTTTCACATCCATGGTGAACAGGGCCAGGTCGTAGCGGGCCTTGCTGCCCAACCTGCCTTTTATCCCGATCTCGTAATTGGTGGCAACCTGGGGATCGAGCTCCTGGTTAAAGCCGGCGCCGTCAGGATCGCGCAGTTCCACCGCGGTGGGCGACTCGAAGGAGCGGGAGATATTGGCATAGAGATTGAGTCCCGGCCTGGGGGTGAAACGCAGACCCAGGGTCGGGCTGAATTTACTGAAACTGACGTCGCCGGAGTCGTCGCCATTGCTGAGAAAGTTGTCCTCCACATCGAACTCGAGGCGATCGTAACGCCCGCCCAGGGTCAGCTCCAGGCGCTCGCTGATGCTGTATTCGTTCTGGATGTAGAGGCCGATGCTCTCGACCTGCTCGTCCTGGTCCTGGATCTTGCTCCCCAGCTCCTCTCCCGCGAGGAGAAAGCGCTTGCGTTCGTCATCCTGGCGATCCAGGTCGACACCCAGGGTGAGGCGGTTGGCGTGGCCCGAGAGGGGTGCGGTGTGGGTGTACTGGGCGCCGCCGCCGACGGCAAAGCGATCCAGCAGGATGCCGTGACCGGTGGCGCCGATGGGCAGGCGGTTGGCCAGATCCCGGGAGACATAGTAGTTGCGCAGCCGCAGCTCGCCGCTCTCGCCGAGGGGCCTGTCGTAGACGAAACCGAGCCGGGTCTGTTCCAGCTTCTCGCCGGAGTCGAGGCTCAGGTTACGGCTCCAGGCCTGGGTCGGATCCTCGTCGACCAGGGCCTCGGTGAGGCCGCCGGGATCGTCGGCCTTGGGCGAGTCGGTGTAGTTGAGCACGGTGGAGAATCGGGCGCCGCCGTCGAGGTCGAAACCGAACTTGCTGTTGAGGGCGCTGAGTTCCGTGCCGCTGTGCTCGCGGTAGCCGTCGTAGGTCAGATTGGAGAGGTTGACCAGGTAATCGAGACGCTCCGCCTTGCCGCCGAACTTGAGCTGGTGTTTCTGGAAACCGTCCTCGCCGAAGGTCGGGCGCAGGGAGATGAAGGGTGTCTCCGGCGGCGCCTCGGACTCGATCAGCAGCGCCCCGCCCGAGGCGTTGCCGTAGAGGGCGGAGACGGGTCCGCGGATCACCTGCATGTTGCCGATGGAACCGATATCGATGCTGTCCACATTGGCCTGGCCGTCCGGCAGGGTCTCCGGGATGCCATCCACGATCACCTTGATGCCGCGGATGCCGAACGCGGAGCGGGCGCCGAAGCCGCGGATCGATACCCGCAGATCCTGGGCGAAGTTGTAGCGATTCTGCATGAAGATACCGGGCACCTTGCTCAGGGACTCGTCAAGACCAAGCTGGGGTTCGGCAAACTGGACCTCCTCCTGTTGCACGATGCCGACCGCGGCAGGCACCGTCTCCAGGGTCTTCTCAACCCGGGTGGCGGTGACCGAGATATCGTCAAGGGGGGTCGACCCGGCCGTCTCCTCGGCCATCGCCGGGTTAAACAGAAGGCTTGTGGTTATTGTCAAAGGCAGTGCCAGGGTTTGACGAACAATGGACATCGTGATTCACTCCAAGGGTATGTACGGCTTGCTTAATGCAATAAATAATCCACTTACTCCCGGGACGCCATGGGATATTTTCCCGACAACCACTGACCGGTTTTCCCAATGACCCTGACCCACCGCCTGATACTGCTGGTGATCGCCATCGTCATGGCGATGCTCGCCAGCGGCGCCTACTACGCCATCGACTTCACCCGCAACAACATCTCGGACGAGGTCAGGTCGAGCGCGCGCCTGACCATGCAACTGATGACCGCGGCCCTGATCAGCGGCAGCGCCGAAAACCAGCCCCAGGAGCAGCAGATCCTGATCAGCCATCTGCAGCAGCTGGACGATATCCGTCATCTCAACATCGCCGTGGTGCGCGGTGACGGCACCATCATCTACCCCTTCAGCGAACGCCGGCAGAGACCCCGGCAGAGTGTGCCGGGCTGGTTCGTCGATCTGGTCAAACCGCCGCCGGCGGAGTATCGCAAGCGCATCGCCAGCCCCCTGATCGGCACCAGTGAGATCGTTATCCTCGCCGATCCCCTGGACGAGATTCAGGATGCCTGGCAGGAAGCGCGTTCGATCGTTTTTCTGATCCTTGCCTTCACCCTTCTCTGCATTGTTCTCATGGCCATCATCATCCGCCGTTCGCTGCAGCCGGTTAACCAGATCAGTACCGGACTCGGGGTCATTCAGTCGGGGGACTATGCCGCCCGCCTGCCCCATTTCAACCTGCCCGAACTCAACCGGCTCTCGCAGCAGTTCAACCACATGGCGCAGGTGCTGGATGACCAGCAGCGGGAGAACCGCCAGCTCAACAAACGGCTGCTCTCGGTGCAGGAGTCGGAGCGCCGCCACCTGTCACGGGAGCTGCATGACGAGCTGGGTCAGTCGATCAGCGCCATCAAGGCGATGGCGGTGACCCTGAGGCAGCAGACCTCGGATAAACCGGAGGGCGCCAACGCCATCATCGGTGTCTGCAACCAGATGTATGGGGTGGTCCGCGACATGATGAACCGCCTGCGCCCGGTGGCCCTGGAGGAGCTGGGGCTGGTCACCGCCATCGAGCGCCTGGTGGACGGCTGGAACGACCGCCAGGAGGAGAGCTTCTGCGCCCTCACCATCGCCGGCGGCTTCGATAGCATCCATGAAGACACCGCGATCACCCTCTATCGCATCGTCCAGGAGGCGCTGACCAATGCGGCCAAGCATGCCGCGGCGGAGAAGGTCGAGATACGGCTCGAGCGGGATGACAAAGGCGAGATCGTCTTGCATATCCGGGACGACGGCCGGGGCTTCGACCAAAGCGAACGGGGCAAGGGAATGGGACTGCTCGGGATGCGCGAACGGGTCGAGGCGTTGAATGGGAAAATCTCCCTTGCCAGCGAGCCCGACCGGGGTGTATCTATCGATATCCAGATACCCTTCGCCTCGAAGGCTGCTGAACAGGACTAGAACTGACGCCGATGAATCCAATCCGGGTACTGTTGGTCGACGATCATGCCGTGGTGCGGGCGGGCTACCGTACCCTGCTCGACGGCATCCCAGACATCAAGGTCGTCGCCGAGGCCGAGCGGGGCGAGGAGGCGTGCCAACGCTTCGCCGAACTGCTGCCCGATGTGGTGGTGATGGATCTCTCCCTGCCGGGCATAGGCGGCCTGGAGGCGACCCGCCGCATCATCGCCCGCGACAGCGAGGCGGCGATCCTGGTCTTCAGCATGCACGATGACACCGCCTTCGTGGAGAAGGCGCTGGCGGCCGGGGCCAGGGGCTATATCACCAAGAACAGCGCCGCCGAGATCATGGTCGATGCGATCCGCGCGGTGGCGTCCGGCCAGGCCTTCATCGATCACGAACTGGCGCAGAACATGGCCCTGCGCCGGGCAGGCGGGGGCGGCGAGATCTTCGATTGCCTGACCACCCGGGAATTCCAGATCTTCAACCTCCTGGCCCACGGCAAGACCCCGGCGGAGACCGCCAGCGAACTGGCCCTGAGCTACAAGACCGTGGCCAACTACACCACCCAGATCAAGACCAAGCTCAACGTAAAGACCACCACCGAGCTGGTGCACCTTGCGATCCGCCACGGGATCATCGATCCGGTGAGTGAATAGCTGGTGCTGTTTTTTACCCGTCCGTAAAATAATGAAAAACGTACTACCTGTGTAGGGTGGGGCCCTGCCCCACCAATCACGGTACAGGCATTCGCTCCCACCATCCACGCGGGTATGTATAGATCACGATAGCGCATCAAAATATGGTATGTGTTCCCGTGCGAAAGCACGGAATATAGAAAGCGTGGCCGGTGGGGCAGGGCCCCACCCTACCGATACTTTAGGGACTCGTTCCCACGCTCCGCGTGGGAATGCATATACTTGGTAATCCTAACTATCCAACATTTCCTATGAGTGTCACGCGTGACACTGTTCAAATTTGCTCAAATATGGCACGGGAAGATTTCCCGAAATTCCGAGAAAAGCTCCTCTTCAACTGAACGGCCGCAGCGCATATAACTTCTCTCAAAGCAATTGAAAACGAAGAGAGAAGACGACCATGCCTGCAGTTTCACAACAACAATTAAAACCTATGCGGTTGCTGTTCTCCGCCGGCCTCGTCCTGTCGGGCTCCGGGACGGGGTTGGCGGAAGAGCGCCTGCCATCCATCGATGTCATCAGCACCACGCCGCTGCACGGGGTCGAGATCGAACGCAACCGGCTGCCGATGCACACCGAGATCGCCACCGATGAAGATATCCGAAGGCAGCAGAGTCTCGATCTCTCGGAGTTTCTCAACCAGCGCTTCGGCAGCGTCTTTCTCAATGAGGCGCAGAACAACCCCCTGCAACCCGATCTGCTCTATCGGGGCTTTGTCGCCTCGCCCCTGATCGGCCTGCCCCAGGGCATGTCGGTCTACATGGACGGAGTGCGCATCAACGAGCCCTTCGGCGATACCGTCAACTGGTCGGTGATACCCGAATCGGCCATTGCCGGGATCAACCTGATGGCGGGCTCCAATCCCCTGTTCGGACTCAACACCCTGGGCGGCGCCCTTTCGGTGCAGACCAAGAACGGCTTTACCCACCCCGGCGCCGAGGTGGAGGTCTCGGGCGGCTCCTTCGACCGCTACACCGCCCAGGCCAGTATCGGTGGGCAAAAAGATAACCTGGGTTACTTCTTTACCGGCAACTATTTCGACGAGGATGGCTGGCGCGACTACTCACCATCAGAATCCAAGCAGCTGTTCGGAAGTCTGGCCTGGCAGGGTGAAGCAGGCTCCCTCGACCTGACCCTTAGCCTCAGCGACAACGAACTGATTGGTAACGGCGCCTTGCCTGAGGATCTGCTGGAGGAGGATCGTGAAGCGATCTTCACCCGCCCCGACATCACCGAACAGGAGGCGACGCTACTGCGCCTTGGCGGTCAGCGTGAACTGGGTGACGAGATCGTGCTGGAGGGTGCGATCTATTTCCGCAACAGCCAGATCGACACACTCAACGGCGATGACTCCGACTTTGAAGAGTGTGAAGAGGCCGAAAACGAAGGCTTCATCTGTGAAGAAGAGGAGGGGGGAGAGGAAGGAGAAGAGGAAGAGGTTGTCTTAGACCAGAATGGCAATCCCATCGTTGCGGATGACGATGTGGAGGGTGGCACCGTGAACCGCTCGAAGAGCGATCAGGATACCTTCGGCCTGAGTCTGCAGACAGCCTTTTTGCAACCCCTCGGTGGTCGGGACAACCAACTGATCGTCGGTGTGGCGGCGGATCGCAGCGAGGTGGATTTCTCCTCCGACACGGAACTAGGCAGCCTCGACGATAGCCGTCAGGCGATCGGCAGCGGCATCTTCGTCGAGGAGAGTTTCACCGAGGTGGAGACCGAGACCAAGAACCTCTCCTTCTACTTCACCGACACCTGGTCTGTAAGCGAACAGCTGGCGCTGACCCTCTCGGGTCGCTGGAACAAGACAGAGATAGAACTGCGCGATCAGTTGGGCACGGCACTGAACGGTGATCACAGCTTCACCCGCTTCAACCCGGCCGTAGGACTCGCCTACGACCTGAACCAGGGAGTCAACCTCTATGCCGGCTACAGCGAATCGAATCGCGCCCCCACCGCCATGGAACTGACCTGCGCCGATCCGGAGGATCCCTGCCGGTTGCCCAACGCCTTCCTCTCCGATCCGCCCCTGGAGCAGGTGGTGGCAAAGACCTGGGAAGCCGGCCTGAGAGGTTCGCTGCCCGGAATGAACTGGCACCTGGGTCTGTTCCAGACCACCAATGAGGATGACATCCTCTTCATCAGCGCCGGCGCGCTGACCAACGAGGGCTTCTTCGACAACGTGGGTGAGACCCGACGCCAGGGCCTGGAACTCACGCTTAACGGCAGGCTGGCCGACAACCGCCTCGACTGGTTCCTCAGTTACACCCGCCTCAAGGCCACCTTCGAGGAGAATCTGAACATCGCCAGTCCCAACAATCCCTTCGCGGTGGATGGCGAGA
Organism: gamma proteobacterium symbiont of Ctena orbiculata; assembly: GCA_003058495.1. GTDB lineage: Bacteria > Pseudomonadota > Gammaproteobacteria > Chromatiales > Chromatiaceae > Thiodiazotropha. The sequence continues at coordinate 124,017 of QBVC01000011.1, read as the reverse complement.
TCGCGGTGAGTTCCGGGGACCGCCTCCCCGGACTGCCGGAAAACCTGCTCAAGGCAGGAGCGACCTACCGGGTGACCTCGAACATCTCCCTAGGCGCCGATCTCCAATACAGTTCCGATATCGTGTTGCGCGGTGACGAGGCCAACCTCGATGATGAGATCGACGGCTACACCCTGGTCAACCTGCGGGGTGAATACCAGGCCACTGACAAGCTCAAACTGTTCGCCAAGGTGGATAACCTGTTCGACAAGGAGTACGAGACCTTCGGCCTCTATGGCGAGGCCGACGAGGTACTGGGGGACGATTATGAAAATCCCCGCTTCCTCTCACCCGGATCGCCGCGGGCGATCTGGGCAGGGCTGCGCTACAACTTCTATTAAAGCGGATCCATCGCCAATGGGGATCATCACTGTGAAATGGACCCAAATTGTAGATGGTTGTACAGATTCAATGGTTAGGTTGGGGTTCATAAGCCTACCCCGGCATATGCAAGGGAATAGAGTGTAGATCAGGGAGAAAAAGGTTTATATCCTCGGGTGGGCCGGTTGATCGTTTTGGGTGAGTAGACCTAGGGGTCTACATCAGGCATCATCCAGGCGTGATCCCGGCCCTTGTTTTTCCCGGGTTCGAGTCGGAGGCTGTGTGGAGTTTATAAAGCAATATCTCGATATCTTTGTCTTTGGTCTGCTCGGTTTGATGAGTTTCGTCATGGTCTGGTTCGTCATCGAGCGCTACCTCTTCTTCGCCCGTGTCAGGCTCGACGACTACGATCACCCCGATACCCTCAACATCGCCCTCACCGCGCATTTGACGACCATCGCCTCCATCGGCGCCAATGCCCCCTACATCGGCCTCCTCGGTACGGTGCTGGGGATATTGATCACCTTCTTCGACCTGGGACAGGGCGGCAATATCGAACCGGCGACGATCATGCTCGGCCTCGCCCTGGCGCTCAAGGCAACCGCCATGGGGCTGGTGGTGGCGATTCCGGCGATCCTCTTCTACAACGCCCTGCTGCGCAAGGTTGATGTTCTCACCGTACGCTGGAAGCAGACAAGGGCGTCATGAAGCGTTTCGACCAGGTCAACGTCATCCCCTTCATCGACATCATGCTGGTGCTGCTGGCAATCGTCTTGACCACCGCGACCTTCATCTACCAGGGCAAGATTTCCCTCGACCTGCCCGAAGCCGAACATGCGGAGACACTCAGCGATCTGGACGGCGTGGAGATCGCCATCGATGCACAACAGCAGATCTTCTTCAATCAGGCAGCGGTCGATGCCGAGGCGCTGGGCCGGGAGCTCGCCCTGCTGACCGCACAGACGCCGGTGGTGCTGTATGTGGACAAGTCGGTACCCTTCGACCGCTTCGTCACGGTGATCGATCTCCTCAAGGCGAACAAACTGGAGAAGCTCTCTATCGTTGCCCGCGGCAATCGATGAGCACCCATACCCCTGCCTTCCTGATCTCCGCCCTGATCCACCTCGGGATGCTTGCGCTGGTGTTGACCGGCGTCCTGCAACTGCCCAGCGACAGCCTGCAGGAGTCAAGGTTGGCGGTGAGCCTGGAGATGTTCAAGCCGGAACCCATACCGGAACCTATTCCGGAACCCGAGCCCGAGCCGGAACCCGAGCCCGAACCCGAGCCCGTTGTGGAGGTTGAACCCGAACCTGACCCGCCACCCCCCCCTAAACCGAAACCCAAGCCAAAGCCCAAACCGAAGCCAAAACCCAAACCCCCCGTCAAGGAGAAACCCATCGAGGCGGCGAAACCCCCGCCTCCCCCGGTGAAAGCGCCAGTGGCTGCCCCGGTCCCGGCTCCGCCTGCGGTCGATATCGGTCTGATCCGCCGCCTCGAGGAGGAGTACAAGGCAAGCCTGCGGCGTGCGATCGAGGCCAACAAGGGCTATCCGCGCCGGGCCATACGTCTGCGCCAGGAGGGCGAGGTGTTGGTGGGATTCACCGTTCTCCGCAACGGTGTGGTAGAGGCCTTGCGCATCGTCGATGGCTCTGGCAGCAGACTGCTCGACAAGGCCGCCCGAGGCGCGGTGGAGAAGATCAGCGGCAGGCTGCCCTTTCCCGATGAGCTGGCGCGTGAGCAGTGGGAGTTCACCATACCGATCAACTATTCACTGCGTTGATGAAGCCGGCTTCACGCGGGCGCAGTGTAAGCGGATCAGAGAGGGCGGATTATTCCCAACCAACCACCCTATGCCGGTTGTTCACTTACTTCGGTATATCCGGTTCAACGACAACCCGGTTTCTACCCTTTCGCTTCGCCGTGTAGAGCGCGTAATCCGCGCGACTTATCAGGTCATCGGGTTGATCGTGCACCCTCAATTGGGCAATGCCGGCCGATATGGTCAGCGAGTGGTGACTGGGAAGCTCCTTATATTTAAATTGTTCAACCCTTCTACGAATACGCTCGACATGGTTTTCGGCCTCGACCAGGTTGGTAGCCGCCATAACAATAATAAATTCTTCCCCGCCATAGCGAATCAATTTGTCTGAATCGCGTATCTCGCTGAGAAGAAACTTGACCAACCCCTTGAGCACTTCGTCGCCACAACCGTGACCGAAACTGTCATTGATAAGCTTGAAGTGGTCGACATCGATCATTGCCAGGGAGCAGGGGATCGCCTTTCGCCCATGGAGACTGATCTGTTCCACCAGGATGTGATTAAGATTTCGCCGGTTGTAGATTCCCGTCAACACATCACGCGCTGCCTCATCTTCAAACACGCGGCTTTTATCGAACATGCGCAACAGCATTCTATAGCCGTAGTAGCCAATGACGATGGCGCGCAACAGAAAAAGCGAAAAACTGACCGTGATAAGCAGATGTTCAATGGGTTTTTCATAAAACAGCGTGAGAACACTGTGCTGGTTGAAGAAGGTGACCAGGGAGATGGCGATTGCAGTGACAAGCCAGACCGAGAGCAGTTCGAACAAGCGGATCCTCAAGGCGCCGAATGTGAATATCACAATCAGATGGCTGAGAAAGAAAATGGAAATTTGGGGGGCGATGACGAGCCCCATCAACACGGTGCAGATGGCGTAGACCATCTGCCACAGGGTCATATGGGGATTTTCAAAGCGATCACTGAAACCGCTCCAGTGCAAGGAAGCGAAAATCAAGACGTGCCCCAGGCCGGCCAGCCCATAAATGAGCGGCACATGGATTTGAACGGTATCGCTGAGGGTAAAGAGAAACAGCAAAAATGCATCCAGCAAATAGCTGATTCCAATAATGCCGACAATGACCACACGCACCAGGCGGAGTTTGGCGCGCTCCGGGACGCCATGGAACGGCTTGAGGTCATCCAACAGGGTTTTGTCTAGTTCGTTGCTAATGGACATGACGATCACCTGCCTGCTCCAGCGCTGTCCTGTGAATCCACAGCGACAAACTCCTAATCTGACTTGAATTGGGCAAGCGTACGTGGTAACTCAATTATAAACCAAGGGGTTTTGGTATGTGAGGGGCGTATGGGCAACAGAATCATGCTGGTGGACAGTTCTACCGCGGCGCGCGAGGTATTGGCCAGGCGCTTGCAGATCGCCATGCCGGAGATTGCCATAACCAGTTGCCCCAACGCCGGCGAAGCCCTGAGTCGAATGGAGCAGGAACGCTATTCATTGATCACCACCGCCCTGCTGCTTCCCGATATGGACGGCCTGGACTTCTGCCGCAATATCCGCGCCAGCAAGCGCAACCGTTACGCCCCCGTGATCGTGGTCTCATCCGACGCCGACCATCGGCTGCTCCACGAGGGCTTCAACGCCGGGGTCACCGACTACTTCGACAAGGCGCTCGGCTTCAAGGTCTTCGGCCAGTTCATCAAGTCGTTCATGGAGCGCAATCCCGACCTTTGCGGGCGCATCCTCTATATCGAGGACAGCAAGACCGTCGCCCTGGTAACCCGGCAGATGCTGGAACAGCACGGCATGGAGGTGACTCACGTACTCTCGGTGGAAGAGGCCCAGACCCTGCTCGAAAGTGCCCATAGCCGGGAAAAAGAGAGCTTTGACATGGTGATCACCGACTTCCACCTGAAAGGTGAAATGACCGGCGGCGACCTGCTCTATTTCGTCCGCGTCGGCCTCCACTACTCGCAACAGGAGCTGCCGGTGCTGGTCACCACCGGTAACGAGGAGACCCATACCCAGGTGGAGGCATTCAACGCCGGGGCCAACGACTTCGTCATCAAACCCCTGATAGAGGAGGTCGTCATGGCGCGGATACGCTCGCTGCTGCTGGTCAAATACCAGTATGACAGGCTGCGCCACCAGACCGAGGACATGGAGCGGATCGCCACCACCGACGCCCTCACCGGCACCCGCAATCGGCGCTACCTGGTGGATGAAGGCCAGCGGTTTCTCTTGAGCGCCGCAGACGGCTGGGTGATGATCATCGACCTGGACCACTTCAAGCGCATCAACGACACCCAGGGCCATCTGGTGGGCGACCAGGTGCTGATGGCCCTGGGCAGGCTGCTCAACCAGCGCTTCAAGGACGGTCTGCCCTTCCGCTTTGGCGGCGAGGAGTTTGTCGTCATCGCCCACGGCGCGGAAATGCCGGCACGGGCCGAGGATCTGCGCCTGGCGGTCGAGGCGTTGCAGCCCGCCGGAATCGAGGTCACGGTGAGCATCGGTCTCGCCTGCGTGGAGGATCACCCCGGCGACGACCTCAACACCCTGCTCAGCCATGCCGACATGGCGCTCTATGCGGCCAAGGAGGGGGGTCGCAACCAGGCCCATGTCAACAGCCGCGGCGGCAGTATCAAGCCGGCGATCCAGGAGATCCGATTCTAGACCTGATAGCTAGAAACCAATCGGCGCTGATGCGTCTGGAAAAGCGCCAATCAAGGCGCGAGGAGTGAGGTTTGGTTATTCCCGATGAACCAGGAGCAATCCGGAAGCGCTTCGACCGACGCTCAACCCCAGGGCGATGATTGCGGTCGGCATCGATGGCTGTCGCCGCGGCTGGTTCTACGTTCAGCTCCTCGACCCGGGACGATATGAAACCGGTGTGGCCGAAGCGCTCCACAACCTGCGCGATATCATCATCAGTGCCGATCTGACCTTGATCGATATTCCAATCGGGCTCAAAGTCTCCGGCAGGGAGGAGCGAAAATGCGATCGCGAGGCGAGACGCCTGCTCGGGCGCAGGGCATCGAGTGTCTTCCCCGTACCCTGTCGTCAAGTCCTCGACTGCAGGAGCTATCAGGCGGGGAGTGAACTCAACCACTCGCAAACCGGGAGAAGGCTTTCGCGACAGAGCTGGGGAATAGTGCCAAAGATCGCAGAGGCCGACCGACTCATCCGCACCCTGCCCGACAAAACCAAATTAAGGGAGATGCATCCGGAAGTCTGCTTCCTGGCACTCAACCGGGGGCGGCCGATGAGCCACAACAAAAAGCGACCGCAGGGTCGGGCGGAGCGGCTGGCACTGCTCGAGCGCCACCTTCCCAACAGCGGAGCGATTATCGACCAGGCGCGGGCCGCATCGCCGAAGAAGGATCTCGCCGATGACGATATCCTCGACGCCTTGGTGGGCGCAGTGACCGCCTCCCACCCGGAGAGCCTCGTCTCCCTGCCCGCCGTCGCCGAGAGGGACGAACTGGGACTGGTCATGGAGATCGTCTTCGCCAACCCCGGCAAGGCCTCGATGAACCGCGCATAGAAGGACGACCCCTCGGCGGCAAAGCTTGGTATACACTTCGATCCATGAGCCAACGCCTGATCATGCACATCGACCTGGATGCCTTCTTCGCCTCCATCGAGCAACGGGACCACCCCGAATACCAGGGACGCCCGCTCGTGGTCGGCGCCGAGCCGGGCAAACGCGGGGTAGTGGCCACCTGCTCCTACGAGGCGCGGCGTTACGGTGTGCACTCGGCAATGCCGATCAGCGAGGCCTTTCGCCGGCTGCCCCCCGAGACCATCTACCTGCGCCCCGACATCGCCCGATACGGCGAGGTCTCGCGGCGGATCATGACCGCCCTGGAGGCCATCTCTCCCCTGGTGGAGAAGGTCTCCGTGGATGAGGCCTTTCTCGACATCTCCGGCATGGAGCGCCTGATCGGTCCCCCGGAGCGCATCGGACACCGGGCCAAGGCCGTCATCCACGAGGCCGTCGGCCTGACCGCATCGGTCGGCATCGGTCCCAACCGCCTGATCGCCAAGCTCGCTTCGGATTACCAAAAGCCAGACGGCCTCACCCTGGTGATGGCGGATCAGGTCGAGGCCTTTCTCGATCCCCAGCCCTTGACAGTGCTGCGCGGACTGGGGGCCAAGAGCGCCCCGTTACTGCAGCGGCTCGGGCTGCGAACCGTGGGCGACGTACGCCGGCTCTCCCTGCAGGAACTGCGGCAGCAGCTGGGCGTACTGGCGGGCACCAAGATCCACGAGCAGGCCCATGGAATCGCCTCGGACAGGGTGCACAGCGACAGCGAACGCAAGTCGATCTCCAAGGAGACCACCTTCGGGCGGGACATCACCGACCAGGATCTGCTGCGGGATACCCTGCGCTGGGCGGCGCAGGAGGTCGGTTATATCGCCCGCCAGGAGGGGCGCACGGGGAACACGGTAACCCTCAAGATCCGCTTCAGGGGATTCGAGACACATACCCGCAGCCGGACCCTGGCGACACCGACCGCGGCGGACCTGGAGATCTTCCAGCAGGCCTGGGGGCTCTACCGGGCCGAAGACTGGCAGGGACGGCCGGTGAGACTGATCGGGCTGGGCATAGGAGGCTGGGAGAGCGAGGCCTCACAAGGGGCGCGCCAGGGAGACCTTTTCGACGGGATGAGATCCGGACCCGATCCAAAGCAGGATCGCATCTATGAAACACTGGATGCGATCAGCGACAAGTTCGGCAGGCGGTCGCTGCGGCTCGGGGTTCGGCGGCGCAAGGAGTGAGCCTAGCCGTCCATATCCACCCAATAGACCGTATCACCGATCACAATCCTGTTCTTTCTCTCGTCCTCGAAGAGAAAGAGCTCCCTGTGAACGAGGCCGTTGTCATGGTGCATCTCTATGGTGTAGCCATCGATCTCGTAGGTGCCGGTATTATTTGCCCCATCCCTGTTGCTGGTGCTGCTGCCGCCACCGATCTTGCTACCCATGGTGGTAAGGGTGGTACGGGTCCCGGTCTTGTCGCTCTGCCCGCTGGCCAGGACCTTGGGAGCGATATCGATGATGCCGCCGCCACCCATCAGACTGCTGTGGGACAATTCGAAACGACCATTCGACATCAACCTGACCGATGATTTATGGGAGCCGAAGTTTGCACTGCCGCTGGCGTTGATAAACTTGTTGTCGATCCTCTCGCCGCGCTTACCGGGCACGGCCCTGTTGCCCTTGATATCCTCCCACCTGCCTACCTTGGGGCGCTTCACCTGATATTTACCGCCACGCTTGCGCCATTGTCCCCACTTTCCCCTCCCCTCGAGGCGTTTGGAAGTCGCCGCATTGAAATCCGCCGGAGGCGTACGCGCGTCGATGTACGCTGTGCCATCTGCAAACAGAAAATAGGTTGTCGGTTCAAGTTTGCCACGCATCACGTTGATTTTGGTTTTTACCCATACCGTTTCCAGCTCGTCCTTCACGCCGTCACCGGGCGCGGTCCTTATCTGCGCCAGCAAATCCCTACCGGCCGGCTTGTTCGCCGTTTTCGTCGGGCCCTTTTCCCTGTCAGCGCTTTTCTGCGGGCGATCTCCTGTTGCCGGATGAGTCAAGGCAGGAGGGCTTTGGCTAAGATTAGGCAGGTTTTCTCTGACATCCGCGGCGACCTTGTCGAGCGCAAATCCATAACGCAGCACCAACCAGATATCCTGGTTTGAGATCATCTGAATGATATAGGCCTGATCATCATTCAGATACCCGGCGTAATAACCGACACTGAACTTCTCGCCACTCGGCGCAATATAGCTGTTGGCCGCACCTAAATGGTCATTTTTCTCCGCTTTTATTTTCCAACTCTCCAATGGCTCTCCCAACTGATCCTGCATGGCTGCAATCTTTGCAGAAAACCATTGGTGGAGGTTTCGTCCGGACAAGGACTCCGGTGGAACCGCCCGATAGAGAAATGTCTTGCCGTCGTCCAGTGACTCCGGTCTATATACCAGCAGACCGTCACGCAGATCCCTATCCCAGCCGTCAAGGGCATGACCAAGCGAGGGTAAGGTAGCAATTAGAATGATGATGGCAGCATGGATCCGCATCTGTTCTCTCCTTGAATCCGACTCTATTGCGGCGCTCTATCCCTGACAGAGCGGTGCGTCTCTCCGTTTACCAGGGATACCTGGTTCCATTCTAAGCTGGACATGTTACAGCCATTCGTGCACCCACGCTGTTTACCCCCAACCGCACGAACGCCTATCCGGACCCTGATCCGACATCCCGCCGCGACCAAGCAGGCGACCAGCCGGGAAATAGAATTGTCATCCCCGCTTAATCAACATTTCACAAAGGAATCTGAATCCCTATCGATTTTGGGACGACGAGCCATTTTCGATAATAATGTTCAATAAATTGGCCTGCCGGTCGCTGAAGTAAACTGCGAACCCGATCATTTTTTCGGAATTTCAGTGTACAAAATTACCATACGCATGCTAGGTTAATAGGGCTTTAGCAAAACAAAATTAAAAAATCAGACTAAAAAAGTTGTAGATCGCTGCCCCATCCGCGGAAGTGCCGGCGGGTAATCGATGGTCAACGGTCTGAAAACGAATCCCATACGAGCAGTACCATGATATGGAGATCACAATGAAAAAACCTTTTTTACTCTGGCGAGACGATTGGCGACTCGGACTTGAAGGCCTGGACGAGCAGCATAGGGAACTCGTCGATATCATAAACCGACTGCACCGCTTCGTGACCCGCGAGGATACGAGGCATAACCGTGACAGGAACCAAATATGTCAGCAGCTTTCCACCCTGGTCGACATCGCTCGACGCCACTTTAAAGCCGAGGAAGCATTGATGCGGGCCAAGGACTATCCCAGGCTGGCGGAGCATCACCGGGAGCATGTCATGTTGTTGGCGGAATTGCAGGAGTTTCTGCGGGACATCGAAACAGAGAACAAGCCGTTCACCCTGGCGACCCTGACCGCCCTCAAGCACTGGCAGATCGACCATGTAGTCTACAGCGACAGATTGTTTGCCGACTTTCTCAAGCGCCAATCGCAGTCAGAGGATGAGGTCGACCTGGACGATATGACTGATGTTCAGGTACAGCCAGTCTAGCATCGCAAACCAGAGTAACGGTGCGATTTTGTCTAAAACCCTCTGCACTGACAGATTCGCCTTTGGGCGAATCTGTCAGGGAGGGCGGCTGGAATACTAAATAGCGCTGTTATCGCAATTGGTTGTGTATATCGCGATGACCCTGTCTTTGGTGACCCGCAGGTTTTCCACCGCAAGCGGAACGATCTCGGGAATCGGAGTATCCGCGCGCCGCGCGGGATAGGGAGTCTCATTCTTGCCAATCAAATAGACGGTCTCGTTCAACACCGCCCTTAGGGAACGATAGCTCCCTTTGGAGACAATTCCCCGCGCACTCATGTCGTGAATCGCCTGCTCGATGTTCTGCAGACGATAGACGCGTCCATGCTCCTCGTCATAGAGGATCCGTTGCTTACCTGTGGCATCGACGCCCAATATCTTGTCCACGATGACCAGGGTGTCGTCAAGGCTGGCGGGCATCGTAACAGCGGTGGAAGAACCTGTGGTCTCTCCCGCCGCAGCCGAAAACGGCAGTACGGCCAGTGTCAACGCCACTAAAGAAGAGGCGATGAACAGTCGTTTAATCTTCATTTCAAACCTCCAGAGTCCCTCAGACTCAGCACGATTCATATCGATTCAATTCCGTTTCTGCCAGAAAACAGTGCTTACTGCCTCGCCTGCTCGTTATTGAATACTGACTCAGTCCATTAGGCTGACGGCCAGGGTTTGTCTCTGCCTAAACCTCGACGGAACCGCTGGCCTTCTTCTGCAGGGTGGTCTCATCTTTTTAATTAAAAACTAGCACCCCATTCTTAACCAAGACTTAAATGGCCAATCAAGAAATAGTAAATGTGATCAGTTAGTTAAGGTTTAATTAAACATTAAGGCTATGCCTGCTTATTGGCTCCGTCCCCGCATCGCCAAGCGCCCTGTCCGGCCCTGGCAGGGGGAGCAATCCGAACCATGGATGTCTTTTCCTATGGCATGTTTTATAGTGCTGCTAGAGAGGTAAAAACAGACAGCGGGGAAGGCGCATGGGCAAGCATCGATTACCAGGAATCCTACAGCTATCGGGCCTGGCAGCATCTCTGATAGTGTTGCAGGCCTGTAGCGGGATAGGCGCTGTTTCGGGGGACATGCCGCTAAAAGTCGAGTCCGATCCACCCGGCGCCACGATCTATCTATTGGATAAGGCGATCGGCGAAACGCCTGTTACCATCTCTCAACAGCAGCTCTACCCGGCTGGATACGATGCAGGCAAGCATCGGATGTACGGGTCTCTCTCATTCAGAAAAGAGGGCTGCGAGGATCTCACCAAACGGATCCACTATAAGGATTTCAGCTCGAGACTGTCAGTTGAACTTAATTGTGAAGATACCGCCACCGTTTCTGAGTTGCCATCCGATACTCCCGTAAAACCCACACCCTCGTCGGCTCAGTCGAATGAGGAACCGCCTGGCGTCTCCGAAAACAGGGATAGGGAGAACATATCCGAAGTCACAACTCCTCCCGCTTCAACCGCTCCGCCGATCCACGGGAAAGCGGGAGAGGTTGCGGACAGGCAATCGGCGGGATTGACGATCAAACAACGACTGCTGCGCATCGACGGGCTGAAGCGGGAAGGTATGATCTCCGAGGAAGAGTATCGACAGGCAAGAAAGAGAATTCTTGATGAACTTTGAGGGGATAAGAGCCGCCGCCGGATGGCGGCGGCTCAAACAGAGCTTTTCTCTAGCTAGTAGTTCGACAGCAACCGCATATAGCTGACCACGCCTTCGATCTCCTCCTGGCTGAGCACGTCCTTCCAGCCAGGCATCATCGATTTGCCGGGTGTTCCATGGCTCACAACCTGGATAAATTGAGAGTTGGGGTGCTTGTTCATCTCACCACTGTCGGTATGGTCCTTTGGTTTCAAACCCAGCACTTCCGCCAAGGGCCCGTCCCCTTTTCCGGAGCGGCCGTGACAGGCGGCGCAGTTATCCTCGTAGATGCTTTTTCCGATCTCAGGATCCCCCGGCAGGCTGTGCTTCGACCTTTGCAGGAACCGGATATAGGAGACCAGGGACTTGATCTGATTTCCCGGCATGGCCAAGCCCCACTGCGGCATGGCGCTGGTTCCCGCGCCGTGCCTGACGGTGCCCTGAATCAGACCGAACAGTCGCTGGTCGGTGCTCTCCGCCGCACTGCCGTTTCCATTGGTCAGGTCGGCAGGCGCCACATCCAGTTTCTTCGCCAAGGGTCCGTTACCCTTGCCATCTGTGCCATGGCAGAGAAAACAGGATTGATTGAACAGGGTATATCCCTCATAGGTGCCGGCATGAGCGGAGAGCGATATCAATCCCAACAGGCTCAGCAACGCGGCGAACTTAACCACTCTAGTTACAATTCTATTCATGAGTAAATCCTCACTTGTATCAGGTACTGCGTTCTTGCAGCCGAAACGACTCCAGTGTCGGTTCGTTATTCATCGATAGGGCGCAAGTCACCCATCAATAACCGGCAAAGAGCTGGAACAGCCATTTGCCGTCACGCTCATCACTGCGGGCATCCACCCCGTCTCCGCTCTCTTTCACATAGTAGAGTTCAAAACGGATATTCTGCGAGAAGAGGTAGTTTGCGCCAATCGTCGTTGCGTTGAACTCCGAATCCTCATCCGAGCCATCATCAAGTGAGCGATAGGCAGCGAATATGTTGGCCTTATTGGGCAATACGCCCAGCTGGGCGAGGATACCGAACGCCTCACCGTCATCGCTGTTGGTGCAGCCTATGAGAAAGTGGGATTCGTCGGCGGAGCAGCTCCCGTAACTGGCGTAGAGACCCAGGGGCAGGCTCCCCAGGTTCCCTTGCAGCTGACCGTCGATGACCCAGCCATCGGTTGCAATCACTCTCTCGCCACCGGCGCCATCCGCCACTTCCGCATCACCCGACCAGAGCTGAAAACCGAAACCGCTGTCCCAGGAACCGATGAAGGGCATGTAGGCGGCACGTAGATAGTGAGCCAGCCCGGAAGGTTTTACCTCGACGTTATGCTCTTCCCAACCCGGCACCCAGGGGGTGTAGTTGATGAAGAAGTTGTGACTCGATGCGACCAGGGCGATACCGGTGGCCTCGCCGCTGCCCAGGCCCAATGCCTGGGCGGCACTGAATCCCCTCCGCTCCTCTATGGGGCGTTGCGAGCGTTGCGCCCCGGTGTTCAACAACTCAAACCCGTATGCCGATCCCAGGCCATCGGTGGAGAAGGGTATGGCGCTGAATTGGGTATTGCCCGCCTTGCCAAGATTGAAATGGACCTTGGTGGAGAGGAAGGAGTTGGCGTCGGTCAAGCCCAGTTCCATGAGAAAACCGGCGTCCTTCGCCAACTTGCCGCCGACCAGAAGGGCCGCTTCGTCGGGCCACTCGATGACGCCGTAGTCGCTGCCGGTATTGGTGTTGCCATTCGACTTCACATAACGCAGCTTGGTGATCACCGAGGCATTCAGCATCAACGGCAGGGAGATATCATCGCCCTCGATCATACCTTGACCGCCGGTCAGCGTATAACCGCCTGACCTGAACGATCTGCCAAACGAGTTGAGGGCGGGAAAGTGTTGAAAGTGGCAGGCGGTACAAGGCATGCCTGTCTGTCGCGCAAATGCCGGAACTGCGCTTGCCTGTTGTGGAAGCAGCGAACTCCCGATCAATAGAAGCATCCCCATTGCATAGCTATGCAACATCGTGAGTTTTCTGTTCATACGCTCCTCCAGATAGTGAAGTGTTACCCAACTCAGTCGTCGTTTACTGCTTTGCGGTCAATCCGAAAACGACAGCCCGAGGGCCATCGAACATCGTAAATAAAACCGTTAACGACCCCCATAGTTCCGGATGCCGGGTGGAAATCAGAGTCACCTGTCGGCTGCATCCGGGAAATAAAGGAGAGGGTGATCGGTCCAAAAACGCAGAAGCGAATGGGAACAATCGAGCGTGACCGGCAGACTGCGTTACATAGTCCGGTCGTACAGAAAATATTGCCCAATAGATGACAACAGTTATTGTTATATTCGATGTGACCTACAGAGCCGCTTGTAAAACAGTCTGCCTTGAGACCTTGAATGTATCCTGGATTCAATCCAACGGATAGACACTCAGCGCCGCAAGACACCCCTTAAGTCCTGTTATACCGAGCGATGCGTCTGTAAGCCCCCTTTTCACCCCATCCTTATTCCGTAGTGAAGACACTGAAGGTTCCTCGTTGAGCGCCACCATCAGTCGACTTCAACTGCTTGTTTTGCATATCGTTGTAACTTTTTGAAATAATTCACAGTAACATTACCCTATCATTTACATGTTTATTATGGGTACTAACCCTACTTTCATATATAAGCAATAACCCACATTTCAAGGGGATAAAGACCGGGGTGACCCTACTGCCGACCAGATCGAGTGACAATATTTAACACCCTGAGCTGGACTGGCAGAGACCGTTTCAGCGACTATTAACGGAATCGTCGATACGCGAGATATTAAACCCGATAGAGATGACCCGACTGCCCATAATCACAGCCCTGTTGAAATATGCTGACCGCTTGAAATTCCGTCAGCTGTTTCTGGTGACCGCCGCACTCTTCGTCGTCGATCTGCTGATACCCGACCTGGTCCCATTTGCGGATGAAATTCTGCTGGGGCTGCTGACTCTGTTGTTCGGTTCCTGGAAAAAAGGCAGCCGGGCAGAGCAACCAACGATTGAACATGGCAAACAGGATCCGCAATGATGGCTATTGCAAGTGACAAAATGAAACAGTCCGGCCACGGCGATTGGCGACCACTTCGCCGATCCCACATCGGCTTCAGCAGCACAATCATGCTGTTTTATCTTCTCCTGATTCTTTCCGGCTGCGCCTCCCTGCAACCGCGGGAGGAGAGGATCAGGGTGACCATCGCCGACCTGAGTCCGCTGGAATCGACCCTCATGGAGCAACGCTATCTGCTCAAGATCCGACTGCAAAACCGATCCAAGGAGGCGTTGAACATAGATGGCATGAGCTTCGACCTGGATCTCAACGGCAGGCGTTTCGCCTCGGGGGTAAGCAACCAGAAGGCCAGCATCCCGGGTTTCAGCGAATCGATGCTGGAGGTGAAAGTGAGCAGCACCGTGTTTGGACTGATCAGGCAGTTCAGCGCACTCCAGGATCAAGCGGACGGCAGTTTCGACTACCGGATCAGCGGCAGCCTGAGCTCGCCGGACAGCATGCTGACCCTCCCCTTCAGCGAAGAGGGTGAGTTCAATCTGCTGCCGGGCGCGGCAAGCCCGAAAGAGGCCAAACCGGAATAGCCGTAAATATCCGCGAATGTTTTTTTATCCGCAATTGAACGCAAATATATATTCATTAGGGTGCTACAAAGTCTTATCCCCATAGCTGGTAGAGAAGCGTCCGGCGGTCTTCTTTCCCAGCAGCGGCATGGACGCCGTGGTAGCCCCGTCAGCGCAGGGACAGTAGAAACATGTATGCGTCAGTTTGTCTCACTATTAACCAGTTACGGTGGCTGGTGCATAGGGTGCGACTTGACGTTCCCTGTGCATAATTCATTTGCGTCTATTCGCATTCATTTACGGACCCATCAATTTACAGCCCAGTTTAACCAGTTTCGGTAACTGGATTGCTGCCAATCAATCCGAGCTGTAGATTGCCGGTTATACTTTCCTATGGGAGATATGGACTTGTCGAGTCCCAGTTTGCCTACCCGTTGCGACGGCATACTCTCTATTTCCCCATCCGGCAACAAGGAGCGGTAGCAGTCTTGTCCCCATCGATTAAAGCAGAGCAACAGAGCATAACCCTGGAAGGCAGGTCTCTCACCAAGACCTACCACACCGGCGCAGTGGATGTGCATGCCCTGCGCGGGGTGGACATCTCGCTCTACGAGGGCGAACTGGTGGTGTTGCTGGGCCCTTCCGGCAGCGGCAAATCGACCCTGCTCAACATCCTTGGTGGTCTCGATAGCCCCAGCAGCGGCCGGGTGCGCTTCCGCGACACCGAGATCACCGACGGCGACGAATCGGTGCTGACCCATTACCGTCGCTTCCATGTCGGCTTCGTGTTCCAGTTCTACAATCTGATCCCCAGCCTCACCGCCAGCGAGAACGTCTCCCTGGTGACCGAGATCGCAACCGATCCTATGGACCCGGCTGAGGCCCTGACCCTGGTCGGCCTGGGTGAGCGGCTCGGCCATTTCCCGGCCCAGCTCTCCGGCGGCGAGCAGCAACGGGTGGCCATCGCCCGCGCCATCGCCAAGCGGCCCGATGTGCTGCTCTGCGACGAGCCCACCGGCGCGCTGGACAGCGAGACCGGCATCCTGGTGCTGGAGGCGATCGAGCGGGTCAACCGGGAGCTGGGAACCACCACCGCGGTGATCACCCACAATACGGTGATCGGGGAGATGGCCGACCGGGTGATCCACTTTGGAGACGGGCATGTGGTGAGCAGCGAGCGCAATGCCACGCGGCGGGCGGCGGGGGAGTTGAGCTGGTGATGGGTCCTGGATCGACAAGGGCATGGAGGTCGAGGGTGCGGCACACCGCACCCCATGGGGGGATCCGGTGCGGGCGCTGAACAAAAAGCTGGTGCGCAATCTTTGGAAGCTGCGGGGGCAGGTGCTGGCCATCGCCATCGTCATCGCCTCCGGGGTGGCGGTGCTGGTGATGTCGCTGTCCGCCCTGCAGGCCTTGACCGAGACCACCGAGGCCTACTACGAACGGCAGCGCTTCGGCGAGGTCTTCGCCAGCGTCAAGCGGGCGCCCCAGCGGCTGATCGAGCAGATCCGCACCATCCCCGGGGTGCGCTCCGTCGACCACCGGATCAAGTATCTCGCCACCCTCTCCATCGAGGGCTTCGAGGAGCCGGTGATCGGCCAGCTGGTCTCCATTCCGGAGGGTGCCCAGCCCAAGCTCAATCAGCTGGTGCTGCGTGAGGGCCGCCTGGTCAGCCCCGGCCATCCTGACGAGGTGGTGCTGAGCGAGCCCTTCGCCGACGCCCACGGCATGCAGCCCGGGGACAGCTTCCAGGCGCTGATGAACAGCAACCTGCGCACCCTCACCGTGGTCGGCGTCGCCCTCTCGCCGGAGTATGTCTACACCATCGGCCCCGGCGCCCTGATGCCCGACGACCACCGCTTCGGCGTCATGTGGATCGGCCGCGAGGCGCTGGAGGCGGCCTACGATCTCGACGGCGCCTTCAACGATCTCAGCCTGGGCCTGCTCCACGGCACCAACCCCCAGGATGTGATCGAGCGCCTCGACCAGCTGCTGGAGCGCTACGGCGGCACCGGCGCCATCCCCCGGGCCGAGCAGATCTCCAACTGGTTCCTGATGAACGAGATCGAGATGCAGAAGACCATGTCGACCATCCTGCCGACCATCTTCCTGGCGGTGGCCGCCTTCCTCAGCAACATGGTGCTGGGCCGCCTGATCGCCACCGACCGCAGCGAGATCGGCCTGATGAAGGCCTTCGGCTACAGCAACCGGCAGGTGGGCTGGCACTACGCCAAGCTGGTGATGGCCATGGCCGGGGTCGGCATCATCCTGGGCTGGGCGGCCGGGGCCTGGCTCGGCAGGGTCAACACCGAGATCTATGCCGAGTTCTACCGTTTTCCGCTGCTGATCTTCCGCCCCGATCCCGGGGTCTTCGCCATCGGCGCCATGGTCAGCCTCATCGCCGCCCTCGCCGGCAGCCTCGGGGCGGTGCGCCGGGCCGCCAACCTGCCCCCGGCGGAGGCGATGATGCCGCCGGCGCCGCCCCTCTACCGCAAGACCCGCATCTCCGGCAGCCGCTTCATCCTCTGGCTCGACCAGCCGACCCGCATCATCCTGCGCCAGATCGTGCGCGCCCCCTTCAAGGCGCTCTTCACCAGTATCGGCATCGCCTGCTCGGTGGCGGTGATGATCATGGCCCTGCAGTGGCTCGACTCCATCGAGAAGATCGTCGACGTCTTCTTCCACGACGCCCAGCGCCAGGACATGATGGTGGGGCTGGTGGAGACCCAGTCCGATACCACCCTGCTTGAGTTCCGCCGCATGCCCGGGGTGCTCGCCGCCGAGCCCATGCGCGCCGCCAGCGTGGAGTTCCACGCCGGCACCCGCACCCACCGGGGCGCCATCGAGGGCATCCCGGACGATCCGCAACTGCAGCGGGTCTACGACGCGGGCGGCCGGGTGGTGCAGTTGCCGCCGGAGGGCCTGCTGCTCTCCACCGCCCTGGCGGAGAAGCTCAACCTGGACATCGGCGACCGCGTCCAGGTCGATGTGCTGGAGGGACGACGGCCCAAGCGAACCATCCCGGTGGTCGATCTCTACGAGACCTACATCGGCATGACCGCCTACATGAACATTGACGCCTTCAACCGCATGATGGGGGAACGGGGCAGCCTGGAGTATGTCACCCTGCTGGTGGACGACAGCCGGCTCCCGGCCCTCTACAAAGAGCTCAAGGCGCTGCCCAAGGTGGCCGCGGTGACATTGAAAGACGCCGCGGTGCGTGAGTTCAACAAGACCATGGCGGAGACCATCCTGATCTATATCTCCTTCTTCGCCGCCTTCGCCTGCGCCCTGGGCTTCGGCGTGGTCTACAACAGCACCCGCATCGCCCTCTCCGAGCGGGGCCGGGAGCTGGCCACCCTGCGGGTGCTGGGATTCCATCGCGGCGAGATCTCCTACATCCTGCTCGGCGAGGCGGGCCTGCTGATCCTGGTCGGCCTGCCCCTGGGCGTCCTGACCGGGGCCGGTCTGGGCTGGTTCATGACCAGCGCCATGGACTCGGAGCTCTACCGCATTCCGCTGGTGATCAAGGCCTCCACCAACGCCATTGCCGTACTGGTGACCCTGGCCGCCACCCTGCTCTCGGCGGCGGTGGTGCGCAACCGGCTCGACCACCTGGACCTGATCGCCGTACTGAAAACCCGTGAGTGAGTAACTGTCATGAGCGCCAACGCCAAACGCATCCTGCTGTGGAGCCTGCTGGGCCTGATCCTGGCCGCCACCCTGGTCTGGGCCTTCATCCCGAAACCGATCCCGGTCGATATGCTGACCCTGGAACCGGGCGAGATGACGGTGACCGTGGATGAAGAGGGGGAGACCCGGGTACGGGACGTCTTCGTCCTCTCGGCCCCCATCAGCGGCCGCGCCCTGCGTATCGACGCCGAGGTGGGTGACGAGGTGCTTGCGCAGCAGACCAAGGTGGCGGAGATCGAGCCCACCGACGCCACCCTGCTCGATCCCCGCAGCGAGGCCCAGGCCCGCGCCGATATCCGCGCCGCGGAGGCCAACCTGGTGCTGGCGGAGGCCTCGGTGAAGGAGGCCCGGGTGGAACTCGACTTCGCCCGGAGCGAGCTCAAGCGCGCGCGCAAACTGCGCGCAGACGCGGTGATGTCCGAACGGGAACTGGAAGATGCGGAACGTGCCTTCCGTACCCGCCAGGCGGCACTGGAAACCGCCATCGCCAATCGCCAGGCGCGCCAGGCCGAACTGGAGCGGGCCCGCGCCCAGCTCATCTCGCCCACTGATGCGCGGGTGAAGAGCGATGACTGCCCCTGCGTGCCGATCCGTTCACCCGTGGACGGACGCATCCTCAAGATTCTGCACAAGAGCGAAGGGGTGGTCGCCGCCGGCGAACCCCTGGTGGAGATCGGTGACCCCACCGATCTGGAGATCGTCGCCGACCTGCTCTCCTCCGATGCGGTCAAGGTGGAGCAGGGCCAGCGGGTCATCATCGAAAACTGGGGCGGCGACAAGCCCCTCGAAGGGGCGGTAAGAAGAGTCGAACCCTTCGGCTTCACCAAGATCTCGGCCCTGGGCATCGAGGAACAGCGGGTGAACGTGATCATCGACTTCACCTCCCCCAAGGAGGCCTGGTCGCGCATCGCCCACGGCTACCAGGTCGATGTGCGGATCGTCCTCTGGCAGGGCAGCGGGGTGCTAAAGCTCCCCCTGACCGCCCTCTTCAGGGATAGCGACGAATGGGCTGTCTTCCTGGAAGTCGAGGGCAAGGCCAGCAAACGCCTGGTCACCCTCGGCAGGCGCACCGGCCTGGAGGCGGAGATTCTTTCCGGAATCTCTGCAGGCGAACGCGTGGTCGTCCACCCGGGAGACAAGATCGCAGAAGGTATAGACATCGAGGCCAGGAACAATGATCGCTAGCCAGACCGGAATCAGGATTGCGACATACGCTCAAAAACCCGAGGTCTCCTCCAGCGCCACCACCCACTCCATGGAGTGTCCGCCGACCCCGACACAACGCGCCCTGCCGTTGGATTTGGCGGTATACATGCGGTGATCCGCCAGCTCGACCTGTGATTTCCAGTCCCTGAGCCTGTCCTGCCTGATTTCGGCTATGCCGATGCTGGCGGTGACCGGGGCCCCGTCCGGCCGGCTGCCGAGGCCCGCCAGCATGATCCGGGTGATGACGTCGTTCGCCTCCTTGTGGTCAGCGGTGGGGAGCACGACGATAAACTCTTCACCCCCCCACCGGATGACACTGTCCCCTTTTCTCACCGTATCGCGAATCTGTTGGGAGGCGACCCGCAGCACCGTGTCGCCGGCGTCATGGCCGTAGGTGTCGTTGACCGCCTTGAAATGATCCAGATCGAAATAGAGGATCGACATGGGTTTTTCACTCATCGATGCCAGGCGAAACTGCAGCTCGAGTATCTCGATGCCGGCGCGTCGCGAGAGCATGCCGGTGAGGACATCGTAGCTGGCATGGCTTACCTGGGAGAGCATGTAGCGGAGTTGGGTCATCGACGCGAACAGGGCGACACCCAGCAGCAGAATCAACAGCCAGATGGTGGCGGCCGCCTCGGGTACCTCGGCAGAGGTTTGTGGATAGACCGAGTAGACGACGAGGGCAAAAATCGGCAGCGCATAGCTGAGAAACTCCGAGATCGCCAATGGAAAAAGGGTCAGACCCGCCACCATGACAAAAGGCAGCAGCGCGTAGATCTCCGCGAGCACCAGCGCCGCGCCTTCGAGCTGGTGGCCCTCGATGAACCGATCCGAAAGGAGATAGAAGAGCGGCGTAATCGCGAGCATGGCGGCAAGCAGCACACGCGCCCGCAGGAGATCGGATTCGCCGCGGGACTGCCAGGCGATGACGGCGAAGCAGAGCGCCGTGACCAGACGGATCAGCAGCAGCTCACTCCACAACTCAGCTGGCAGATAGAGGATGTCGATGATCGACCAGGCGGGTACCAGGAGGGCGAATATCACGCTGAAGAAAAAGACCCGACTCTGCATCACCGCGGCGCGATGACGGGAGATGGGCAATCCGTGCTGCTTGGTGCTAAACAGCTCGTAGAGCTGATCCTTGGTGTGAATTCCTAACGACTCGATCAGTGATATATACATTTTGATTAAGTACTTCATCCCTACTGCTTCCCACATCAATGTGGAGCCCAATATAGCGTTCATTGAAATAAATAATTAATAGCCAAAAGATTAAATAGTGACCCAGATCAACTGCCACGCCCCGCAACGCCCCCTGACGGCAGATCGGTGGGTTATCCATCCCCTCGCCGATGCGACGAGGATCGGACTGGATCAGGGATTCCACCAGGATTCATGGCGTTGTCACTTTTCCCGGTTCTGACTATCGTTATGGATTGAAACCTGACTATCCCGGCAAGCCGGCATGTGTTGCTCAGCCAGGGGATCTACAGCCTGTTGAAGTATGGAAACCAACGCCAACCAGCGGTAAGGCAGTGGAGCATTCCAGGGAGAGTGCAATGGACAAGAGCCTGGTAAGGAATTTTTCGATCTACTTTCGTCCCCAATACGCCACAACAAGACATCAAAGACGGTTCAGCTACACCATTCGATATCAGGTCTACGCAGAGGAGCTTGGCTGGGAGCCGTTGAACGAGAGCCGTATCGAACGGGATGAGTGCGACGACTATGCGCACCACTGCCTGCTGGAGCACAAGCGGACCGGTGACATCGCCGGTTGCGTGCGCCTGGTGATAGCACCCCCCGGCGACGCGCAGGCACGGCTGCCGTTTCAGCTCCATGATATCGACGCCGTCAACACCGATTCGCTGCGCCACCACACCGAGGGCAGCATTGGGGAGATATCGAGACTGGCGGTGCCGAGCTGTTTTCGCCGGCGCGCCAATGAGGCCGGCAAACCCTTCATCCTGGACAACCACAACCCCACCCTGTTTACCGAGGAGGAGCGACGCAATTTTCCCAACATCTCGATCGGCCTCTACCTCTCGGCAATCGCCCTGGTCGATATCTGTGGTCTCGATTTCGCCCTGGTGGTAATGGAGCCCAGGCTGCAGCGCCATCTCAGGCGCTACGGATTGTGCTTCCAGCAGATCAGCCCGTCCTTCGAGCTCAGGGGTGAGCGGGCACTCTTTTCATTACCGCGGACGGAATTGACATGCCATATGAATCAACAGATCAAAGCGCTCTACGATTTCATCCACGAAGAGCTGGATACCCAGCCATGGCATAGACCCCGGCAACCGGCCGAGCGGCAGCGCAATGACCCGATTTGATTACCATACCGCCTTTTCCCGCAGCATCGGCTGGGTTACCGAGACGGAGCTTCAGCAGCTGCGCCACTCCCGCATCGCCATAGCCGGCCTGGGCGGGGTCGGCGGCAGCCACCTGTTGACCCTGACCCGGCTGGGCGTGGGCGGGTTCAACCTCGCGGACTTCGATCGCTTTGCCGTGGAAAACTTCAATCGCCAGGCGGGTGCCAACCTCAGCACGGTCGACAGGCCCAAGCTCGAGGTATTGCTCGAGATGGCCCTCGCGATCAACCCCGAACTCGATATCAAGCCCTTTCCCGACGGTGTGAACCCGACACAGGCAGCGGCCTTTCTCGATGGTTGCGATCTCTATCTCGACGGTCTCGATTTCTTCGCCCTCGATGCAAGACGGGCCATCTTTGCCGCCTGCGACAGAATGCGGCTTCCGGCGGTCACCGCCGCCCCCCTGGGGATGGGTTCGGCGCTGCTGGCCTTCCTCCCGGGCGGCATGACCTTCGAGGACTATTTTCAGCTCGATGCCGTCGGCGAGTATCGGCAATATCTCCGCTTTCTGGTCGGCCTGGCACCGGCGGCGCTGCATGCCGCCTACCTGGTACTCCCCGAACGCATCGACCTGGTCGCCAAGAAGGGGCCCTCGACGCCGATGGGATGCGAACTGTGCGCCGGATTCGCCGCAAGCCAGGTATTGAAGATTCTGCTCGATCGGGGCCCAGTGCCGGCGGCGCCCCGGGGACTTCAGTTCGACGCCTACCACAACCGCCTGCGCCGCACCTGGCGTCCCGGGGGCAATCGCCACCCATTGCAGCGCCTGGCGATCTGGCTCGGAGAACGCAAAATGAAGCTGCCATTGAACTGACCGCCGGCAACGCCTGTCCACATCGCAGATAAAAACCTCGGTAGGGAAACAGTCACCCTGGCCACATATGACGGTCACATCCCGACCCTAAAATGACCGCGCATATGACAAGGAAGCAGCAGAGAGACCATATGCTGCCTGAAATGGAGTTTACGCACCGCCCTCCCGAGACTGGAAACAAACCGCGGACGCTCTCTGGATCGCCGCAATGGACTGCACCCCCCTTAACATGATGGACCGGTGAATGAGCGAAACCCTCGATCAAGCCGCTTTCAACACCCCCGCGACACTGGCGCCATTGCTGAATCCGCGCACCTTCAACACCATGACCAGATTGCTGGTCAGCGGCTTGATCATCTGCCTGGGGCTCTGGATCACCGGGGCGATCGTGGATCTGCTCCGTCAACTCTATATTGCAGCCACCGGAGAGTGGAGCCATGGTGCCGAGAAGATGATTACCGATGTGGTCATTATCCTGGCTATCCTCGAGCTGGTGCGCACCCTGCAATCCTACCTTGAACTGGGCAGGGTGAAGGTGACCCTGATCCTGGATGCGGCCCTGGTTGTATTGATCGGTGAACTGATCAGTCTCTGGTACCGTGAATACACGACGCAAGAGGTGCTGCTGAGCCTCGCGGTGATCACCCTGCTGACCCTGCTGCGGATCGTGACAATGCGCTATTCACCGGAAAACCACATTCCCTGTGACGAGGGGCCGCAGCAAAGCCAGCAAACTGATACGTCTCAGTGACCGAGGGTGTGGATGAACGCCTGGTAGCTGGTGTTCCTGCCCTTCAGCTGTTCCGTCAGCCAGTTCAATGAGGCATCAGGGGCATTGCGAACACCGGCCTGTCGCTCGATTTCCAACATATCCCGGTAGATCTGCGATATTGTCTCGACACCTTCCCGGTTCGCCTTGCGGCGCACCGAAAAATAACCCACGGGATTGTGGTCGCTGTCATAGTCCACGGTGACATTGGCATAGACCCAGTAGAAGTCGCCATTCTTCGCCATATTCTTGACATAGGCGAAGCACTCCTCCCCGGATTCGATCACTTGCCACAAAAGGCGAAAGACACCCCTCGGCATATCCGGGTGCCTGATAATATTGTGCTGCACCCCGAGCAGTTCCGACTCGCTGTAGCCGGCAATCCGCATAAAGATTCGGTTGGCGTAGGTGATGCGTCCCTTCAGATCGGTCTTAGAGACGATGAAATCGTTCTCCTCCATGAAGATTTCCCGGTCGGTCGGGTTGATCGCTTGCTTCATGGCTGCACCTGTCAATTGTGTTTTTCGGAAATCATGGCATCGATGCGATCCATCACCATGTCACTTGCGTACTCCATCTCCTTATAGGTGTCGATGATTGTTTTCTGCAGTTTGGGATTCGTCCGCCACTCCTCGGTCAGGTGGTCAAGCGCTGCATGGCCAAAGTTGTGCACAGCCTCATGGGGCGATTCAAGCTCCCTGAAGGCATGCAGATGACCGAAACTCTCCTTGCCGATACCCTCGTAGTACCACTTGCCGAGGCGGCAGCTGTGGTGATTCACCAGCACCGCCTGGGCATCGGGATTGTCAGTCCCAGCATAAAATGATTTGTAGGCCTTCTGTTTGTAGATCATGTGATCCACCTTGATCAATGACGCATAGCAGATATCATGAGCGAAGTTGACCGAGGTATAGGTCCTTTGCGCCCGGTCCGCGAAGAGATTGAAGCTCGTGTTCATCTCTTCCACGGCCTGCTGTACATTGTTCGCCATATCGAGCATTTCGCTGGAGTTGGTCTGCATCACCGTCGTTTCACTCTGAAAAGTCGTCACCACTTGGCGAATTTCATCGGTCGCCTTCTTGGTGCTCTCAGCCAGCTTTTTCACCTCATCCGCCACCACCGCGAATCCCCTGCCGTGCTCACCGGCTCGCGCGGCCTCGATGGAGGCATTCAGCGCAAGCAGATTGGTCTTGTCCGCGATCTCACCGATCATGCCGAGGATGCCGGTTATCTCATCGCTCATGCTGTTGAGTTTTGCCATTGTCTCGTGGCTCTGCTCTATCAGCCCCAGGGTTCTGGTCTGGGAATCGACGACCTGGGACACCGCCCCCTGGTTCTCCTGGGCCTTCTGCATGTTGTCGGTGGCGGTGGCTGAAACCTTCCGCATCTCGTCGGTGATCCGCGTCAGGTCGCCCTGGCTCAGCAACAGATTGCCCATGGTCTGGTTGGTATTCAGTTCCTGCAATTCGGCAGCCATCTCATTTTGCTTGATGTAGATTGCGTTGCTCGCCATTGCATCCAGGGACTCGTTGATTCGAACCAGGGTCTTTTCCAACTCGCCATGCAGACCCGCGGGAAGGGTGCGGCGGTAGTAGTGGCCGTGGGAGACCAGTTCAAAGCTGGTTTTAACCTCCCTGAAAAAGGTCTCCAGCTGATCCAGGGATTCGTTGAGGTTCCAGGCGATATGTCCGGCCTCCCCCATCCAGGGCACATTGGTAATGCGTGAAGTGAATTGACCGGCGAGCATCTCCTTCAGCACCCGGTCGATCTCGCCCATGACATAGAACGGCATCTTCATCCGATGCCCGACCGCCAGGGCCAG
This sequence comes from gamma proteobacterium symbiont of Ctena orbiculata, assembly GCA_003058495.1. Classification (GTDB taxonomy): domain Bacteria; phylum Pseudomonadota; class Gammaproteobacteria; order Chromatiales; family Chromatiaceae; genus Thiodiazotropha. Next base: position 98,821 of record QBVC01000011.1, on the reverse strand, counting down.
GGCAATGGCGAGCAGGGGAAACAGCCATATCCAATGTTGATAACCGTCGGAGAGCAGAACCGAAACAACGCTCAGCAGGTTCAGGCCTACAAAAACGGCGACATAGAGCTTGAGTCTAGCGGCCAAGTATAAACGATTGATAATTCTCAAAACCTTGCTCCTCAATGGCTTGATTTAACAGTGCGGAGGAGGCCGCGAGGGCCTGTCTCGTTCCCGCCTCCTGCTCCGCTATAATCAGCTTCTCATAGAGCTGCGAGAAGTAGTCCACGGCCTGTTGATTCGGCTTTCGCCGCACGGAGAAAAACCAATGATTTCACCCTGTTTGTCGAAATCGGGTGAGACATTGGCCAAAACCCAGTAGTGGTCCCCGTTTTTACAGAGGTTTTTCACATAGGCGAAGCACTCGCTTCCCGCGGCGATGACATCCCAAAGCAATTTGAAAATACCCCGCGGCATTCCGGGATGACGAATGATATTGTGCTGCCTGCCCAGCAGTTCGGATTCACTGAAACCGCTGATGCGCATGAACTCTCTGTTGACGTAGACTATCCTCCCCTTGGTGTCGGTTTTCGATACGATATAGTCTTTGTTATGCAAGAACACTTCCCTACCTGTGGGCACGATTATTCCTTTCATCTTCCTTGCCTTATTTGAACAGTTATTCTGTTTACACCAACAGGACCTGTACTGATCTATATCGCCTCCCGGTAGCATAACTTTAGTGCCCCAAAGATCGGAATGCACGCCATTATCTCCCTGCAAAAATGGAGGCCTTCCACTTGATCCAATCCGACGGACTCCGGCATCGGCCGAGCGCCCTGACGTCAACCCGTCCGTTGTCCGAATCGACCGCAGCGGCCAACTCGTTATAATATAAAACAACTAAAATTCAACACGGGGGAATGGATGTGAAAATCGGACCAGCTAAAATTGTTTTCTCCATTCTCCTCGGCCTCAACCTGGCGGCATCGCCCTCCTCGCTGCCCGCCGGGGAAAGTCCGCTTCATTACGATCGGATAAAACTGCGCAGCAGCGCTTCAGCGGAAGTGGAGAACGACACCCTGATCGCCGTTCTCTATGCGCAGCAGGAGGGGAGCGAGCCGGCTGCGTTGAGCGATGGCGTCAACCGCCTGATCACACAGGCCGTCGGCGAGGCAAAGCTAAGCGAGGGAATCAAGGTTCAGACACTTGGCTATCAGACATCGCCGATCTATCAACAGCAGAGACTCACAGGCTGGCGCGTGCGTCAATCCATCCGCCTGCAGAGTCTGCACAGCGGCAGATTGAGCCAACTGCTGAACAAGCTGCAATCATCCCTGGCCCTTGAATCCATCAGCTATACGATCTCGCCGTCGCAGCGGGAAAAGGTGGGGGAAGCATTGACCCTGCAGGCGATCGACGCGTTCCGAAAACGGGCAGACCTGGTGACGAAACAGTTCGGACGTGAGAGATACCGCCTGGTGGAGATGGCGATAGAGAGTTCGGACAGGCCTTATCAACCACGCCACATGCGCGCCAACATGATGGCCCTGGAGCGATCCGCGGCGGCCCCCACCCTTGAGGCCGGGAGCCAGACCGTGCGGATCGAGATCACCGGCACCATTGAGCTGCAGCTGGACCAATAGTCCCGCGCCGCGCTTCCGTCGCGGATTCAGTGCAAAGGCCTCTCAAATCCCCGATCTTCTTGCCAAAACAGTCTTTTTTTACAAATTTGTAACCTTCCGATCTCAATATTGTCAGCTCGCGGCCGCCAAGAGATTGATTGATACAGATTTTTGAGATTCGTTTCCAACCTGCGAGAGCCCCGATGTTTGGCCTAACCTACAAAAAGCAGATCACCCGGTTGCAACAGCAGCTAGATGAAACAACCCGTCAACTCGACTCGCAGGAAGCGCAAATCGCCAGGCTCCGGGAAGAAAACGAAAAACTGCATCAACAGTGCGAGGAAGCAGCGAGAGAGCAGCAAATCCAACAGCAGCTGCTGGTTAACTTTAACTCGTTGAGCGACTCCTTCGCCGAGCTTCAGCACTCATTGATGCACACCGCCACCAACATCAAAAACGAGAAAGTGCATGCAATCCGCGGTTCCGAAATATCCACCCAGGCAATAGCCAGCGTCGAGGTGATGCATAACGAAATCGACAACGTGACCCAGATCTCCGCACAAAGCTCAGAAAGCGTTGACAAGCTGGGTACGATTGCGGACAACATCAGCAATTTCGTCAGCATCATTCAGGGCATTTCGGAACAGACCAACCTGCTGGCGCTGAATGCCGCGATCGAGGCTGCACGTGCGGGTGAGATGGGACGGGGTTTTGCCGTTGTCGCAGACGAGGTGCGCAGCCTGGCTGCGCGCACCCGCGATGCCACCACGGAGATCGCCTCTCTGGTTGATACCATCACGCAAGAGACCAAGAAATCGATGGACACCATGTCGTCGATGAGGGAGGTGGCGGACAATTTTCAGAATCAGGTTACCCAGTCCATATCGACCATCAAACAGCAGTTCGACCTCTCCAAATCGATGGAGACGGCCATCTCTTCAACCTCACTGCGAAGCTTCGTGGAGTTGGCGAAGTTTGATCATCTGGTGTTCAAGTTCGGTATCTACAGGGCGTTTCTTGGTCTATATGAGCTTTCCGCCGATACCCTCTCAGACCACAAGAGTTGCCGCCTGGGCCAGTGGTATTACCAGGGCGAAGGGATCTCCTGCTTCTCCACCCTGCCCGGCTATCGTGAAATCGAAACGCCCCATCAACAGGTTCATCAATATGGCAGGCAGGCACTGACCCATTTGGCAGGCGGGGACAAGCAGGCTGCCATCGATAATATTGCACGCATGGAAGAGGCCAGCATGGAGGTCATATCAAACCTCGAGAGCCTGGCCCAGTCCGGTGAAGAGAATGCGCACATCCTCTGCACCGACGAGAACTAGCCGCTAGGATGACGGGCAGGACGCCCGCCTGGCGTTCTCCAGGTCAGGACGAAATGGTTGGCTCGAGCTTTGAAGTCTCGGCTTTCGAGAGGGCTTCGGCCCTCTCGATCATTTTTTCCACAATCGCATAGATGCCGACATGGCGGCTCGGACTGAGGTGCTCTTCAAGCTTGAGACGCCTGAACAGCGAGTCCACATCCAGGCCGCGGATCTCGTCCAGGGTGCGGTGAGAGAACAGGTCCAGCAGAAGCGCGAGGACGCCTTTGATGATCGCGGTATCGCAATCACCCCGAAAATAGATCAGCGACGGATCGCTCGGCTCCAGGTGCGCTGAGACGTGGACAGTACTCATGCAGGGCTTGACCCAGTTCTCCTCCCGTTTCAATTCATCAGGCATGGCTGGCAACGCCTCGCCCAATTCAATGAGGTATTGATAGCGCCCTTCCCAGTCATCGAAGAACTCAAAATTCTCCACGATCTCGTCTATCTCTCTCATCCCGCGCTCCAAACCATGTGTTAACCGGTCATACACTGAACGACTCGCCGCAACCGCACTGATCCTTGATGTTCGGGTTGATAAAATCGAAACCCTCGTTAAGCATATTCGCCTTGACATAGTCCACGGTCATGCCATCGAGCATCGGCAGGCTCTCGACATCGACGACGATCTTTATCCCCAGGGATTCGAACAGCCTGTCGTCCTCCCCCACCTGCTGTGCATAGTCGACCACATAGGCGAAACCGGTACAGCCGCTCTTCCGGGTACCCAGGCGCAGACCGATTGCACCCTCTGTTTGGGTCAACATCGATTTGACATGCCTGGCGGCACTCTCTGTCAATTGGATCGCCATAAACACCCCCGACTATAACAATGAATAGAGTTGGAAGAGCCCTTGGTTAATCACTCTTATCAGTCATTCAACCAACGACTTAAATAATTTTGAATTTAGAATTATGAATTGACTGTAGCGAGCGTACTCTCCATGGGAATTAGTCACGCATTCATCTTCGGAAACAAGTAAAAAAGATTGGTGAGCAAAGCGAACTCATTAATTCAAAATTCATAATTCAAAATTTCTCAAAGCAGTCCGAGCTGAAACCTGGCTTCGTCACTCATCCTCTCCTGGCTCCAGGGTGGCTGCCACACCACCCTGACGATAGCGTCGGTGACGCCCGGCACGGCATCGATAACCCTTCCCACTTCGTGGGGCAGGGTACCGGCAACCGGGCAGGCGGGGGCTGTAAGGGTCATATCGACCTCGACCCTGCCCGCATCATCCACCGCCAGGCGGTAGATCAATCCCAGGTCGTAGATGTTGACCGCTATCTCCGGATCGTATACCGAACTCAGGGCCTCGATCAGCGCCTCCCTGGATGGCGGCGCTCCCTGTTTGGCTTCGCTCTTGAACGGATTCTTCATCAGTCGACACCCTCGATCGAAAATAAACCGCAACCGCCGGTGGATGGGAGGTCATCTCCTCAAAACCGCATTCTTTGAAGTAGGTCGTTCTCAATCTGCTCGCGCAGGGAGGCCGTTTCAAACCTGTCGAGTATTTCGCCGGCAAAGCCGAGACAGAGAATGCGCCGCGCCTGCTGGCCATCGATACCGCGGGAACGAAGATAGAACAGCGCCTGTTCATCAAGCTGTCCCACGCTTGTGCCATGGCTGCACTGCACGTCATCCGCAAGGATGACCAGCTGCGGCTTGGTATCGACTTCGGCCCTGGAGGAGAGCATCAGGTTGGCGTTGTGCAGATGAGCCTCGCTCTTCTGGGAATCGGCTCTCACCTGAATCAGGCCGTCAAACACCGCCCTTCCGGCCCCATGCAGAACACCCTTGAACGCCTCGCGACTTGTGCAATTGGGCAGGGCGTGATCGACATCGAGATGAACATCGGTCAATTGGCCATCACCTGCCGTGTAGAGGCCGTCGACTTCAAATACCGCACCCTCTCCTGAGAAGCGGTTGTGCAGTTCGGTACGCGACCATGCCCCGCCCAGGGCGGCATTCACGCCCCGGTAGCTGGCGCTCCGTCCCAGCTCGATATGGATACGGCTGAGATGGTAGGCGGCATCGCTCTCCTGCTGAACCCGCTGGTGCCTGAACTCGGCGCCCTCCGCCAGACTGATCTCGCAGACGATATTATTGAAATAGTCGCTGTCGCCCGCCACCGACAGATACCTTTCAATCAGCTTCACCGAGGCATCCGTATCCAGCTCGATCAGGTGTCGCAGCTGTTGTCCATGGCTGCCGTTTCGATGCGTGGCGATGTGCAGCAACTCGACAGGCTGTTCAATGACGACACCAGGGGAGAGCTGAATCACCGCGCCGTCCTGCAGGCTTGCCAGGTTCATCGCGGCGAAAAGATGATCGCCCAAACCTGACAGGCTGGCCACCGACCTGAGCACCGACCGATCCCCCGCAGCCATCGCGCTGCGCAGGCTTGTCAGCTTATAGCCAGGCTGCCCGTCGCCTGTCGACAGCCCCGGATTATAGATACCATCAACAAACACCAGGCGCGCCGCGACCGGCTCTTCTAGCGGTGCTGTATCAAGATCCCCGACTGGCCTGTCCGGGACCCGTTGGTTCGTTTCAAATTCCTTGCGCAACAAGCCATCGACGCTGGTGTAGCGCCATGCCTCCTGGCGGGCATGGGGAATGCCCAGGTCCAGCATCTGTCTCACTGCTGCCTGGCGCTGTTGGATGAGCCAGTCCCCGCTCTCCCTGGGTAGACTGTCAATCGTGGTTAGCGCCGCCTGGCGGTAGCCCTCCAGACTCATGCCACCGCCTCCTCCATCAACCAGCCATAGCCTTTCTCTTCCAGCTCGAGCGCCAACTCCTTACCGCCTGAGCGGATGATGCGCCCAGCCGCCAGCACATGAACAAAGTCGGGCTGAATGTAGTCAAGCAGCCGCTGGTAGTGGGTCACCACGAGCAGCGCCCTCTGCTTGGAGCGCAGCATGTTCACGCCGTCGGCGACCGTCCGCAGGGCATCGATGTCGAGGCCGGAATCGGTCTCGTCCAGGATCGCCAAACGCGGCTCCAGCATCGCCATCTGCAGGATCTCGTTTCGCTTTTTCTCGCCGCCGGAGAATCCGGTGTTGACCGCGCGCTTAAGCAGCCTATCGTCCAGCTTCACCTGTTTGGCCTTGGCACGCACCAGTTTCATGAAGCCTGCCGCGTCGATCTCCTGCTCGCCCCGCGCCTTGCGTATCGCGTTCATCGACTCCCGCAGAAAGGTCATGTTGTTGACGCCGGGCAGCTCGACCGGGTATTGCATGGCGAGAAAGAGCCCCCTGTGCGCCCGCTCTTCGACCTCCAGGTCGAGCAGGTTTTCTCCCAGGAAGTCCACCGAACCTTCACTCACCTCATAGCCGCTCCTTCCGGCGAGGATGTGTGCCAAGGTACTCTTTCCGGATCCGTTGGGTCCCATGATGGCGTGCACTTCCCCTGCATTGATGCGCAGGTCGATCCCTTTCAGGATCGTTTTGTCATCCACGCCGGCGTGTAGCTTCTCTATCGTTAACATCTTGACCTCAGTTGTCGATTCCAACTCAACCAACGGCGCCTTCCAGGCTCACCGCGAGCAGCTTCTGCGCCTCCACCGCGAACTCCATCGGCAGTTCATTGAAAACCTCTTTGCAGAATCCGTTGATGATCATCGATACCGCGTCCTCCTCGGAGAGCCCGCGCTGACGGCAGTAGAAGAGTTGATCCTCGCTCACCTTCGAGGTGGTGGCCTCGTGTTCCACCTGGGCGGTGGGATTCTTCACCTCGATGTAGGGAAAGGTGTGCGCGGCGCAGCGATCGCCGATCAGCAGGGAGTCGCACTGGGTATGGTTGCGTGCGTTCTCCGCCTTCGCCGCAATCCGCACCAGGCCGCGATAGGCATTGCTGCCCTGCATCGCCGAGATGCCCTTGGAGAGGATCGTACTGCGGCTGTTGCTGCCGATATGGATCATCTTGGTGCCGGTATCCGCCTGCTGACGTCCCTTGGTCACCGCCACGGAATAGAACTCGCCCACGCTGTCATCCCCGCGCAGGATGCAGCTTGGATACTTCCAGGTCACCGCAGATCCCGTCTCCACCTGGGTCCAGGAGATGTGTGAGCGCTCGCCGCGGCAGTCCCCCCGCTTGGTGACGAAGTTGTAGATGCCGCCCCGGCCCTCGCTGTCTCCCGGGTACCAGTTCTGTACCGTCGAATATTTGATCTTCGCATCGGCCATCGCCACCAGCTCCACCACCGCGGCGTGGAGCTGATTGTCATCCCGCATCGGTGCGGTGCAGCCCTCCAGGTAACTCACCTGGCTGCCCTCTTCGGCGATGATCAGGGTGCGTTCGAACTGTCCGGTATTGGCCTCGTTGATGCGAAAGTAGGTCGACAACTCCATCGGGCATTTCACACCCTTGGGGATATAGACGAAGGTGCCGTCACTGAACACAGCACTGTTCAAGGCGGCAAAATAGTTGTCCTTATAGGGGACCACCGATCCCATATAGCTCTGAACAAGCTCCGGGTAGTCGCGAATCGCCTCCGACATGGAGCAGAAGATCACCCCCGCTTCCGCCAATGTCTCGCGGAAGGTGGTCGCCACCGATACGCTGTCGAACACCGCATCCACCGCCACCCCGGCAAGCGCCTTCTGCTCATCCAGCGGAATCCCCAGTTTTTCATAGGTGGCCAGCAGTTCCGGATCCACTTCATCGAGGCTGGCCAGCTGCGGTTTTTTCTTCGGTGAGGAGTAGTAGGAGATCGACTGGAAGTCGATGGCCGGATGGCGGATCGCCGCCCAGTCGGGTTGCTCGATGCCCAGCCAGTGGCGATAGGCCTGGAGACGCCTCTCGAGCATCCATTCCGGTTCAGCCTTGATAGCGGAGATGGTTCGGATTACCGACTCATCCAACCCTGGCGGCAGGGTATCCGACTCGATCCGGGTAACGAAACCCTCGGCGTAACCCTCGGCTATGATGCCGTCCACACCACTGTCGCTCAGCGCCATCTCTTACCTCCGCGGTAGTCACTTTCTAGCGCCCTGACAGCAGCGACGGGAACTGAAGCATGTTGTGCAACAACGGTCATTTTTACTGCCCCTGGCCATCGGTGGCCGACTCTGAAACAACAATAACATAGTAATATAGTCAGGTATTATTATTTGCAAGGGTTATACCCAAGGGAAATTCAAGGAAATCGTTGGCGGCTATCCCGGGAAGAGAAAATAAATATCCGGAAAAACAACAAATAAGCAAAACTATCCTATTTGCCTGGGGATATCCTACCCCAACCAATTAAGGGTTTACCCATACCCCGTTCAGGACTCGAGTATGGTTTTCACGCCATCGGAAATGATGCGTTCGTAGAGAAATTTCTGCTTGCCGTCGATATCGACACCCATGCCATCGAGCATCGCAAACAGATCGTCGATGATGATTTCAGATATGTGCTGCTCGTTCTGCAGCGAGGCCTCGAGATCGTTGTCCATGGCAAGCATGCAGGCGAGGGCACCGATCACCTTCAACATAACCTCATCCTCGACGATCACCGGTTTCGAGTGGGGCTCCGTTTCCGGGCGCTGGATACCGTATGCGTCGCAGACACGGTTCAGGTCGATCTGGTTGAAGTGGATATCGCCGGGGTAGTTGAACTCGTTGTCTTGCTCCCCCTTTCCCGAGCCGATAATCAGCTCATCATCAAACACCAGGAACTTCTGAAACAGGTCATCCCGCACCGCGCCGTTGATGGTGATATTGTGATCGATAATGGCGCTGCTGTAGGTGACCGGCAGCTTCTGCTTCAGCTCGTTGACATCGGCCGGGTAGAGTTTCAGGTAGCCGTCCACATAGACCCGGTCGAATGTGCCCCGCTCCACCTCAACCGATGCAAATCCGGCGAAGTGAAAGTAGAGTTCGCTAAGCTCATTCAGGAAGCGGCCGTCTCCGACGTAGTCACATGCCTGTTCCCAGCTGTAAAAAATCCCTTGCTCGTTCATAGTCGCTATCTAACATTCTTTGTCATTCGGATTCAACTCATCCGTTCCATTTGCCGGTCATCCTCAACATTCAACCAGATTGACCGCCAGTCCGCCCCTCGATGTCTCCTTGTATTTCGTCTTCATGTCGGCGCCGGTCTCACGCATTGTTTTTATCACTTTATCCAGCGAAACGAAATGGGAACCGTCTCCACGCAGGGCCATGCGAGCAGCATTGATCGCCTTTACCGCACCCATGGCATTGCGCTCGATGCAGGGCACCTGCACCAGACCGCCGACCGGATCGCAAGTCAGGCCCAGGTTGTGCTCCATGCCGATCTCCGCGGCATTTTCCACCTGCCCCGGCGTGCCACCCAGGACCTCGGTCAATGCCCCCGCCGCCATGGAGCAGGCGGCGCCGACCTCACCCTGGCAGCCCACCTCGGCGCCGGAAATGGAGGCGTTCTCTTTGTAGAGTATACCGATCGCACCGGCGCAAAGCAGGAAGCGGATAACGCCATCTTCCGACGCACCCGGCGAATATCGCCAGTAGTAGTGCAGCACCGCGGGAATGATCCCGGCGGCGCCGTTTGTGGGTGCGGTCACCACCCGGCCCCCGGCCGCATTCTCCTCATTGACAGCCAGGGCAAAGAGATTGACCCAGTCCATGGTACCCAGCGGCACCTGATTGAGTTCCGCATCGTTGCTCAGCTGCCGATAGAGCCGGGGAGCGCGTCGCTTGACTTTCAAGCCGCCGGGAAGCACCCCTTCACTGCTGCAGCCCCGCTCCACACACTGCTGCATAACCTGCCAGATCAGCAGCAACTGTTCGCGTATCCCCTTTTCACTGCGCCACGCCTTTTCATTCTCCAGCATTAATTGGCTGATGGACAGGCCCTGCTCGTCACATCGCTGTAACAGCTCCTCGCCGCTGTGAAAGGGAAACGCAAGGCGGGTCTGGTCTTCCTGGAGCAGTCTCTCTCCCCGCGCATTCTGCTCAATGACAAAACCGCCCCCCACGGAATAGAAGTGGTTGTGAAAAATCTCCCGGTCCTCAGCGTCAACGGCAGTGAAGCGCATCCCATTGGCATGCAGTTCCAGCTGTTTGTTACGGTGAAACTGCAGATCCTTATCCGCATCAAAGCCCAGCCTGCTGCCACCGGCCAGCACGACTTCCCGCTGCTCTCTGACAGCCTGAATACGTTGCGCAATGGTCTCCACATCCACTGTCGCGGGGGCCTCGCCCATGAGGCCGAGAAGAAGCGCCTTGTCGGTGCCATGCCCCCTGCCCGTAGCGCCCAGAGAACCGAACAGCTCTATGTTCAATCTCTTTGTGTTGCTGAGTTGAGATGAGTTTTCCAGGATTTCGACAAAACGTCCGGCTGCCAACATGGGCCCGACGGTATGTGAACTCGAAGGGCCTATGCCTATTTTGAAGAGATCGAAAACGCTGACAGCCATAGCAACCCGTTTCCCCAATGACCCAAGGCAATCCAATTCCTTCACAACAACTGTAAATCTTTTTCGTTCCCTAAGGCCGGTTGCGTTGATGAATAACGCAGTTGGAATCGCAGACAACCACGCCTGACACACAAAAAGACTATCGCCTGACCGCCGTTAGAATCATAACCCAAAGCATGTGGGGCGGAAACCGGAATATCCTTTAACCTGTAAGGGGTATGGGCATACGAATCGAGGGATTGCGAGCGCGGGAAAACGGTCTCGGCACCAAGCCGATGTTACAGTCGACCCATTAGAGCTGATCTTCAGCGGGTGCGAGTTTATGTTTGTGAAGATGACGCGCGATATCAAGATCGCTATCGATGACATGATTGATCAACCAGTGTTTGAGTGATGTCAGGGTATCGATATCGAACTTCCGCTTACCTTCCTCTATATCTCGTATCAGCTCCTTCAGCTCTGCCTGCAGCATCGCATGCTCGCGATGGTGGCTCACATAATCGGGGTAGCCGCATTCGCGCATGAATGCCTCTTCGCTCCTGAAGTGCAATCTTGTCTCCACCTGCAGCTGCTGTATCAGCTGCATCGGTGTGGCCCCGCCGACGGCATCGGGATTGTCCGCTTCCAGTAACCCAGCAATCTGATTAACCAGTTCAACCAGGCGCAGGTGTTGGCTGTCGATCCCCTCGATACCAAGATACCAATCGTCGCGCCATGTAAGAAATCTCTTCATTATCTGCCCCACAGGCCCAGCTAGTCTAATCTGACAATGTTATATTTCTCGGGACAGACCCTTCAGCCAGCCACAGAATTCGCCGCTGATAACCGATTTCCCTATCCTCAAGTTAGGATGTTGCATGGAGCGCCCACCTGATTCCACTGCTGCCCCAGCCCACCGCTTACAGCACCGACTCACTACATACTTTAGCACCGAACCCTTTCGACAAGGCGCGTATGCCTCGATTATAGGCCACCAGTCGCGGCTTGATCCCACATGATTCGAACCGCACGCGTTTCCACTACAGGCCAATGGGCCGGTTCGGGCTATCCGGTTCTCCCTGCGCTGTGCAGAATGAAAGCGGCGGCTCCCTGTTCACCGATTGGGCTCAATGGCCGATCCGCTGATTTCCCCAGCGGAGGAGGCGGCCTTTAAAGGGACAGGATCCGGCAAGGGCATGCCGATTCCCTGTATAGCAAATCACCATATTATTATTTCTTAACTTTTCTGACCGCGATCCCTCGAGCCCTTCGACCATCCCAGGACAATCGGACCCAAAACCCTCCAACCCTGGATGAGCTCCCCGCCCAAATAGCGGAAGCGCCCTTCCGCGCAGCGGTGATTCATTTGCGACCAAAGACCCGATTAAGGCGTTAACACAAGGGCATGGTAAGCGATCATTCCTGCACCCGATCAGGCGAAGGAGAGCCGAAACAGGGCGCGGACCCGTTGACACCATCCACGCTGAGAGAGACAGACAGGCGTCTGGACACACCACTGAATCCCTCTTCGTTCGTGAACCGCGGAAGGCCGCGCTACCGACATGCCGCACAGCGTGGAAATCCACCAACAGCTGGCATAGATCCCGTTTTTCGTCTATGGTTTATGGATCATTAGGCGGGAAAATTTGATTCACGCCCATCTGGGTCGCCTAGCAAGATAATAAAGTTGAGAATGGCACATCACCCTTACGATTTCGATCCGTTAGCAATCGGGGCGCACCAACTCCCTTCAAGGGATCTCAAACTTGTGTCGGCACGGGTGGCTGCCTCGACGCAGATCCCCTCTCAAAAGCATGCTTACAACTCAAAGCCTACCGCTGGCGTTTTCATGATGTTGACCCATGGGAACAAGCGCCGCGCACCGGCAAAAGGCCCCAAGGATGGCGACCACCCTTGTACCCGGGTGCTGAGAGCTCTGGAAATAGAAAGATACAGTGTAAATCATCAATCCAATGGCCGAAGGCACGACTCCAAAACGATACCGTCTCTCGGCGTTGGTATGTCTTAGTTAGCGGACCACACCATGCTCTATGAAAAACTACACCGAATCGAACAGGTAATGTTCGATGCCATGGCACTGATGCTGGTGCTCTTCTATTCCTACTCTGCGGTACTGGAGCCCGCCGCCACCCAATACCACCGCGGTATCTATATCATCATCACCTATATACTGGTGTTTATGCTCTACCGCACGCCCACGGTCTGGGGGCGGGTCTGGGACTATATGTTGATCGCCGCATCCATCGGCACCATCGGCTACTGGATCCTCAATTTCGAGGCGATCAACTATCGCGCCGGCGCAGAGACGGAACTCGACAAGTGGATCGCGGTGGTCGGCGTGTTGATAGGCGTCGAGCTTGCCAGGCGGGTGGTCGGAAGCGTATTCGTCATTATCGGCGCCATCATGCTGCTCTACGGCGTCTTTGGCGAATACGCCCCGGAGATAATCTCCCACGCCGGCGACACCTTCCCCGACCTCTGCACCAGCATCTTCTACAAGAGCGACGGCGTCTTCGGCATCATGGCCAATGTCCTGGCCACCTATATCATTCTGTTCGTGATCTTCGGCGCCTTTCTGGAGAAGAGCGGGGCGCAGCGCTTTTTCATCGACTTCCCCCTCGCCGCGGTGGGCCACAAGATCGGCGGTCCCGCCAAGGTCTCCGTCATCGCATCCGGGCTCTTCGGTTCGATCTCCGGCAGCGCCATTGCCAACACCGTCTCCACCGGGGCCTTCACCATTCCGATGATGAAGAGGGCGGGCTTCAGACCCCACGTGGCCGGAGGCATAGAACCGGCCGCCTCCATCGGCGGCATGTTCATGCCGCCGATCATGGGCGCGGGTGGCTTCATCATGGCTGAACTGACCGGCGTACCCTACTCCACCATCATGCTGGTGGCGATCTTTCCGGCCCTGATGTACTTCTTCAGTGTCTTCGTCATGGTCCACTACGAGGCCAAGCGCTTCAACATCGTCGGCGAGAAATCGAAAGAGAGCGCCAAGGAGATCCTGAAAAAGGAGTGGTTCTATGTCCTGCCCCTGGTGATCATCACCATCTTCATGCTGGCGGGCTACTCGCCCGGATACTCGGCGATTCTCGGCATCGTCTCCTGTATCGTCGTCAGCTGGTTTCGCAAGGATACCCGCATCGACCTGAAAGGCTTCCTCGAGGCCTCCCGTGCCGGCGCGGAGTCGAGCCTGAAGATCGGCGCCACGGTAGGCGTGATCGGCATTATCATCGGTGTCCTGACCTACAGCGGCCTGGTGCTCACCTTTGCCGACATCGTCATCGAGCTGGCGGACGGCAAGCTCTGGCTGACCATCCTGCTGATCGCCCTCGCCTCGTTGATCCTCGGCATGGGCGTACCGGTCACCGCCGCCTACCTGATCACCGCGGTGGTGGCGGTACCCGCTCTCACCGAGCTGGGGGTCAACCCGATCGCCGCCCATATGATCGTCTACTGGCTCTCCCAGGACTCCAACATCACGCCGCCGGTCTGTATCGCCGCCTTTGCCGGCGCGACCATCGCCAAGGCGAACATGTGGAAGACCGCCTTTACTTCATTCAAGTTCGCCAAGTTTCTCTACCTCGGCCCCTTTCTCTTTGGCTATGTACCCGGCTTTTCACTGAACGGCAGCACCCAAGACATCGTGGTCACATTCATCCTGATCCTTATCGGCACCTATGGCTATGCCTGGCTGCTCAGCGGTATCTGGCTGGATTGGTTCAAGAAATCCCCGGTAAAGACCTGATAGACGAGATCCGATTATGCCTAACACAAAACTCCCCCGGATCGGCTACAACAAGATCCTCTACGTCACCGATCTTTCGGAAGAGGGGCGTCTGGCCTTCCCCCATGCCGCCAGCCTGGCCCACAGCTACGGTGCGGAGCTGACCGTGTTTCATGTGGTGGAATCCCGCGAATTCGAGAAGTTTCTAGAAGGCTACTTCGATGAAGAGCTGTGGAACGAGATCAAGAACCGCAATGTGGAGGATGCCAGGGAGATACTGGTGAAACGGAAACGCGGCGACACCACCATTCGGGACGATATCCAGCAGCTCTGCGAAGACAGCATGGAAAGTGATGAAGAAGATGCGCCCTATATCACCTATGACATTGCCGTGGATGCGGGTGAACCAGGTGACAAGATCGTTGAAAAGGCCGTCGTAGGCGGCTACGACCTGGTGGTGATCGGCAAGCGCGGGCAGGGGATTCTGCGAGGCGGTCTGATGGGTGACACCGCCCGCCGCGTCATCCGCCACTCCAAGATACCGGTGATGGTGATCCCGATTCCAGGGTAAAAAAACAAGCCGCGACACCGCCTCTCCCACTGCTCGATTGACGGCGATAAAAACCTGTCGAGAAAATAGTTCGTGAACTACAACACTCTCCTGCTGCCGGATGTAGTAGCGGCCCAGCGGATCGGCTAGAATTGCCGCTTTCCACCCCACATCCAAGTTGCGAGGAATAGCATCGTGTTTCGCAAAGAGCTGAAAGTCCTGGACTGCACCATTCGAGACGGCGGTCTGATCAACAACTACCATTTTACCGATGACTTCGTGAAGGCCGTCTATCGCGCCGCCTGCGACTCCGGTGTGGACGTCGTCGAACTGGGCAAGCGACTCGCGGTCAGCGAGGAGTACAGCCGGGACAAGTTCGGCAAGTGGAACTTCTGCGACGATGACGACCTGAAGATGATTATCGACTCCCATGCGTGCGAGAACCCGCCCCTGGTCGCGGTGATGTTCGATATCGGCCGGGTTGATTTCGAGAGCCTGAAACCCAGAGACCAAAGCCCCTTCGACATGGCCCGTATCGCCTGCTACGTGCCCGACATCGACAAGGGACTGGACCTGGTCAAGCGCTCGAAGGATATGGGATACGAGACCACCATCAACATCATGGCCTGCTCCGCCGCCATCCGCAGCGAGTTGATCGAGGCCCTCAACCAGGTGGAGGAGACCGACGAACTCGACTATCTCTACCTGGTCGACAGTTATGGCGCCTTCTACTCCGAACAGGTCAGCGATTACCTCAATCTCTATAAGAAACATGCGCCAAGCAAGGAGCTGGGTTTTCATGCCCATAACAACCAGCAACTCGCCTTCGCCAACACCCAGCAGGCGATCATCGACGGCGTCAACCTGCTCGATGCGACGGTAAACGGCATCGGCCGCGGCGCCGGCAACTGCAATCTGGAGCTGCTGCTCAATTTCCTGAAAAACCCCAAATTCGACGTCGAGCCGATCTACCGGGTGATCCAGGAGGAGTTTGTTCCCCTGCGCAGCGAAATCGAATGGGGATTCAATGACATCTACGGCATCAGCGGCCATCTCAATCAGCACCCGCGGGCCGCGATGAAAAGGCGTGCGGACAAGCAGAACCGGGATCGCTGTTACGATTTTCTGATTGAACAGAGCCGACTCGACGAAGGCATCATCTCCTGATCGTCGGCCCTGGCATCCTCCCCCCCCGGACACACGGAAGGTGCCGGGGGAATCTACTGCTCCACAATTCAACTCATAAAGGCCTGTCGCGTCTCTAGGCCGGCCTTTGACCACCAACCCCGAATCATCGGCGACAAGATGGTCGTTCACCCCGGGTTGCGCGATGAGTGTAACGGTGAAAGGTCTTGATTGAACGATCTGTTCATGGCCAAGATCCGGACCGAAGACCATATCCCGGTCGTAGAGGCTGATCCCGCGCCTGCCTGGCGTCAGCTCCATGGAAACGGTTATTCAACGCCAAATTTGTGGTTGTAGCGGTCTGGCCTGAAGATCGTGTTGCCCCACCACTTCATTTATGCTGAGATAGAATTAACTAATAATCCATGGGCAAGGAGAGCAGAAACCGGGGCCTTTGTGACCCTTTACAAGCAATAAATCAACAATCATCCAGAGGAGATCAGCAATGGGACGTGTGGCATTAGTGACCGGGGGAACCCGCGGAATCGGCGAGGCAATCTGCGTGGCACTGAAGGACGCAGGTTACACGGTTGCCGCGAATTATGGCGGCAATGAGGAAGCGGCCAAGGCATTTTCCGAACGCACCGGGATTCCCGCCTATAAGTTCGACGTCAGCGATTTTGCCGCCGTGGAGGCGAGCATTGCGCAGATTGAACAGGATCTGGGTCCGGTCGAGATCCTGATCAACAACGCCGGGATCACCCGCGACGGCACCATGCACAAGATGAATTTCGAAAAGTGGGACAAGGTGATCCAGACCAACCTGGCCTCCTGTTTCAACACCTGTCACGCGGTGATCAACGGCATGCGCGAGCGGGGCTTCGGCCGTATCGTCAACATCGGCTCGGTGAACGGCCAGGCCGGACAGTATGGGCAGGCCAACTATGCCGCGGCGAAATCGGGTATCCACGGATTCACCAAGGCCCTCGCCCTGGAGGGAGCGACCAAGGGCATAACCGTCAACGCCGTGGCGCCGGGTTACGTGGCGACCGACATGGTGCGTGCCGTACCGGAGGATATCCTGGCGAAAATCATCAAGACCATCCCGGTCGGGCGTCTGGGGGAACCTGAAGACATCGCCCGTTCCGTACTCTTCCTGATCGCCGACGAGGCAAGCTTCATCACCGGCTCGACCCTGTCGGTCAACGGCGGCCAACATATGTATTGAGTGCTTGCCAAGTGGAACAAGAATAACCGCGAATGGACGCCAATCACCGCAAATGAAACGCAAATCCGTTTTGTTATGACAAGGTTGGCAAACTAATCCAAGTGTGTAGAGTGCGGCAAGCCGCATCCTACACCTACTGTACACAAATACCCTTGGCGACAATTCGCGGTGATTCGCGTCCAACTGCGGTTAATCCGTCAACGCTTTTCTTGGCACGGCACTCGGCCGCTAATGTTCCGAGAGTTCCTTCTCCAAGCGCCGGCTGAGTTGTTTGGGTGAGCTGCTGTGCCTGGCCAGGAGATGGTAGGCGACCGGTACGATATAGAGGGTGAAGAGGGTCGCGGCGATGACGCCGGAGAGGATGACGGTGCCGATCACGGTACGCGTCTCGGATCCCGCTCCCGAGGAGAGCAGCAGGGGTATGGATCCGGCGGCGGTGGTGATGCCGGTCATCACGATGGGGCGGAAGCGCACATGGGCGGCCTCCAGCAGGGCGTCGCTGAAGGCCTTGCCCGCATCCCTCAACTGATTGGCGAATTCGACGATGAGGATACCGTTTTTCGCCGCCAGCCCCACCAGCATGATGAGACCGATCTGGCTGTAGATGTTCAGCGTCTGCTCGGTCAGATGGAGCCCGAGCAGCGCCCCAGCCATCGCCAACGGCACGGTCAACATGATCACCAGGGGGTGGAGCCAGCTCTCGAACTGGGCGGCCAACACGAGATAGACCACCACCACGCCGAGGATGAGCACGAAGACCACGGAGCTGCCCGCGGTCTTGTAGTCCCTGGACTGGCCCTTGTAGTCGATGATGGCGTGAGCCGGCAGGTGCTCGCGCACCAGCCCCTCGAGATAGTTCAGCGCCTTGCCCAGCGCCAGACCCTTCTCCAGGTTGGCCTCGATGGTGAGGGCGCGCACCCGATTGTAGCGGTTGAGGCTGATCGAGTCGGCGACCTCGCGCAGGGTCACCAGGTTGGAGAGCTGCACCAGCTGACCGCTGGTCGTGGAACGGACATAGAGATGATTCAGATCGGTCGGGGTCTGCTGATCGCTGCGCTCGCCCTCGAGGATTACGTCGTACTCCTCCCCCTGCTCGATGTAGGTGGTGACCCGGCGTGAACCGAACATGGTCTCCAGGGTGCGGCCGATGGTCTCCACCGTGACCCCGAGCTCCGCCGCCCGGTCGTAGTCAATATCCACCTTCAGCTGCGGCTTGGTCTCCTTGTAGTCCCAATCCATACCCAGCAGACCCGGGTTGTCCCGCTCGATCTCCTGCAGCAACTGGTCGCGCCACTGGGCCAACTCGTCGTAGGTGCCGCCCCCGATGACGAACTGGATCGGCTTCTGGATGCGCCTGCCGAAGCCCTGGCGCATCACCGGAAAGGCCTTCACCCCGGGAAGATCCGAGAGTGCCTTGCGCAGCTCATCCATGATGGTCCAGGCGGATCGGCGCGACTTCCAGTCGTTCAGCACGTTGATCACGATACCGCCGTTGAAGATGGCGAAATTGCTGAACCGCCGCGGCGCCCGCACCAGCAGGCGGGTGATCTCGCCGGACTCGACGTAGGGCATCATGCGCCGTTCGATCTCATCCATGTAATCCTTCATATAGTCGTAGGAGGCGCCCTCCGGACCGTTGACGATCAGATAGAAGGCGCCGCGATCCTCCTTCGGGGCGTACTCATCGGGTATCTGCGCCAACAGCCAGTAGGCCATGGCGAGGATAGCGGCAAAGATGAGCAGCATCAGCCATAGATGGCGTATCGCCAGGTGCAGGGTCTTGATGTAGAAGTCGCGGATATGGCCGAACAGGGTATCCACCCAATGGCTCAGACTCGCCCTGCCCACCTTGCCGGACGGCAGGATCTGCGAGGCCAGCATCGGCGAGAGGGTCAGTGCCACCAGACTGGAGAAACCGACCGCGGCCGCCATGGTGAGGGCGAACTCGGAGAAGAGCCGCCCGATATCGCCGCCGAGAAAGGCGATGGGGGTGAACACGGAGACCAGCACCAGGGTGGTCGAGATCACCGCGAAGGCAACCTGCCTGGCGCCGCGAAAGGCCGCCACCAGCCGCGACTCGCCATACTCCTCCATGCGCCGGTGGATGTTCTCCAGCATCACGATGGCGTCATCCACCACCAGGCCGATCGCCAGCACCAGGGCGAGCAGGGTGAGGATATTGATGGTAAAGCCGAGCATCAACAACACCAGGAAGGTGGCGATCAGCGACACCGGCACCGCCACCGCCGGCACGATCATGGCGCGGACGCTGCCGAGAAAGAGGAAGATCACCGTCACCACCAGCAGGATGGCGATAAACAGGGTCTTGTAGACCTCGCTGATGGCGTTCTCGATGAACACGGAGCTGTCGAAGCTCTGCTTGATCTCCATGCCCTCGGGCAGGGTGGCGTTGATCCGCAGCCGCTCCGCCTTGGCCGCCTGGGCCACCGCAAGGGTATTGGCGGTGGACTGCTTGATAATGCCGATGCCGACCATGGGCACGCCGTTGCCGCGGAAAAAGGTGCGGGTCTCGTTTGCGCCCTTTTCAACCCTCGCCACTTCACCCAGCCGCACCAGGTAGCCATCCTCACCCCGGGCGATGACCAGCCTGGCGAAGTCGTCCGCGGTATGGAAGGTACGGTCGACCCGAACCGTGAAGGCCCGGTCGACGGAATCGATACTGCCGGCGGGGAGCTCCAGGTTGCCGGCGCGCAGCGCCTGCTCCACATCGGACACCGTCAAGCTGCGGGCGGCGAGGGCCTGGCGATCGATCCAGATTCGCATGGCGAAGGTCTGACCGCCCCCCACCCGCACCCGGGCCACGCCGTCGAGCACCGAGAAGCGGTCGACCAGGTAGCGCCGCGCAAAGTCGGAGAGCTCGGGTACCGTCATGCGATCGCTCACCAGGTTGAGCCACATGATGACATCTTCGTTGCTGTCGACCTTCTGGATCTCCGGCGGCTCCGCCTCCAGCGGCAGGTTGTCCAGAATCGCCGACACCCGGTCACGCACGTCGTTGGCCGCGCCATCGATGTCCCGATCCACGCTGAACTCGATGGTCACCACGGAGCGCCCGTCCTCGCTCACCGAGGAGATGAAGCGTATCCCCTCCACACCGGCGACCCGGTCCTCGATCAGCTGGGTGATGCGCGTCTCCACCACGTTCGCCGCCGCGCCCGGATAGATGGTCTCCACGGAGACGATGGGGGAGTCGATATTGGGATATTCGCGCAGCGGCAGCTTATCGAAGGCAACCAGGCCGAAGGCGATCAGCAGCAGGGAGAGGACCGAGGCAAAGACCGGCCGCCTGACCGAGATATCGGAGAGAATCATCGGCCGCCCTTGGCGGCCTTGACCAAGGGCTTGAGCAAGGCGTCGATGGCGACCTCGTTGTTCTGCACTCCCTTGATCCGCACCTTGCCGTCGGCCTTCGCCTTATCCGTGCCGTGGGTGATGACCCGTTCCCCCAGCTGCAGCCCGCGCACCACCTCCACCTCCCCCGGACGACGGGAGCCGATGGCGATCTTGCGTTTCTCCACCCGGTTCTCCTCGCCCGCCACCACGAACACAAACTGATCATTCCCTTTCGGCATCAGCGCCGACTCGGGTATCACCAGGGTGCGCCGGGGATTGTGCAGCAGCTCCACGGTCATCAGCATGCCCGGCTTCAGCAACCGTTCCGGGTTGGCGAGAATGGCGCGCACCAGGACCGAACGATTGACCGGATCGACCCGGCTGCCCACTACCTTCACCTTGCCCTCGAAGATACGCTCCCGGTAGGCGCGGCTGCGGGCGCGAATCGACAGGCCCGGCTGCAGATCGGCAAGATAGACCGATGGCACCGCGAATTCCAGCTTCATGGTGGCATCGTCGTCGAGGGTGGTGATGGTGTCCCCGGTCTCCACCAGCGCGCCGACACTGATATTGCGCAGCCCGACGACACCGGAAAAGGGGGCCGTGATCAGGCGATCCGCAAGCCGGGATTCGATGGCCGCCAGGCGGGCGCGTGCGGTATCGACTTCACGCAGTCTCTGGTCAAGCAGGGACTGCGCCTCTATACCCTTGGATTCGAGCCGGCTGACCCGGTTGAATTGCCGCTTCGCCTCATTCAGGGTGGCCCGGGCCTCCTGCAGCAGGGCATGCTCCTCGCGGTTGGTCATCTCCACCAGCACCCGGCCGGCCTCGACCCGCTCTCCATCGTCAAAATGGATCGCGGTAACCGTTTCCGTGACATTTACCGTCAGCTCCACCGACTCGTTGGCCTTCAGCGTGCCCAGCGCCTCGATGCGCTCGATGAAGTCCTGCTCGGTGACTTCGGCGATGATTACCAGGGGAGCCGGCTTCTCCGCCGCCCAGGCGATTGCAGCCATGAACGGCACCAGCAGCATGGCTGACACCACTCTCGTTCCAATCTGCATGAGACCTCTATTCACACAATTCCTCTGCGGGATACCTGCTTCATCGATGGGCTTGGTAGCATTTGAAAGCGTGCCTGGCAGTCGAGTTCCGTAACTGCCCCCCCTGGTCTGCACGTTCCATAGAATCAAAAATCCTTGGCTAGGATATATCGATAGCGGTCCGAGGAGTAGTTTTTGTGCACCGGGTGGCTAGTAGGTACACCTCGGCGGGCTCAGCGATCAACGGTTGCCGGCCCAGACCATGCCGCGAAAAGGGCGGAATGACGCCACCCGGCGGGAGGCGTGGATACTCGCTTCACGATGCGGCCCCCCCCGCCTGGTGCGGATTGAGCGAAGGCGTCGAAACAGGATGCTAGCTCATCAGTATGATGTAAGTGAATGGCCAGTCAATTGCCCCAGATCAATCAGATAAACGAATCTCAGGGTATGCTAATGCCCATCAACAGTAGAGGGACCTCCAGGGAACCAGGGATACCGGGCTATTTTGTGAGATAGAATAACGGACAATGACGACGGGATTGCTAATATTCACAGACCTTGACGGCACACTGTTGGATCACCATAGTTACGACCATCGGGACGCCCTCCCCGCACTGGAGAGACTGAGAGATCTGCAGGTACCGGTAATTCTCGTATCCAGCAAGACGCTGGATGAACTCACCGTCGTGATGAAGCAGCTTCGACTCGAAGGTCCGATCATCGGCGAGAATGGGGCGGTCATCATCTATCCCGGGGAGGAGCCTCAGATCGTTCCGCCCGGTTATATGCAGATCCGGGATTTTCTTGTCGATAGCAGGACCAACCCCGACTACGATACACTTGGATTCGGCGACATGACGGTGGAAGAGGTCATGGAAAGCACCGGTCTTGATCTGGGCATGGCGTTGCGCGCCATGAAGCGGCTTGGCTCCGAACCCTTTCTCTGGCATGGTCCGGCATCCGGACTGCATCAATTCCGCCTCGATGTCGCCCGTGCCGGATTGCGGCTGCTGCAGGGTGGACGTTTCTATCACCTCCTGGGCGACACCGATAAAGGCAAGGCTGTACGCTATGTAACCAACCACCTCAAGAGAAGCGGCTATCCAGTCACAACGACCATCGCCCTGGGTGACAGCGACAACGACCGGGAGATGCTGCTGGCGGTCGATATACCGGTGATCGTACGCAAGCATGACGGTACACATATGGTCCTTGAACAGCGGCCCAGGGCCATCGTCACCGATCAGCCGGGACCCGCGGGTTGGAACCAGGCCGTGCAGAAACTATTACAACAATATGGGACCTGAAGATGGCGGATTTCTATCAGAACGGTGAGATTACGACGCTGCACCGTCTCACCCACCAGCCCCTCGACGAGATGGAGCGGGAGCTCGCCGAATATGTAGAGAAACATCCCATCGGGCTGATCCTCCCCAGCCTCTATTCCGAACTCTCCGGTCCCGCCCTCTCCAGGATCCTGGATGAGCTGCAGCATGCGGACTATATCTCCCACATCATCATCGGGCTCGATCGGGCCGATGAGGCGGAGTTCCGGCATGCCCAGGACTTCTTTTCCAGGCTCCCGCAACGCACCCACCTGTTGTGGCAGGACGGACCGCGCCTGCGCAGCCTCGATGATGAGCTACGGGAACGGGATCTCTCGCCGCCGGAGCCGGGAAAGGGCCGCAATGTCTGGTACTGCCTCGGCTACGCCCTGGCCATCGAGGAGCTGACCGCGGTGGGGCTGCACGATTGCGACATCATTACCTATCAGCGGGACCTTCCCGCCAGGCTGCTCTATCCACTGGTGCATCCCAACTCCAGTTTCGAATATGCCAAGGGCTACTACCCCCGGGTCAATCAGAACAAACTCGGCGGCCGGGTCACCCGGCTCTTCGTAACCCCGCTGATCAGGGCGCTGCGCATGATGGTGGGCTCCCTGGAATATCTTGAATTCATGGACAGCTTTCGCTACCCGCTGTCGGGTGAGTTCGCCATGAGCATGGACCTGGCATCCCAGGTCCGTATCCCCAGCGACTGGGGACTCGAGGTGGGGCTCCTCTCCGAGGTCTACCGGAATATCTCGAGACACCAGATCTGCCAGGTCGACATCGCCGACCAATACGATCACAAACACCAGGACCTGTCGGCGCAGGACCGCGAAGGGGGATTGGCGAAGATGAGCCGGGACATCGCCAAATCCTTCTACCGCAAACTGGCCACCGAGGGAATCCAGATGAACCAGGCCTTCTTTCGCAGCCTCAAGGCGGCCTACCTGCGCAAGGCCCTGGATATGGTGGAGATGTACTACCATGATGCGACGATCAACAACCTATCGTTCAACCGCCATGCGGAAGAGGAGGCGGTCGAAGTGTTCCAACAGAGCATCGTGGAGGCGGGCCAGGCCTTTCTCGACAACCCCCTGGAGGCCCCGTTCATCGCCAACTGGAAACGGGTTCTCTCCGCCATGCCCGATTTCAATGAACGACTATTCCAAGCAGTAGAGGCAGATAGCCAGAATTAAGGAAGATCTGATTAATTTGTTATTCGTCATCCCGGTGAATGCCGGGATCCAGAAATACCAAACAGATAGATTCCGGCCTACGCCGGAACGACGTGCACATTGATTTCCCAAATTCAGCCTTTCATTTGTAGCAGCCACACCACCTGATAGGGCCTCAACCTCAATCCTTCTGCGGTGATGTCCGGTACGGTCTGCTGCAGGGCGTCATACCACCTGATCTCGCCATCGAGCAGGCCAGGCAGGGCGACGCTCAGGGTGTCGGCGGTCAGATTGTGAATCGCCAGCAGCCGTTCGCGGCCATCCGGGCTGTTGCGTTCCAAGCCGAAGACGCCGTCCTGGAGATCCAACAGCTGTTGCGGGGCCTCGGGATGAAACGCCCTGATGCCCCGGCGCAGGCGCAGGCGGCGGATATACTCCGGAAACACCTGTCCGGTGTCCGACAAAGGGTTGTCGATCAGACGCTCGAGTTCCGAGCCGTCCCATTTGCGTCGGTTGATGGCGCGGGTCATGCCGGTCCTCTCCACGCCCAAGGGATCGTTTGCCGTGGCGGCCAGGGCATTGAAGTAGACCGCCGGAATGCCCCGCATGGCGAGCGGCAGGGTCTGCGAGAGCATGAAGCGGGGAATGTGCCAGGGATCATCACCCTCCCGGGTGGAGCGGAAGGCATCGAAATAGCTGATATTCAGCTCGTAGGGCCGATCGCTGCCGTCGGTTGTCGCCCGCATCGAGACATAACCGCCGAGCTTTCGCATCTCATCCAGGAAGCTGCTGATCTCGTCGTCGGGCAGCAACCCCTCCAGGGGGCGCAGACCGACGCCGTCATGGGAGGCGGTGAAGTTGAGATAGGTGCAGCCTTCGGGCACCTCCTCGCGCTCGAGTGATCGAACCCAGGGCACCAGATAGCTGGTCGTCTGCTGATGGACCGCATGCAAAACCAACGGCGGCAGGCTGAACTGATAGACCATGTTGGCCTCGTCACCCTGGCTGAAATAGCTGATATTCTCCGCATGGGGCACATTGGTCTCCGTGAGCAGGATCGCACCGGGTTCGAGGAGTTCCACCAGGGTACGGAACAGCTTGACCACTTCATGGGTCTCGGGCAGGTGGATGCAGCCGCTACCGATCTCCTTCCAGAGGAAGGCCACCGCATCGAGACGTATCGCCCTGGCGCCATGCCTGATGTAGTCCAGCATCACATCGATGAACTCCAGCAGCACATCGGGATTGGCATAGTTCAGATCGATCTGATCGTTGCTGAAGGTCGCCCAGACATGCTTGATCCCCCGCGGGGTGCGCACCCGGCTCAACAGCGGCGAACTGCGGGGACGAACCACCATGGTCAGGTTCTCATCGGGATCGACCTCGATCACATAGTCCCGCCCCGGTGTCTCGTCGTGGATGAAGTTGACGAACCAGAGATGTTCGCGGGATATATGGTTCAACACCAGATCGAACATCAGCGACCTGCCCTCGGCGAGGGCCGCGATATCGTCCCAGTCACCCAGTTGCGGATTGACCGACCTGAAATCCGACACCGAGAAGCCGTCGTCGGAGCTGAAGGGAAAAAAGGGCAGTATGTGGACCATGCTGAAGACCCCCTCCAGACGCCGATCAAGAAAGGCGTTCAGGGCGGCAAGGGGCGTCATGCCGGGGAATTGCACGTTATCCCCGTAGGTTATGAGGACGCAATCATTCTCGCTCCAGCGCGGCTGACTCCAGCGCTGACCCTGGCGCAACTCGATATGCCGTTTTATCAGCCCGTGCAGTCGGGGTAGAACTCCATCGGCCCCGGATTCACCATAGAGCCGCCGCAGGTGGCCATGCAGGCGCTTGTCGAGATCGTCGATCAGAACATCCCCTTATAAGTGGCTGATTGGCGGAGCAAAAAAAGAACCTTGCCACATGACCGGACAGGCCTTGAGGTTTACCCGGCCACTAACCAAAAAATTCATTTATACCCCGGTGTCAATAGAGATCAACTATATTCAATATCTCTTAAGTATTAAAGAGTTGACATGTGTCAATCCCAATCCAAAAAACCGCTGGTTTATCCTGCTATTTTTAAGGGGTAGGCATAATAAAAAAAGACCATTCAAATCTCCAAGGAGGCCGTCATGAGACTCGAACACCAGGATGCAGTACGTCCGCTGGAAGCGGTCAAAGCTAGCAAGACCATAGAAGTAGAAGGCCGGATGGTCGCCATCGATGATGAAGGTTATCTACTCGACTTCGGTGACTGGAGCCCGGCGGTAACAGAGGCCCTGGCAGAAGCTGATGGGGTGAAACTGACCGATGAACACTGGCTGTTGATCGACTTTCTGCATCGCTTCTATGCAGAGTACGAGATCGCACCGGAGATCCCCATCCTGGCGCGTAATCTCTGCAAGGATCAGAACGATTGCCGTTGGACCAAACGCTATATCGAAAACCTGTTCCCCGGCGGCGCCAAGATGGCCTGCCGTTACGCCGGCCTGACAAAACCGGTGGGACGCAGCTGCATTTAGTGTCGCAAGGCGTAGCCAGCCTGGGCGGCTCGACGGCATAGCACATTTCGCGCGGTAGCACATGGGGCAGCTCTTGGAGATGCCCCCTGCGTGTCTATTCCGTTCGCTTCCTTCACTGCCCCATTCGGGGTATAAAAAGGCCTCCGCAGCAACAAAGCCGGCGGCTGTAGCGCCTTGCAAAAGATGAACCGAACAGATCGACGCAGAGCCCCAGCGCTCACCCTTTCACTGCTGGTTTCAATCCTGGCTTCCCCGCTCCTTCAAGGGGAGGAGTTGGGCCAGGTCAGTACCAAATTCCGCGTCGTCGGCCCCAACGACAAGATCGTCATCGAGGCCTTCGACGATCCCGCCGTTGCCGGCGTCACCTGCTACCTCAGTCGGGCCAAGACCGGCGGCGTCGGGGGCGCGATGGGGATCGCCGAGGATACCTCCGACGCCTCCATCGCCTGCCGTCAGACCGGCCCGGTGAGTCTCGCCGCAGAGATCCGGGACAAATCGCGGGACGGTGAAGAGGTATTCAGACAGCGCACATCGATACTCTTTAAAACCATGCAGGTGGTGAGATTCTATGACGCCAAGCGCAACACCCTGGTCTATATGACCTACAGCGACAAGCTGGTGGATGGCTCACCGAAAAACAGCATTACGGCGGTCCCGCTTTTAGACTACCGGCCGATGCAGGCGGAGCGGCAATTGCAGGATACGGGCAAGAGTCGGTGATCCCGTCTCCACTCCATACCGGACGCCTGGTGCTGACCCCCGAAGACCCCTACCTGGCACCCGAAGACCCTGGTGATCTGATTCAGCGGCTCCGTGAGATCGGTTTTGCCGGGGCGCAGCTTGGACAGGGATCGGCGAGTTACATGGTTGGCGATCGGTTCATGCAACTGGTCACGTTCATGGGTTGCTCACCCGCGATTCAATATGCGCCCGATGACTCGGACGAGCCTTTCTGCCACCTGGTCCAGTCCGGCCCCCATCCGCTCCCCATCTTTCTGAGCGGACGCAATACCACCGCTCCACGCTGCGAAGCCTGCCGAAAAAGGGTACCCCAGTGGCAGGTGACCATGGGCGACTGGGCCCAGGATCCGGCAGACTTCACGGCTACCTGCCCTCACTGCGGCCATGCACAGAATCCCGCCAGCTACAACTGGAGGCAGAGTGCCGGCTGCGGGCGTTATATGCTCTGCGTGGAGAACATCTTTCCCCAGGAGGCCATCCCGTCGGCCAGGCTGTTGAACGAGCTGCAGAGGGCCACCGGGAATCGGCCCTGGCACTATTTCTACATCCAGGAGTGAGCGCGAGGGGGGAGCGGGAGATCAGCCGAGTTGGCAGCGGTTTTTGCCGGCCTTCTTGGCCTCATAAAGTGCCTTGTCGGCCCTTGAAAAGACATTATCGATGGATTCGTTTTGCTGAAAGGGCGCAACCCCGCAGGAGATGGTCACGGTGACCGGCTTGCCGGCCGAATGAAAGCCGTTGGTCTCCACCGATATGCGCATTTCGTCCGCCACCTTCAAGGCCTCAGCGCCGCTGGTGCCGGTCAGCAGGCAGACAAACTCCTCCCCTCCGTAGCGGGCGATAAAGTCGGTAACCCGCAATCTGGCCTGAAGGTTGTTGGCAATCACCCGCAGGGCCTTGTCACCGGCCTGATGACCGAAACGGTCGTTGATCGACTTGAAATCATCGATATCCCACACCAGCATGCAGAGCGGATCGTTGAAACGTTTCCAGCGCGCATACTCATGCTCGACCCGCTCCTCGTACGCCAGGCGGTTGGGCAGTCCCGTCACCGTATCGATCAGCGCCAGGTGGTGGGCCTCGACCATTCTCGAACGCAGTTCGCTGGACTCCTTCTCCAGCTTTTCCAACCGGTGCTTCAACTCCTTTTCGCTCGCCTCGCTCTTCTGGTGCCACTCATTCTCTTCCCGAAGGTAGTCGTCGATGTTGCTCTGGATCAGCGTGATTCGTTCGCGCACCGCGGTTTTCAACTGCTGCAGGTCGGTTGCCGCCTGGACGCTGGCGCCCAGATCCCCGACGTGTCCGGTCACCTGCTGTGAGAGGTTTCGACCATGCTCCGCGATGCGGTTGTGGCCATCGTGGGCACTCTTAAGATGGACGCCGAGATCCTGCAGACGCTGGGTCAACTCCTCGAGGAAATCCTCCGCCTCCTTGATCTCCATCTGCACCTGTCCATAGGACTTCGCGGAGAGCTCCAGCAGATCATGCAGGACATCGGCCCAGGCGTCGTCGGATGCCTCTCCTCCCAGACGCAGTTTCAGCCGACTGACCTCCTCTCCCCAATGACCGGGCCAGGACGCCTGCTCCAGCAGATTGAGCAGGATCTCATTCGGCCTGGGCCCGCTCTCCTTTTCACTCGGCGCGCTGCCCAACAGGCGTTCGAACAGCCCCCCTCCCTTTCCCCTTGCGGGGAGGTCGCGGCTCAGCAGATCAACCAGGCGGGAAAATTGCTCACCATCCATCCGGCTCGGATCATCGCCCAGCAGGCTCATCAGTTGCACCGCCTCCTGGGCCTGTTTTTTGTTCAACTGGAGGCCATCGAGCAACCGCAGGTACTCGTCCGACATGTCGCGCTCACTCTCCCCGGTCTCCTCGGAGAAATGCAACAGGCCATCGGAGAGGGCATTGAGTTTGTTCTTGAGCTGATCGTTGATACCGCCCCTGACGGCATCACGGACACCTTTCAGATGGGGATCCAGACGCGGATCGAGGCCGTTGGCGGCGAGGGTGAGGCGGATGATGGTGCGCGTCAGCAAGCCTTCCAGATCGCGGTTCGCTTCTTCCTCGCTCTCATGCTGGCGCAGTAGATCTTCGTATCGCTGTTTCCAATCTTTCTCGTTCATCGCACTTCGCCGTCACGAGTCTGTGCAGGTTGCAGTTATATTGTCATCACTCCGGACCCGGCAGCACGGCATCACCAGGCTCAAGTGGGCTCAAGCGACCAAAGGCAGCACGACATCTTTCGGCAGCTCTATCTCCAGACTGACCGGCAGATGGTCCGAATGTGCATAGTTGAGTACTTCGTGTTTCGACACCTTGAGACTGGGAGACGCCAGGATATGGTCCAGCTTGCGGCTCGGGCGCCAACTGGGAAAGGTCATCATATCGCAGAGACTGCCCTGCAGATTCGTCCTCTCGATCAGGTAGCGAAATTCGAGAGAGCTGCAGCCACAGTTAAAATCCCCCATCAGCACCAGGTGGGAGTAGTGGGATACCAGATCGCTCACATAGGAGAGCTGCCGGAGACGCGCCCTGCGCCCCAGTGCCAGGTGCATCATACAGATTCCCAGCGGCTTTTCGTTGGTTTTGAACTCCATCAGCACCGCGCCCCGGCCGGGCAGACCCGGCAGGCGGTGCTCTGTGATCACACTCGGTTCGACACGGCTCAACACGCCGTTGCTGTGCTGCGCCAGTTTTCCCAGCCTGCGGTTGACCTGCCTGTACCAGTAGGGGAAGCCGGCATGTTCGGCGAGATAGGCGGTCTGATCGATGAAGCCGCTGCGCAGGCTCCCGGAATCGACTTCCTGCAGCCCCACCACATCGAAATCCTTCAACAGGTGAGCGATGCGATTGAGATTGTCCAGCTGCTGCTTGTGCGGCAGCATCTGTTTCCAGCCGCGGGTCACATATTCGTGATAGCGTCGCGTGTCGGCGCCGGCCTGGATGTTGTAGCTGAGCAGGCGCAGGCGGTAGGCGCTGTCCAGTGTTGACTGATGCTGAACGATTTGTTCATTCATATCTAAGTGTGTCTTTTTAATTATTACCCCGATTGCTATAAATTTTACGGCACCTACGTCTGAAAACTTGAGTGCAACACCGCAAGTTTTAAAACAATAGCACGCAAACGCAAAAAGGCGGCAAACAGCCGCCTTTTTTTCTCATCCATCCGGGCCCGGGCGTCAATTATCTGCTAAGGCCTTGTATGTATTGGGCCACCGCCGCCATCTCATCGTTGGTCATCCGTGAGACGACACCCTGCATCATTTTGGCGTTGTCATTGGTGCGGTTGCCGTCGCGGAAATCCTTCAGCGCCTTCTCAGTATAGGCGGCGTGCTGGCCGGCGACGGCGGGGAAATTGGCTTGCGGATTCCCCGATCCGGCAGGACCGTGACAGGCCATGCAGGCGACCACCCCGGTCTCGGGATTGCCGCCCCGGTAGAGGGCTTCACCGGCCGCGACCATGTCGGCTGCGGCCTCGCCGCTCTGCCGCGGCTGGCCGGAGTAGTAGGCTGCCAGGTCGGCGATCTGCTGATCGTTGAGCGGCATCGCCATCGGCGCCATCATCTGGTCGGTGCGGGTGCCGGATTTGAAATCCTTGATCTGCTTCTCGATATATCGCGGATGCTGCCCCGCGATCTTGGGCCAGAGCGGATTGATCGGGCTGTTTCCGTCAGCGCCATGGCAACCTGCGCAGATTGCAGACTGTTTCTTCCCTTCCTCCGGATTTCCGGCGGCCTGGGCCAGGCTGAGTCCGAAGCTAAGGGCAATAGTGATGGTTACGAGCCATTTAATCATGATCAATCCTGGTCTGAAATCTGCTTGCTAGGTTGAAATCCCGGGCTTGCGGTCCCCGCCAGACGGCAGGCAATCCTGAAAGCCCCAAAAAAGCTGCAAAACTATAGCAGAACTTTCTAATAAAGGTCAAAATCAGACAGTTCCCGCAACAGGTGGTTCAATCCATGCAGAAAGACCCCGATCAATCCCTGGTCAACAACTGCTACGCGGTTGTCTACACCCCCAGCCGCCGGCGCAAGCGCTTCCCGGAAAACTGCGTCGAACCGGCTGCCAGCGCGGAAGAGGCCCTGGCGATCGCCGCGGCACGGAAAGACTGTCATGCGGCCGAGGTCCTGGGGCCGTCCCGCTCCTCGGAAGGCTTTCGCCTCTACTATCTGGTGCGGTGGCTCTAGGACCCTTCGAGCGCCCGCCAACGGAATCAGATCCTGAGCATGCCCATCTCCTGCTCGATGGCCAGGGCGTCCAGGGTTTCGAAATCGGACCGGCTGAAGGTGGTAAAGCCCCCGGCGAGCTCGTACCAGGCAAATCCATGGGTCCACGGGGCCTGCTGGTAGCTGCCCTGGCGTTTACGGGATAGACAGTAGAGCCGGCCGGGACGATAGATCAGGTTATAGCTGATTTCAGCCTCGTGCAGTGCGCCGATACGGGCCCAGGCATCGGCTGCCGAGGTAAACACCTCGCAGGGTAGCGGATAGGCCTTCTCCCCGCCATTGTGCCGCCATTCGCCACTTTCTATCGGCAACGGGGTGGTGCGCAGATAGCACTGAAAATGGAGGTGGTTGACGGACGCGTAGGCGCCGTAGCTGTTGTAGGCGATGCCCCATCCCGGCAACCGCTCCCCCAGCGCCTCAGCCAGGCTCCAGACATACTCGTGGTAGCGGCCGCTCAGGAGCTGCGGCAGCCGGTTCCGACGATGGGGGACCAGCAGCCCGTGCATGGGGGCAAAGGGGAACTTGTTGTAGAGCAGTTCAACCTCGTTTCCCAGCAGTTCACCCGCCCAGAAGACCTCTTTGCGAAGATAGGGTTTGTTGAAGTTGAAACCGTCCGGATCGAATTCGCGGCTGATCCCCAGTACCGGTTCCCGGCTCATCCGGGAGGGCCGAAAGGCCCTGACATGGTTGAACTGCAGCTCCCACGCCCCAGCGCGTCGAAATTCGGTGGCATGGACACCGTCGAAGCCAACCGCCATCAACTTGAGAAAGACCAGTTGATCGTCCTCGGCGCCAGCCAGCTCGCGACCTTCGCCCAGGGTATCCCGGCAGTAGGCGGCAAGCTGATCGAAGCGCTGCGCCAGGTCCCCCTTCAATACCCGATAGATCCCGCTATCGAAACAGGCATTGGCGTGCACCAGGATGTAACTGCCCAGTCCCGGATTGCCAATCAGCCGTTGCAGTCCCGAAGTAAACGCCTGTTTCAGCTGCTCCGGGGAATCAAAGGGAGATGGTATCAACTATCAATGCATATGACCCTTATGGTCACCCTGTTTCATTTTCATCTGCAGTTTACGCACCGGGGCTTCAACCTGCACGCTTGAGCCGTCATCGAAGATCAGGGTCAGCGGCACTTTCTGGTCAGGAACAAGCTCCTGTTTCAGACCGAGCAGCATCACATGCAGCCCGCCGGGTTGCAACTCGACCGCTTCACCTGCCGGCAGATCGATCCTCTCCACCTTGCGCATGCGCATCATGCCGTCATCCATGGTGTGGGTGTGCAGCTCGGCCACCTCGGAGGCCGGGCTGCTTACCGCGGTGAGTGCGCTACCCTTTTCGCCCTTGTTGTGCAGCACCATGAACGAGGCCGAGTTGGGCTGACCGGGCGGAACAGCCCGCACGTAGGGATCGTCCACCATGATGCCATCGGCGACGGAGCCGGCGGCGGCCGTCTGGCTGAGAATGAGGAAGGTAAGCCCGAATAGTAAGAGATGCTTCATTTGGGACATTGGTAAAAACTCCTTTGCAAAACACAACTCATCAGCCCATTCCCAGAGTGTCTGCCGAAAATGGCTGCGCCAACGGCTGAGGAGGATGACACTAATACCACACCCGTGGCAATCCAAAGCCTGCACTTTTGTCCAACTTCGCGCCATTCGTAGGGCATTTGACCTATTTTGAGTGATTTACCCCAGTCGGAAAGACTCGGATTGCGGGCAAAAAAAAGCGCCTTGCTTGCCAGCAGGCGCTTTTTCTCAACCTTGCATCAAGGTTCTCTGTGGCTTTCTCAGAGCGTCAGCAGCCAGTCGACAATGACCTTGATGTCCTCGTCACTGACATGGGCGTTCGGCGGCATCGGCACCGGACCCCAGACGCCGGATCCACCGGCCTTGACCTTGGCGGCCAACATCTCGGCGGCGCCCTCCTGGCCCTTGTATTTCGCTGCGACCTCTTTATAGGCGGGTCCCACCACCTTGGTCTCCAGTTGGTGGCAGGCCATGCAGCCGCGTTGGGTCGCAAGTGCCACGGGATCAGCGCTAGCAGTTGCTACTGCACCCAGAGACACGACGGTCGTGCTGGCAGCCAGCAGCATCACTTTCATTTTATTCATCAGGTATTTTCCTCTAATTTCAGTCAGTTAACACTCATACACCTGCGGGGACGAGATATGCCCGTCCCACAAATTTGGCGGATTATAAAGTAAATAGACCTCAATTGCCTATCAAAGACAATTATCAATCGGATTAGTTTACCTAAAATAACAGCCCAATTACCCTCATTGAAAACCCTCTCGAGCGGCCTGCCGATGGCTCCAGGGGGATCAATGGGCGCCATCCTTGTCCGCCAAATGGGCCAGATAGAGGGCCAATCCAAGCAGGGCTATGCCCGCGGCAAACTGCAGTAGATCCATCGGCGTGACGAAGTCCATACCCAGGGCGAACTCGAAATAGCGCACCACGAGGATCATCATCACAACCTTGGCGAGACGGCTCTTGAGATCGTCGAGGCTGGTGATGGTCAATACATTCGAAGCGCTCTCCGAGGCCTCCGCATGTTCGATCTTGCTGATGAACAGCTCATAGAGCCCCAGGGAGAAGATAAGCAGCACGGTGGCCAGCAGGTAGCCATCGACGATCTCCACCACATGGGTGATGGTGGCCGATCGCAAGTCGACCCGCTGTTCCGCGCTCAGCGCAGGGGAGGCGTACTCCCCCAGATGGGCGATCATGTAGAAGGCATCCACCGAGGCCATGTAAAACATGGCGATCGCCGCCGCCATGCTCGCAATCACGGCCGCGAACACCACAAGCCGGCTGTTCCAGAGAACCCGTTCGAACTTACTTTCCACAATCCACCCTGCCCTGCTTACCGTCGGCCTATTATTCCCAGCTCGCAACCAGACTCAAGTGTTATTTCCAAAAAAAAGATCTGATTGAACTGGAATGCCCAGGCATCTCGCACCAGGCGGCCATCTACATGGCACCCCATTACAGATCATTATGAATCATGGAAAAATCTCATGAATACCGTAGAAACCGCTGATAAATTTTGAGTTTTTATCGGGTTGCCTCAACAACACTTGTGTATCCTCGGCCATATGCCGCATCTCTTACGCTAAAAGAACCGGAATGAGGAATCCTGAACAATGGTGAGCAAAGCGAACTCATCCATTCTTAATTCAAAATTAAAAATTCATAATTTCCAAATGTTGCCGGTGCAACGGGCGAATCATCTGAGCGCCAGGATCAGGTTAAACTGGATCGGCGCCGGGTTACTGATTATCATCTGCCTCTTTTCTCCAGGATCTCATCCCCATGCCACGCTTCATTCCCGGCCAGCGCTGGATCAGCGATAGCGAATCTGAACTGGGTCTGGGTAGCATTGTCGAGGCCCAGGGACGCACAGTCGCCATCCACTTTCCCGCGGTCGGTGAAAACAGGGTCTACGCCCAGCAGGGCGCGCCCCTGAGCCGTGTCGTCTTTGACGTCGGCGACAGCATCGAAGGCCGCGACGGCAGCTCCCTGCTGGTCACCCGTGTGGTCGAGGAGAACGGCTGCCTGATCTATCACGGCGACGACAGGGAGGGCAGGCAGGCGAGCCTGGCTGAGGCCGATCTCAGCGACGCCCTGCGCATCGATCAACCCCATCAGCGCATCTTCGCCGCTCAGATCGACCCCCCCCACTGGTTCAATCTGCGCTACCAGACCCTGATGCAGTTGGGTCGCCAGCTGAAATCCCCGGTTCTCGGCCTGGGTGGGCCCAGAATCGATCTCATCCCCCATCAGCTCTACATCGCCCACGAGGTGGCCAACCGGCCGAGTCCCCGGGTGCTTCTGGCCGACGAGGTGGGACTCGGCAAGACCATCGAGGCCTGCCTGATCCTGCATCACCAGCTGATGACCGGACGCACCAGCCGGGCCCTGATCCTGGTACCCGATCCCCTGGTCCATCAATGGCTGGTCGAGCTGCTGCGGCGCTTCAATCTCAGGTTCCGCATCTTCGACGAGGAGACCTGTCAGGCGATTCAGGACTCGGGACAGGGAGACAATCCCTTTCATGCCGAACAGCTGGTGCTCTGCAGCCTCGATCTCTTCCACCACAATGCGCAGCGCCTCAGCCAGGCGCTGGAGGGCGGCTGGGATATGCTGATCGTGGACGAGGCGCACCACCTGACCTGGTCCGCAGAGGATCCCAGCGCGGAGTATCTGCTGGTCGAGGCCCTGGCCTTGAAGACCCCGGGGGTGCTGCTGCTGACGGCCACTCCCGAGCAGCTGGGCCAGGCCGGGCACTTTGCCCGCCTGCGACTGCTCGATCCCGACCGCTACTATGACCTGCAGGCGTTTATCGAGGAGGAGCGCCACTACCAGCCCGTGGCGGATGCGGTGGAGCACCTGCTGCGGCATAACAGACTCACGGAAGCGGCCGCGGCAAGCTTGCGGGAGATCCTCGACGAGGGGGAGCAGCAGCCGCTGCAGACCCTCCTCGAAGCGAGTGACGCCGACGAAGCAGAGCGAAACGAGGCCAGGGAGCGGCTTATCACCAGGCTCCTGGATCGACACGGCACCGGTCGGGTACTGTTCCGAAACACCCGTGCCGGTGTCAGCGGGTTCCCCGAACGGGAACTCCACAGCTACCCGCTGGCGCTGCCTGGATGCTACGAGGTGGGCCATGGGAGCCCGACCGATCTCCCGCCGGAGCTCTGCCTGACACCCGAACGAGGCTATGCCAATCTCGGCCTTCCCGCCTGGTGGCTCGAGGATCCCAGGGTCGGATGGGTAATCGAGCGCCTGCGCGAGGATGTCGCCAGGAAATACCTGTTGATCTGCGCCCATGCGCAGACCGCCATCGAGCTGCAGGAGGCGGTCAGGATGCAGACCGGCATCGGCGCCGCCCTGTTTCACGAGCGCATGAGCATCATCGAGCGTGATCGAGCGGCCGCCTGGTTCGCCGACCCGGAGGGGGCGAGGCTGCTGATCTGTTCCGAGATAGGCAGCGAGGGGCGTAATTTTCAGTTCGCCCACCACCTGATCCTCTTCGACCTTCCGATCGACCCGGATCTGCTGGAGCAGCGTATCGGCCGGCTCGACCGGATCGGCCAGAAAGAGCGGGTGCAGATTCATGTCCCCTATCTGGACCCGAGCCCGCAATCGATCCTGCTGCATTGGTACAGGGACGGTCTCGACGCCTTCAGCCACCCGGTGCCGGGCGCCCATGAACTGTTCAATCAGCTCAGCCCGATACTCTGGGAGACACTGGAGTCCGCGGCCGCGGAGAGTGGCCTCGAGCCGCTGCTGGAACAGACGCGCCGGTTGCGAGCGACAACCCAGGAACGCCTGCTGCAGGGGCGGGATCATCTGCTGGAACTGGGCGCATGCCGCGAGCCCACTGCCGGCTGGCTGATCGACCAGCTGCGTCAACAGGACCGATCCCATCAACTGCGGCACTACCTCGGTCAACTGTTCGACAGTTACAACATCGACACCGAGGAGCTGGGGGAGGCGGGACTCGTGCTGCGCCCTGGGGAGCAGGTCATCGCCGGCCCCCTGCCCGGCCTGCCGGCGGAAGGCATGACCGCGACCTTCAGCCGCGCCGACGCCCTGGCCCATGAGGAGCGCCAGCTGCTGACCTGGGAGCATCCGCTGGTGTGCGGCGCCATGGAGCAGGTGATCGGACAGCAGACCGGCAACAGCGCCGCGATAGCGATCAAGCACCCGGATCTCAAGCCGGGCCAGCTCCTGCTCGAGTCGCTGTTCGTGGTCGAATGCCTGGCCCCGCGCAAGCTGAACGTCGCCCGTTTTTTGCCACCGACCCCGATCCGCATCCTGCTCGACGCCAATGGCAAGAGATGGGATCGGCTGATCAGCTGTGATGACCTGCTGGCGAACGCCCAGGGCCTGGAGACGCAGGCGATCCTGCCTGTCATCAGCAGCTACAAAGAACAGATACGAGAAGTGAACCGGCAGGCGGAAGCCGCGGCGCAGAGCAGCGTGGAGCCGATTATGGACAGCGCCCTCAACACCATGATGGCGCACTACACGGAGGAGATACAGCGCATGATGGCGCTGAAAAAACACAATCCAGGCATTCGCGAGGAGGAGATCCAACTGATGCAGGAACAGGGCCTTGAGCTGCATAGACATCTGCAGGCCGCGCGGGTGCGCCTCGATGCGGTGCGCCTGGTGATCTCCCTATAGCGCGAAACCGGCTACCGGCAGCGGTCAGGTTCCGACGCGAACAGCTGCTCGATGGGAAAAGGCCGGCAGATGCCGAATCCCTGAACGTAATCGATGCCTATGTCCTGCAGGCGATGCAGCACCCTGTCGTTCTCCACGAACTCCGCAATGGTCTCCAGGCCCATGATGTGACCGATCCGGTTGATCGCGTCCACCATCGAATCATCGATCGCATTGTCGAGCATCTCCTTGACGAATGCGCCGTCGATCTTCAGATACTCCACGGGCAGGTGCTTGAGATAGCCAAAGGATGAGAGACCGCTGCCGAAATCGTCGAGGGCGAACTCGCAGCCGAAACGCTGCAGGGTTCGCATGAAGTGCTCCGCCGATGTGAGGTTGGAGATCGCCGCTGTCTCCGTGACCTCGAAGCAGAGCATCCCCTTGGGAATCTCATCATGGCGAATCCTCTCCAGAATCACCTCCAGCACCTCTTCGTCGCACAGGGAATGGCCCGACAGATTGACAAAGTAGCGTCGCCCGGCGGCAAGGGAGTCATCCCTGTTGGCGGCGATATAGCGGATCAGGCGATCGATCACCCAGCGATCGATACTCGGCATCAGGTCAAAGCGCTCCGCCGCCGGGATGAAGGCACCGGGCAGAATCAGCTCTCCCGAGTCGTCCAGCATACGGATCAACACCTCCACGTGCTCCGAGGCTCCGCTGCTGTTGATCGACTTGATCGGCTGCACGAAGAGGGTAAAACGGTCTTGCTCCAGGGCGCTGCGTATATGGGTTACCCATTTCGCCTCGCCGTGCCGCTTGGCGGCGGGACTGCCGATGGGATCGTAGATGTGAACCTTGTTCCTGCCCTCATCCTTGGCGGAGAAACAGGCCGAGTCGGCATGGCTCAGCACCTGCTCCAGGTCCTTGCTCTGCTTGTCGATGGGTACCATGCCGATGCTGATGCTCTGGGAGAAACTCTTCTCCCCGAACACAAAACGAAAACCCTGGACCGAGTGGCGTATGCTATCCGCGATGCGTTCGGCAGCCTGCGTGGTGCATTGGGAGAGCAGAATGCCGAATTCGTCCCCACCCAGCCTGGCGAGCAGGTCGCTGTTGCGGATGGAGCGTTTGATCAAGCTGGCCAGCTGTCGCAGCAACTCATCGCCGGCGGCATGGCCGCAGTTGTCGTTGACGATCTTGAAACGATCCACATCGAGATAGAGCAGGCAGTGTTCGCCGCCCTCGATCGCTGTCTGTTCCAGCAGTCTCGTCAGTTGACGATCGAACTCGGTTCGATTGTAGAGCCGGGTAACCGGATCATGGCTTGACTGCCAACTCAGCTGCGCAGCCAGCTTGCGCGATTGGCTTGTGTCCTTGAACACCAGCACCAGCCCCTCCAGCTCCCCCGTCTCATTCTTCAGCCGGGTGATCGACTGCTGGATCGGCAGACTCGGTCCTTCCCTGTGCTTCAGCACCAACTGCCTGCCTTCGCCCTGCTTGATCATATCCAGGGTGAGTGGATTCTTTTCCGAGCCTGACTCATCGAAGACCCGATAGACCTCCGTCAATCGACGTCCCACCATCAGCCGGCCCTGGTAGCCGGTCATGCCTTCGGCGGCCAGGTTGGCAAACTCAACCCTGCCTGCGGCATCGAGCAGGATGACCGCATCATCCACCGAAGAGAGCATCGCCCGGGTCCGCTGGTCCGCCATGCCGATGGCCTTCAGCTGCTCCTGTTTCGCCAGCTTGTCATCGATTTCGCAGACCTGCACCAGGCAGTAACCCGGATGCATCGCCAGCGGCTTGACACTTACCCGGATAAACCGATTCTCGTCGATATTGAAGAGGTGGCGGGCGTTGTCCAGGGAGAAGTAGGTCTGCAGTGCCCCGTCGGCCTGGTTTGCGTGAACCGCGGTGGTCACCATTTTCGTGAAGCGTGGTCCGGCCAGCTGCGGAATCAGCTCCTCAAGGGGGCGTAACAGCGCCTCTTGATCCGTCTTCCCGGTGGTGTCCGCGAGATGCCGATTCCAGGCCACTAGCTGCCGTTTCGCATTCAGCAGGCAGAGGCCGACGTCACAAGCCTCGATCACTTCCTGCAGATTCACCAGATCATGCTGGGAAAAATCCCCCGCTTGAGGTGGTTCTGTCGACCCCTTCACCCGCACTGCAATACCTCTTGAATTAACCCCGACTGAAAAATGATGATCGATCAGTCAACTGCCGATCGTTCACAGCGCCAGGCCATCCGTTCCTTGCAGCATCTGTGGTATGCGGGCAGGTCGAGCGCTTGGAAGTGCCGGCTCATATTCTCTGCGCACACACAGGTCTACCCAAAAGCAGATAGATTACATACAGGGTCGGCCAACCTATGCAAAAACTTTAGGACAAATCGACACCGACCTGAATATCAGGCGTTTCATCTTTTGCCCAATTGACACCGCCACCAAATCAGCGGGCCCCGTTGAGTTATGAGTTTTTAGTTTTGAGTTGAGGGGTTCGCTTCGCTCACGAATCTATTGATTTTGACACCCCATTGCTTTTTGCGGGGGGAAACGCGACAGGCAGTCAAGCAGAGCCAAGTGTTGTCTAGGTAACTCAAGACTCAACACTAAAAACTCAAATCTTTTCAAAATAGTGCGATCTCTTGCGGCAGCAGCGGTCGATAGGCGCCCGGTTCGAGGGAGTGATCGAGGTGCAGCTCACCGATCGACTCTCTATGCAGCGCCACCACGTGGTTACCGAGTGCCGCGAACATGCGCTTCACCTGGTGATATCTGCCTTCGGTGACGGTCAGGCGCAGCTCAGATTCCGATAGCCTTTCAATCACCGCGGGCCTTGTGGGTTTGCTTTCGCCCCTGAGCAGCAGACCGGCGTCCAGCCTTGTGGCCTGCTGGTCCCCCAGGGGCTCGGCGAGGGCGACCCGATAGCACTTGCGGCACCGCTTGGACGGCGCGGT
This sequence comes from gamma proteobacterium symbiont of Ctena orbiculata, assembly GCA_003058495.1. Taxonomy (GTDB): domain Bacteria; phylum Pseudomonadota; class Gammaproteobacteria; order Chromatiales; family Chromatiaceae; genus Thiodiazotropha. Next base: position 58,304 of record QBVC01000011.1, on the reverse strand, counting down.
GATTCGGTGCGACCACTGGCCGTCGTCGGTGACCAGCACCAGGCCCGAGGTATCGATGTCGAGCCGTCCGGCGATATGCAGCGCATCCCGCCTTGGGACATCGATGAGATCCAGCACTGTCCTGTGGCTGGGATCATGGCTGGCACTGACCACGCCAATTGGTTTGTTTAGCATGAAATAGCGAGGCATGGGCGGCGCCACCATCGACTCGTCGAGGTATACTTCGGCATCGAGGCTGACAGGAGTGGACGCCTTTTTGATCTGAACCCCGTCAATCCTGACCCTTCCGGCGCGAATCACCCGCTGAACCTGGGATCGGCTCAGTGCGGTAGCATTGCTGATGAAGCGATCGATCCTGATCACTGCCTTGACCGAAGTCATGTCACCTCGCCGCGGAGTGCAGCCCTTAACAGGCGGCTGATTATCCACGCAAAGTCTTGCCAGCTTCGGGTGTGCCGACAATCTGAATGTTGCCTAGGTCTCACTTCTTGAAAGCCGCCCGGAAATAACTGGTAGAACCTAGGGGAATTCATTAACCTCGCGCAATTTGTTGTAAAGCATGGAGAGCAGTATGCCCTATCTTACTATCCCCCCGATTCAGATTCCAAAGCCCCTCAGGGCGATCATGACAGTCGCGTTTATGCTTCTTTCGCTTCCTGCCGGCGCCTCAGTATTGGGATTTGTCGAATATGAATCAACAGTGGGCGGCAACCACGATATCGCCATCAGTCCCGACGGCGGCTTTGTCTACGGCATGGAACTGGAGAGTGTGGGCAGCTACAAGATAAACGTCTATTCCCGCGATCCGGATAGCGGCGCATTGGATCTGGTGGAATCGGTCGACACCCTTGACGGCGTCACCACAATGAGTAATCTGGCGGGCCTCGCCATCAGCCCGGACGGCAGCCAACTCTATACCGTTGGCATGACCGGCACTCCTACCGAGCACGCCATCATCTGGTTCAACCGGAGCAGTACCACTGGCCGGCTTACCTATGGCGGGCGGGTGGTCTCCGGCACCGATTTCACCGCACTGACGAATCCCAGCGGATCGATGGCGATAAGCCCGGACGGTCTTTTTCTCTATATGGCCGATATCGGCGGCTGGGGCAGCATCGGTATTTTTCAGCGCGCGGGCAACGGTGTCCTGAATTGGGTGGCGACCGTGGAGAGCGATGTCAATACTGACAACCTGCACAATCTGAATGAGGTCTATGTCAGCCCGGATGGAAGCTCGCTCTACGCGACCTCAATCGGTGGGTATCTCTATAGCTTCTCACGCAACACCGGCAGCGGAGGCTTGACCGCGCTGCAGACGCTCGTCGACCTCAGCATCGACGATGTTAACGGTCTGCCCGGCCTGAAAAACGCCGAAGAGCCGATCGTAACGGCCGATGGCCGATTCCTCTACCTGACAGGCTTGATCGCCAACGATATCATTTCCACGGCCGATGATCAGTACAATGTGGTCACTTTCCAGCGGGACACCGGAGACGGCACCCTCACTTATCTGAACAACACCACCAACACCACGCAGCACTCGAGTTCTACCGACTGGGACACCCTCTGGTGGCCTACCGCATTGGCCCTGAGCCCTGACAATGAACAGAGGTTTCTCTATGTCGGGGCCTATATCGCCGATGCCATCAATCTCTTCCGGCGAAACGACCAGACCGGCGCCCTCAGCTGGGTCGGTTGGGAGGTGGATGGCCAGAATGGCGCTGAATTGGACGGCATCGACAAAATGGCCCTGTCACCGGATGGACGTCACATCTACGCAGGTCTGGAAAATGGCCAGGGTGTCACCGTCTTCGATACCCGCGCCGATCTATCGTTGGTAAAGCAGGACGACATGGACCCGATCGCACCCTCGGCTACCCTAACCTATACCTTGGCCGTTACCAACCTGGGCCCGGCAGACGCACAGAACCTGGTGATAACGGACAACCTCCCCACGGGGGTCGGCTATGTCGACAGCTCGGTGAACACCCCTGGAGGCAGTTGCAGCGAGAGTGGCGGAACAGTGACCTGCACCCTGGCTAGCCTGGCGGTCTCGGCTGAGGCCAATGCCACAATCGAGGTTACGGCTCCAGCCGGCGAGGGCACCATCACCAACACCGCCAGTGTGTCCACGGATCAGATGGATACAGTCTCGGCCAATGATAACGACACTGAAGATACCGTGATCGGCGAATCGACGGAGAGTAGTGACGACAGTGATTCATCAGGCGGTGGCGGAGGCACAGATCCTCTGTCGCTATTGATCATCGGCACACTTCTACTGCTGTTGCGGAGGCGCCTCTACAGGAAAGCCAAGGCTGATAGTGCTGTCCGGGAAGTGGTCTAGGCGAAGCTATTATTTGAGTGTTGAAATTCAAATTGTGAATTACTGGGTTCGCTCTGTTCACAATCCATTTTGATCCCCCTCTCCCTGACCCTCTACCACGAGGGGAGGGGGGCTACAACAAACTGTGAGCAAAGCGAACCCGATAATTCAACATTCATAATTCACAATTCCTTGTAAATCTCCGCCCCCTGGCGCTTGAACTCCACCGCCTTCTCCTCCATCCCCTGCTTCAGCGCCTCTTGCTCGCCCATGCCCTGGGCGCGGGCGTAGTCGCGCACGTCCTGGGTGATCTTCATGGAGCAGAAATGGGGGCCGCACATGGAGCAGAAATGGGCCACCTTGTGGGCCTGGTGGGGCAGGGTTTCGTCGTGGAACGCCATCGCCCGCTCGGGATCGAGACTGAGGGCGAACTGGTCGTTCCAGCGGAACTCGAAGCGCGCCTTGGACATGGCGTTGTCCTGCAGTTGGGCACCGGGAAAGCCCTTCGCCAAATCCGCCGCGTGGGCGGCGATCTTGTAGGCGATGATGCCCTCGCGCACATCCTCCTTGTTGGGCAGCCCGAGGTGCTCCTTGGGGGTCACGTAGCAGAGCATGGCGGTGCCGTACCAACCGATCTGGGCGGCGCCGATGCCTGAACTGAAGTGATCGTAGCCCGGGGAGATATCGGTCACCAGGGGGCCGAGGGTGTAGAAGGGCGCCTCGAAACAGTCGGCCAGCTCCTTCTCCATGTTCTCCTTGATCATCTGCATCGGCACATGGCCGGGGCCCTCGATCATCACCTGCACGTCGTGCTCCCAGGCGATCTTGGTCAATTCGCCCAGGGTCTCCAGCTCGCCGAACTGGGCGGCGTCGTTGGCGTCGGCGAGGCAGCCGGGGCGCAGGCCGTCGCCGAGGGAGAAGGCCACGTCATAGGCCTTCATGATCTCGCAGATCTCCTCGAAGTGGGTGTAGAGGAAGTTCTCCTGGTGGTGGGCCAGGCACCACTTGGCGAGGATCGAGCCGCCCCGGGAGACGATGCCGGTGACCCGCTCGGCGGTGAGGGGCACATAACGCAGCAGCACCCCGGCGTGGATGGTGAAATAGTCGACCCCCTGCTCCGCCTGCTCGATGAGGGTGTCGCGCATGATCTCCCAGGAGAGCTCCTCGGCCTTGCCGTTGACCTTCTCCAGCGCCTGGTAGATGGGCACGGTGCCGATGGGCATGGGGGCGTTGCGCAATATCCACTCCCGGGTCTCGTGGATGTTGTCGCCGGTGGAGAGGTCCATCAGGGTGTCGCCCCCCCAGCGGGCCGACCAGGCCATCTTCTCCACCTCCTCCTCGATCGAGGAGGTGATGGCGCTGTTGCCGATGTTGGTGTTGATCTTGACCCGGAAGTTGCGGCCGATAATCATCGGCTCGAGTTCGGGATGGTTGATGTTGGCGGGAATGATCGCCCGTCCGGCAGCCACTTCCGCGCGCACGAACTCAGGGGTGATCCGGTCGGGTATATGGGCGCCGAACGCCTCCCCCGGATGCTGGCGCAGCAGCTTGGCGTAGCGCGGATCCTCGCGCAACTCCTGCAGACGGCAGTTCTCGCGAATCGCCACGAACTCCATCTCCGGGGTGACGATCCCCCGGCGGGCATAGTGCATCTGGGTGACATTGCAGCCCGCTTTCGCCCGCCGCGGGGCGTGAATATGCTCGAAACGGAGCCGGGCAAGGTCGGGATCGGCCTGCCTGGCCCTGCCATAGTCAGAACTGGGGCCGTCGAGCTGTTCGCTGTCGCCGCGCTCCTGAATCCAGCGGGAGCGCAGGTCGGGCATACCCTTCATCAGGTCGACCCTGTGCGCCGGATCGGTGAAGGGTCCCGAGGTGTCGTATACGGGAATCGGCGGGTTGGCCTCCTCGCCAAAGCTGGCGGCAGTCGCCTCCTGGCTGATCTCACGCATGGGGACACGGATATCGGGGCGTGAGCCTTCGACATAGACCTTGCGGGATTGGTAAAAGGGACGTGTCACCGCTTCCGAAAGCGTGGCGGTCTTCTTGATGAACTCTTCTGGGATTGCACTCATGCAGGGAACCTCTATGTGGCAGAGGTGAAGATGAGCCCAGCAGGTTTCAGCTTCCCTCCGCCGGTATTAACCGGATCAGGTAGTAAGGGTCTTTCTCAGCCCGCAACAGCCCCCTGTCGCGAACACCCCCAGCTTGTCGATAATCGCAGTATAACCCGAATTGATCCGAGACCAACCGGCAACTTGAGTGCCGGGTTCGGGATCAGCGGAGGAGAGGATCTCGGTCCGGGATCTCCGTCGCACCGAGAGTACAGATTTTAAGTCTTTTAAATCAATGTGTTATTTATAGATATATCCCTTGCGACACTCCCCACGCAGTGGATATCGAGGGAAAAATATACCCCAGCACAGGAGCGGATTCTCCTCCCGCCAATGCTGCAGCACCCCGATGAGAATCTTGCCCGGAAGAGACAAAATCCGTAGTCTTAGCTCTCTGCCCTATCAATAACCACAACCAATACCAGGAAATACCTTATGATGGCAAGCAGCTCCGAAAAAGCGCGTTTCAACATGGTTGAACAACAGATCCGCCCCTGGGAGGTCCTCGACCAGCGCGTCCTCTCTTTGATGGAGTCCCTTCCCCGAGAGCAGTTTGTTCCGGAGCAGTACCAGGATCTTGCCTATGCCGATATCGAGATCCCCATCGGCCAGGGCCAGCATATGATGTTTCCCCGCATCGAGGCCAAATTGATGCAGGCGCTGGCAATCCGGCCGACGGACAGGGTATTGGAAGTAGGCACCGGCAGCGGCTACCTGACCGCCTGCCTGGCCAACCTGGCCCGACAGGTAGTCTCCATCGACATCAACGGCGAATTCACCGACCAGGCAAACCAGCGACTCGAACAGCAAGGCATCGGGAATGTAACCCTCTTGAGCGGGGATGCACTCGCCGCGCCACTCGAGGAAGCGCCGTTTGACGCCATCGCGGTGACGGGCTCGCTGCCCACCAGCCAGCAGGCGGAGATCTTTCGCCAACAGCTGTCCCGGGATGGACGTCTGTTTGTTGTCATCGGAACCGCACCGGTGATGGAGTGCATGCTGATCACGAGGCATGCCGACAAAGTGTTCCAGGAAGAGAGCATCTTCGAAACGGAGCTGGCGCCTTTGATCAATGCCCCGGCGCCCGTGGAGTTTGAGTTTTAAGCCAATAGCCTGTTGCTGCTCCCCGGTTACCTTTCGCAGCACAGCGAATAACTACAAAAGTGAGGGAGATCATGTCTAAAAGCAAGTGTGCTCTGCCGCTGACGCACGCCAATAGCAGTCAGCTTTTGATCGTCAATACCCAGGAACGGCTTACCAAGGCGATGCCGAAGCCCGACCTTGACCAGATGGTGACGAATATCATCAGACTCAGCCAGGCCGCGAGTCAACTCGGCGTACCAATCATCCTTTCTGAGCACTACGGCAAGGGATTGGGAAACACGCTACCGGAAATCGCCCAACACCTGCCGCCCCATACCAAGGCAAAAGACAAACTGACCTTTTCCTGCTGTACCGCCCCCGGTTTCGAGGAGGAGCTGGCGGAAAACGGGAATCGCAAGCAGATCGTGATCGTCGGTCTTGAGGCGCACATCTGTGTTCTGCAAACCGCCTCCGGTCTGCAGCAGTGGGGCTACCAGGTCTTTGTGGTCGAGGATGCGGTCTCTTCCCGAAATCCCCTGCACCGGAAGAATGCGATCAAACGCATGGGCCTCAGCGAGGTGCAGATAACCAACAGTGAATCCGTTGTATTCGAATGGATGGGGGATGCAAACCACCCGAGGTTCAAAGAGGTCTCTCAGCTCTTCCGCTGAAGATTACAGCGAGGCAAACGGGGATTGAGTGGGTTGGACGGGGGTTAACCGCCCTGAACCCGGGGGGCTTGCCTGAGCCTGCGTTCAAGCCGGTCCGCTATCAGATCGTAACCCCGAAAGCGCAGTTCCGCGATCTCGGCGCTGCGTTCGTAGATCCGATTCAATTGACTCAGGGTTCGGGTTGCACGGGGGGAAAGCCCCTTGTTGAACAGCGCCTCCGCCAGGCCGATATGGATACGGTAGGAGTCGATATAGGCGATGTTCTCTCCCACCCTCAGCCTGTGCAGACTCTGTTCGAAATCGATATATTTTTCTACCCGGCGAATATGGTTTGCCCGATTGAAAAAGAGATTGGCCACTTCGACATCCTGGCAGCTATTGGCTATCGAAAGCAGTGTATCGACGTTGTAGTCTTCATAGGCATTCGGCTGCTGGCATGCAACATGTTCACCTGCCGCCTGCAGTGTGCCCGAGAAGAGAATGAACAGTGCCCCGATAATCCTTGACTGCATGACCACTTTGCCCCTTTGCTACAATAAGATGACAATCTTATTAACAATCTATAGACCAAAATGGAGCTTGCGCAAGTGGTATAATTACCAATAAGACTCTATCAAACCGGTAATTCGCGAATTCAACCGGCAACAAATATCAGGTTAACGAAGTTAATTCATATAACCTTCTAGCTAGTAAATATAAAAAAGAAAAGTTGCTGGCTATCGCTATTTTTTCTGTAACAGACCGATCGGATTACAGATCATCAACCGCCAACGGCCGTTAAACCGGTAGGTCTGCATTCCCCAATTGTAGGTAGGTATAGGTACCAGAGCAGCGTTCGCATGCCAGAGTGAAACTATCGCATCCCTCTGCCTGTCGAATGCATCTTCCCCATGCAGTGATTCGTATAACCAGACTATTGCAGTTCAATTTTTTTTGTTATGCCGCCATACTGATGGACCGAGTCATGTGCACGGATGGTGACCAGCTTTATATCCGCGGGAATCACTACATCTGTTAAATAGCGAGTAAAGGGCTGTTCCTTGACATGTGGATGGTGCAGTGTCCTTGTTGCCAGGACCGTGCCCTTCTCATCCACCACTTCCCACCTGTTTGCGTAGTGATCCCAGCCTGCATCCTTATGCAATACAGTCACCCCGAAATCGTACAGGTTCACTCCTTTCTTGCGTACCGTCACTTTGACGACATCGGCTTCACCCGCATAGGCCAATCCGGACAGAACAAATAGAATCAGGGTGAAAGCCGTCACAATCCCCTTATATGTGGGTACCCGGTATTTCGTTGTCACAGTCCGCCTCCAGATTCATTCTCTTAACACTATCTTGGCCGAACCACCTGTCCGAATATGGTATCGGTTGCCACTCTTTCAGGTCCCTTGCGGTTGTCGGGCGCCGGCGTAGCCGAAGACAAGGATTGTCAGCACAATGATTGCCAGGCACAGCATTGACAGCGCCCTGAACATGGATATCAACCCTGTCAGGCCGGCGTGGAGCGCGACCATGCCAAGCAAGGCGACCACCAGGATCGTCGGCGCCAGGACCCAGCTTCTTTGCAGCGGCTCCCTATCGGCGAATAGCAGCATCACTCCCCAGGAAAAGGCTACCGCCGAGATAAGTCCCATCGGGTAGACATACCCGGCAACCCCCATTCTTTCAGGGATCAGCACCGATACTGCGATGAAGAAATCCACCAAGGCGGCTGTCCAGTAGGAGATTCGCAGCCATTTGATCCGTTTGTCCATTGCTTTACCCTCTCCGTCACTCAATACATGGGATTACCATTCTTCGATTCAGCCGGTATCGGCTGTATGGAATCCCAATGCTCGACGATCTTACCGTTCTCATCGAAGCGAAAGAAGTCCATGGTCACATACTCTTCGTTCCCCGGCCATGTCTGGTGGGTGTGCAGGGCAACCAGATCACCCTCGGCCACGGCGCGGACAAACTCGATCTCCTTCTCCGGGTATGATTTCGCCATCTCGCTGAAATAATCGATGAAGGACCGCTTACCGTCCCCAACCAGGGGGTTGTGCTGTATATAGTCGACACCCACATACAGCTCGACGGCCCTTTCCGGGTCTCCCAGGTAGGCTGTCCGATAAAAAGCAATTGCATTCCGCTTGTTCGCATCCGGGTCCTGTTTCACGGTCGCCTCACAATTCTCCGTTCCCCTAACGCTCCATCGCAGCCAACTTGAGACCCATGGCCAGGAACAGCCCGGAAAAGAGCCTCTGGATTCTCCGCACCAGTCGGGGCGACTGGGATAGATAGCCGCGGATCTGATTTGCCAATATCCCATAGCCGATAAACACAACCAGTGTCATAAGCATGAAAACCATGCTTAAACCAAGCATGGATGCAATCGGATTGGGTGCATCCGCGGGAACGAACTGGGGTAGAAAGGCGAGGAAGAAAAGCGATAGCTTTGGATTGAGAATATTAATCAGAAATGCCTGCACCGCCGTCCGCCCATAGCCATCGCTAACCGGTGCGCCATCGAAACGGAGGGCACCGGATTGCTTCCACATGGTCCAGGCGAGATAGAGCAGATAGCACACGCCCAGCAGCTTGAACAGCTGAAACACAACAGCGCTTGTATGGAGTATGGCGGCCAGGCCAAATACACTGGCGACCAAATGAGGGAGGATCCCAAGGGTGCAGCCGATGGCCGCAAATATGCTGGCGCGCCAGCCGCTGGTCAGGCCGGTCGAAACCGTAAAGAGCACACCGGTACCAGGGACCAATACCACAATCAGTGAAGTCAGCAGAAATTCAGTCAAAAACATAACCGCCTCCCATCGTGAGCGCCGCTCGCTTTGCGCCATAGGCTTAGCATGGATGCTCCCGCCACAGGCGCTATCTCATTGAGGTTCCGGGCGGGTCAGAAGAAACGCAACCACCGCCGCTAACAACAGCGTCATTCCCGCCACAACCCAGGGGTTACTGATCTGCAGATACATAATCACCCAGGCAATGGAAATCAGCAACACGGCCATCACCTTGCTGGAACGTGAAATCGCCCCTTGCTGTTCCCAGTCAATCAACAGTTTTCCGAAATGCGGGTGTGCGTAGAGCCAGCGATGCAGGCGCTGCGACCCCTTGGCGGCGAACCACGCGGACAACAGCAGGAAGGGCACTGTTGGCAGCCCGGGAAGAATCACCCCGACAACCGCAAGGGCCAGAAAAAGATAGGCCAGTAGTAATGCGCCCCAGCGGGCCATATTGAACATAGGTTAGGTCGGAATCTAATAACAAAAAGTCTCAGGAAGTGACCTGTTACAACGCAATAAGTCAATTCCATATCTCTTGACGCGTGTATCAACAGCACTCAATACAGCCTACTCACACTCTACCGTCATCTCAATGGACTGCATATTACTCTTTTTTGCGTCAAACTTTGCCATGCCCTCAATGCTGAATGCCTTGCCAGCCACGTTGCTGCAGTTTTCCGCGGCGGGCAGGTGCAGCGACCAGAGATCCTAAGCGACATTCCATCCTCCATTGTTGATGATAAGAACCGGATTGAAGGACCATCCTGCAGGCACGGTGCTTAGGGTACGAATCGAGCCAGGCATGGCGGAAGCGTCGCAGGCACTGAAGCCAGTCGCGGGATCAAGGGGCCAAGCGGCGATCTCCCTGACGAGCCCACGGGAGAGGGGTGCTGTTTAGATCAGACGCCTATACCGCGGCGACCAGGTAGACGGCGAACAAGCCGCCGTCATCCACCCAATGCCGCACCTTTGAGAAGCCGTTCTCGGTTGCCAGCCCGATAAACTCCGCCGGTGAATACTTGTAGGAGTTCTCGGTGTGCAGCCTCTCCCCCTCCTTGAATTCGAAACGATGGCCGTTGAGGCGAAGGGTCTGCTCCCGGGTGCTCACCAGGTGCATCTCGATGCGTCCCTCATCGCTGTTGTAGAAGGCGAGGTGCTCGAACACGCCGGGATCGATATCGGCGTCCAGCTCCTGCTGCATGCGCTGCAGAAGATTGAGGTTGAAATCCGCGGTCAGGCCCGCCGCGTCGTTGTAGGCCGCGTTCAGCACCCCCTCGCTCTTTTTCGTATCGACGCCGATCAGCATCATACCCCGGTCACCCAGGGTACGGTGGACCAGACGCAGAAACCTGCCGGCCTCCCGCGGATTGAAGTTGCCCAGGCTTGAACCGGGGAAGAAGAGCAATCGCGGACCGTCGGGCACCTCCCGGGGAACCGGCAACGAGTGGGTGAAATCGACACAGGCGGCATGTATCGGCAGCCAGGGGTACTCCAATGCCAAGTCCCTGGCACTCGACTTCAGATAGTCAAACGAGATATCCATCGGCACGAAGGCGCTCGGTCTCAGCGCATCGAGCAGCAGGCGCACCTTGCTGGCACTGCCCGCGCCAGGTTCGATCAATACCCGGCCGGTTCCGGTGAGCCTGGCTATCTCCCCGGCAAGCCCGGCGAGCATCCGGCGTTCCACCGTGGGCAGGTAGTATTCCGGCTGTTGACAGATCTTGTCGAAGAGTTCGGAACCGCGTTGATCGTAGAAGAACTTGGGCGGTATCGATTTATCCGACCTGGAGAGACCGGAGACCACCGCATCGTAGAGACTCAGGGCCCGGGGTTTGTGGTCGTGAAAGGTGACATTTTCCATCACGCATCCTCCGCGAGCCGCAGGCCGGTAAAGGCCCAACGTTCGTCCGGATAGAAGAAGTTGCGGTAGCTGGCACGGGTATGACCTACGGGTGTCGCGCAACACCCCCCTTTCAACACCATCTGGTTTGACATGAATTTGCCGTTGTATTCGCCCATCGAACCCGCCAGGGGCCTGAACCCCGGATAGGCGGCATAGGGTGAAGCGGTCCAGTTCCAGAGATCGCCATACCACTGTCCCGAGACGCCGGCGGGCAGCGGATGGAGCTGATCGCCGTCGATGAAATTGCCGGCCAGCGGCTGCTGTTCGAGCACGATCTCCAATTCACTCTCGAGCGGCAGGCGCTTGCCCGCCCAGCGGGCATAGGCGTCCGCCTCGTAGTAGCTGAGATGACACACGGGTTCGTGGGGATTGAGTGGACTCAGACCGCCCAGGGTGAACTGCATCCACTCACCCGCCTCCCGCTGCTCCCAGTAGAGCGGATGGCGCCAGCCCTCTCGCTGCAGCAGCGCCCAGCCGTCCGAAAGCCAGAGGGAGGGTACCTCATACCCCCCATCCTCCATGAACGCCCGGTATTCGCCGTTGGTCACCAGGCGATCGGCGATGCGGAAGCCGGCTAACAGCACCTCATGCCGGGGCGTCTCGTTGTCATAGGCGAAGCCATCGTTCCCGGCATGGCCGATGCGATAGACACCCCCCTGCCGCTCTATCCAGCGGGCCGTTCTGGTGCTGCCGGCGGTCGACCCGAGATCATCCCGGTAGCTGGGTTTCAGCGGGTTGGACCAGAAATTGTGCTTCACATCCATCAGCAGCAACTCCTGATGCTGCTCCTCATGGTTGAGCCCGAGGATGACGCGAAACGCGAGCTCAGGCCAATCCTCCTCAGCCACCGACTCCATCAGGCGATGCATCTGTTGGTTGACGTGGGCGCGGTATTGGTAGATCTCGCCCACGGTGGGCCGGGACAACAGGCCACGCTTGGGCCTGGGATGCATCAAACCGTGGGTGTAGTAGTAGCTGTTGAAGATAAAATCGAAGCGCGGATCGAAGGGCTCATAGGCCGGATCGAAGTGGCCGAGCACGAAGACCTCGAAGAACCAGCTGACATGGGCGATATGCCATTTCGGCGGACTGGTCTGGACGATGGATTGGATCTGATAGTCGTCATGCTGAAGCGGCAGGCAGAGGGTCTCGGACAGGTCGCGGACACGGTGGAATTCCGCAATTAACCGTTCACGATCACTTGTTATGGTGATGTTGGAATCCATATCGAATTTCTGTGCTGAAGGTTTGCAAGATTGTTTACCCTGCCCACTCCCTGATCCGGTTACTGTTTATCAAACCCTAGCAGGCGATCATATAAACCCATCCCCCGTCGATAAACAAGCAACAAATCGTGGGGTTGATTGGAGAGTGCAGGTTTTTTTGAATTTATCGATCCCCTACTCTACACAGTGTGCATGACAGTTAGATTGCACCGGACGGGACAGTTCAATCCAATCCGACACCGCCATAGGCGATGCCCGTCAGATGGGCCATCTCCCGATCGAAGGTGGTGAGGTCGTCGAGGCAGAATCCGCTGAGATGATCATGGCCGCAGGCCCGCGCCATCACCTGCATCAATTCCGTGGCGGCGCGGAAGAAACTGTTCAGCTGCGCGGCGCCCTTGTCGATCTTGAGGCGGCTGCGCAACTCGGGTTTCTGGGTGGCGATGCCCACCGGGCAGTTGTTGGTGTGGCAGGCGCGCATGCCGAGACAGCCGATCGCCTGCAGCGCCGAATTGGAGAGTGCGACGGCATCGGCGCCCAGGGCCAGGGCCTTGATGAAATCCGCCGGCAGCCTGAGGCCGCCGGTGATCACCAGGGAGACATCGCCGCGTCCGCGACTGTCGAGGTAGCGGCGGGCCCGGGCCAGCGCCGGGATGGTGGGCACCGAGATGTTGTCGCGGAAGATCAGCGGCGCCGCCCCGGTGCCGCCGCCCCGGCCATCGAGGATGATGTAGTCGACCCCGATCCGCAACGCGGCCTCGATGTCCCGCTCGATATGCTGCGCCGAGAGCTTGACCCCGATGGGGATGCCACCCGTCGCCTCCCGCACCTGGTCGGCGAAGCGGCGGTAGTCATCGACGCTCTCCCAGTCGGGGAAGCGGGCCGGCGAGATCGCCGACTCCCCCTCGTCGAGCCCGCGCACCTCGGCGATGCGTCCCTTCACCTTGTTTCCCGGCAGGTGGCCGCCGGTGCCGGTCTTCGCCCCCTGGCCGCATTTGAAATGGAACGCCTGGCAACGCTGCACCTTCTCCATGGCGTAGCCGAAGCGGGCCGACGCCAGCTCATAGAGATAGCGGTTGTTGGCGGCCTGTTCGTCCGGCAGCATGCCGCCCTCGCCGGAGCAGATGGCCGTGCCCGCCAGCTCCGCCCCCTTGGCCAATGCCAGCTTGGCCTCTTCCGAAAGGGCCCCGAAGCTCATGTCGGAAACCAGCAGGGGCCGTTCCAGCCTAAGCGGTCTGTCGGCATTGGGACCGATCACCAGATCAGTGCCCACCGGATGATCGTCCAGCAGCGGCACCCGGTGCAGCTGGGCGGTCAGCAGCTGAATCTGTTCCCATTGGGGCAGCTCGTCCCGGGGCACCCCCATGGCGCTCACCCGGCCATGGTGGCCCACCTTCGACAGGCCGTGTTCCGCCAGGTGCTGGATGTACTTGTAATGGGGCTCTTCGCTGCCGCCATGGAGATCCTTGTAGAGACCCTGATACCGCTCCCGGTCGTAGGGCTGGGGATTGTCCGCCGCCCAGGCCCTGATCTCATCCTCGTCCACCCAGACCCGGCCCTCCTCGACCCAGGCCTGGAACGGATGGAGCCGCTCCGCGGGATTGTAGCCGCTCACCCCCGTCTTGTAGCGGTAGTCCCAGTCGTGCAGGCCGCAGATGATATCCTCGCCCTCGATGCGTCCGTCGGCCATCAGTGCGCCGCGGTGGGCGCAGCGCCCGTAGAGCACCGATACCCGCTCCTCATCCCGCCAGCGGATCACCACCAGATCGACACCGGCCGCCAGGGCATAGGTTGGAGTAAGGGGCTCAAGATCGGACCAGGCGAGGATGGCGCTCTTCTTCATGGGGGATTCCTTGCGACTGTTGTTGTTGATTGATAGCGTGGGTTCTATAACCATACGCCAAAATTGTTAAGGCAGATGCATGTCATGACCATCCATAGGGAGTCGCGCTAGTGGCCAGGGAGGAGCTGCGCAGGATCTTCTACACCACCCTGGCCTCGATCCCGCCCGGCCGCTACTGCAGCTACGGGGATATGGCCAAGCTCTGCGGCGTCCATGTACGCCAGGTGCTGGCCTGGCTGCGCACCCTCCCCAGGGGAAGCGACCTCCCCTGGTATCGACTGATCACCGGGCAGCGGCGGATCGCCGACTACCCGGGCAACGAGAGGCAGTACCGCAGGCTCGCGGATGAGGGGCTGATTCCCGAGGCCGATGGACGCTTTCCGGCCCATCGCAGGTGGCCGGACAGCTAAGGTTCACGCCTCAGGTCATCTTCATGGTCGATGTCGAGCAGCACACCGGGATCATCGCTGGGTAGCAGCAGCAGCTCGTCGGGATGGGCCGCCAGCAGGCGACGCGCGCCCGCATCCCCCTGCAAGGCCAGCAACGGCTCTCGCCATTGCCGCGCGAAACCCACCGGGTGACCGCGGCGTTGCCGATAGACGGGCGCCGCCATGGAGGCGCCCTGCTCCAGCGCCCGGGCCACCGAGAGGATGGTCTCTGGCGTAATCCAGGGCATGTCGGCCAGGGCCACCACCCAGCCCGAGGCATCGGCACTGGCCCCTACGCCCGCGGCCAGGCTTCGCCCCATGCCCTGTTCCGCCTCACTGTTTACCACCAGGGAGAGTCCCAGGGCCGTGAACAGATCGGCCAGCTGACGATCCTGCGGCTGGATGACCGCCAGGGTATTGGGCAGCGCGGCGATCAGGCTGCGCGCCGCCGCAACACCCATCGAGTCGCCGGAAGGCAGCGGATGGAGCAGCTTGTGGCGACCGAAGCGTCGGCCGGTGCCGGCTGCCAGCAGTATGCCTTGGATCCCGCTCATTGCTTTATCAAAGCCAATCCCTCAATGTCGGTTTGTGGTTGTCACGGGTTGTTGGATTGGTGGAATCGGTTGAGTTTTGCCGCTTGCTACAGGTCCAGGGTCAAGATCTCGCAGTTTGTCGTAGCGATGGAGAACCCCAGCCTGAGCGGCAGACCGGTTTTCTCCACCACGATCGCGATCATCGGATTGGTCACCACAGGCAGCGTGGCACACCCCGAGCCGGGAACGATATCCGTGACGCCGACATACTGATAACCTGACGATTCCGACGCAAAGACGTTGGAAACCACCATGGTGTGTCCACTGTCGGGCTGCAGTCCAAGCCCGCCGACGACTACCTGTTCCGTTTCGAAATCGACTGCGGGAGGCGGTTCCATACAATCTATACCCATTGGCGTATCGCCACAGAGCACCACTGGACTCATCCCGTCTGTCGCATAGGATTCCCGTGCAAGATCCTCCCAATCGGTCTGATTGGTGATGATTCTGACCCAGGGTATATCGCTTGGACTGCCCCCACCGAGTTCCACAACCCGGTAACCGTCGGCATAGGCCGAGAGTGAGAGTACGCATGCTGCAGCCGCGATGATCTTACTGTAAGTTTTCATGATATATATTCCTAATAAATCCGGCCCTGATTGACGGGTATTTTATTTTTGATTACATGCAATAGAGCCATGCCCTTTATCTTTAAAATTAGACAGCACACCAAATAGTTGCGAAAAAGCATTGCCTCTTTCCGTTTACTAATCAACCAGCCATTTCAAATCCAACAATCAGTTGTATATCACCCATCTTCACCGTTGTAAATCGGGTGAACAGGGTATTTTTTCTGTGGGGTTGGCTACTTGTTTTATAACGACAAGGTGCCGATGGAAGGGCATGGTGTCAGCGTGAGAAGCGTGATCAGAATCTTCGTTTTTTTCTTTCTACTGACTCGCCTTGGACTCTCTGCAACCTAATACACAATTGGCCCGAAGTCGGATTGCCGGCCTGTGGGTTGATCATAGGCACCGACCAAGTGTCATATCATCTGAGTAGTGACAAGAGAATAATTATTATGGGCAACACCCACCAGTACTTCCTCAGCAAGGCTGATAGGATATTACCATCTTGATCATGTTCCGTTGAATATGCCTTGTACATTGAAAATAACAGCACAAGCAGAATTACGATTACAAGCAACAGGATGAGCGTTTGCATCTATTTTATCGGTCTAACCGTTATTGCTGATTGCATGCCGGTTTCACCGCTTTACCTTCATATCTTGGGATGGACAAGCCAGTGCATATGATCACAATGATCGTAAATGCGGTTAGCCATAACTACTCTTGATTCTTTTTCACCCGTTCAGCGCGGCGTCGTCAGTTGCCCCAGTCAGCCTGCCTTGATGTGTACCGGCCTGCCATTGACAGTTCTCTGTATGACAGCAGGAGCAATCTCACTCAATTTGGCTTGACTTCGTAGTTGCCATTAGTGCGTATGTAAAGGACGCTCTCCTCGCCGCCCATGGACGATACGTTATGTATCGGGGTTCCCACCGAGCCAAAATAACTTCCCGGCTCCAATGTCTTAACCTCTGTTTCACTGACTTGGTACTCTGGTTGACCCTTGATCACTACAGCACGGAAGGTCGAGCCGGTGCTTCGTATTTTTCCCCTAAATCCCGTCGGGAGCTTGACAAAGGTTCCGTTAGCCTGGCCTTCCTGTTGACTGCCCCAGAGATAGGCGATCTTCGGTCCGTTGGAAGAGGCCGGCATTCCCGGTGGAACAACCCACACAATGTTTGATGCGTCCAGGTTAATCGGTCTTTCTCCACTGTCAAACGCCTTCTCAACAGGGAGTACGAGGTAGGGTCCCTCGTCGATTTCCACCAGCGCCACATTGGTATTGCCCCTGGCCGCGGTAATATGCACCTCACCCTTCGGCTGGGTCCAGAAAGATCCGGCGGGCATCCACATGGCAGCGGCGTTGGGATCATCGTTATGAATGCCTCCGCTTATCACGACCGCACGGTAGGTGACATTGTGAATATGAGGTGGGGACGAGAAGCCATCCACGAATTTGGCGAGGAAGCCTGTCGGCACAGCGCCTTTGCGATCGCCCCAAAGCGTAGCAGCCTTGGGACTCCTGTCGCCGCGAGCGGGGTTTAACTGCTCCCACTTGAGTTCGGATGCCAAGACAAGCCCGTTGGTTTGTTCTGCCGCGACCTCCATGCTTGAGCAGACAGTGGTTAGGGTAGTTGCAAATGCGAATGGTAAAAGTTCTCTCATGTCTCTTTTACTCTTGATCATTACTTTCCAATCCTTCTATTATTCCCTGGCACTTTAATCCTCTAACAGATACGTTAACGAACCACTGTCTTGTTACTTATTATAGGCCTATTCATTTCTCGGGATGAATATCCAATTGTAACTCGATCCCTGCCGCGCCTAGACGAGCAAGTAAGCCCGGATTCAAGACCAGGCCATAATTTCTCGAGCCATAAAGTGAAACATATAACTCCAGCCTGCCACCGGAATCAAGAAACGCTTCCAACGATTCTATTTTTGGAATAATTTCCTTATATATATTTTCAAGATAATCCTCTAACAGCGATGTATCAGAATGAGTTTCCTCTTCAGTCAACCGGTAAACCCAATAGCTATTCGATCGTGTACCGCCGATCGATGTGCCTCTTGGTGTTATTCTTTCTTCACCAGCAACCCAGCTGGCTTGGGGTCGTTTAGCGAATAATTTATCCATAAAGGCCAAATCTTCCTTTGGATGCTTAGCTCTAAGTGAAATCATAAAACTGTATGGGTTCATTTCCCGCCTTAACGGTTGAGTTCAGCCGACGCACTCAGGAGCGCTGCTTAGATTCGACCTACTGACTGGCCCTGTCATTTGAATGCTTCTGTATCAAAGACCAGCTTTATTTTATGTATTTTTCCATCTCTAATTTCAAATGTTTGAGCCATACGTGTATCTACTCCAGGCTTTGAGAACCAATATACTAAACAAGCTGAGTTTTCGTCTTCATAAGCCTCTTCCACAACATAGCTGACATCTTCTGGCGGATTTTCGTGCAATGAGTCAAGATACTCTTTTGCAGTAAATGATTTAAGGAACGGGCCTTCAAACAGTAAATCTTCTGCCAAGATAGCGCGCATTTTTTCTAGTGGCTCCATACCAAAAAATGATCTCATATATTTTTCTGCTAGATCTAGAGGTTTAGTCATCTCAAGACTCCTCATAAGGTTGTAGTGAGATGTCTGCTTTTCATGGGTAACTTGGCAACATAACGCCGCCAGCAAAGACGAGTAACTTGTTGCGAGTCGGTGCGAGCTACGAAGCAGCTTGCACAATTTTGGCTGGCCTTGTTATAACGTGTCTGGGTCTTGTGAATGTTGCAAGACATTAACAAGCGTACCAAATGGATCCCGGACATAGAACCGACGAACACCCCAAGGTTCAGACACAGGACCGTACTCTATTTTAAAATTGTATAAGTTGACTCTACGGATTACTTCGTCGATGTCGTCGACCTCGATAGATATATCAGGGACAGGAGTTCCTGAACCACCTTCCGACGCAACACTTATTTGGACGGGCATTTCGTCTCCTGCACTAAACGTTTTTATCCATCCGAGATCCATCACCAAATCTAAACTAAATACAGGTTCATAGAAGACTTTAGCTTCTTCCGTATTATCGGCTTTTACATTTGCTACGATTCTTTTTACCTTCATGGTATCTGTACCTAAGCGTTATTACGTCGCTTTCAGCGGTGCAGGCGCGTTAGCAACTGTGTCCGCTGGAAAGCCTGGTTAGCGACCGCCAATCTTTTCAAGGTAAACATTTATGTCCTTTTCCCATTCGGGCTCTAAATATATAACTTTTTCAAAATGCTCTTGTGATAATTTATATTCTTTCAAGTAATAATATGCCTTTGCAATGTACCAATTAGCGTTCAAGTGATCAGGCTGTTTTTTAAGCCTTTTTTTACAGTATTCAATAGCATCTTGATACGAACCCTCCGCAAGTAGACGACCAGCATTGCTATTAAAGTGTTCATCCCATGCTTTTATCCACCTCCCTAGACCATTCATAAAAGTATCAACAATTTTTAATGTCACCCAAATTATCACTGCTATGACAATTACAAAGAGATAGCCACGTATTGTTTGCACGGTACTAAGAATTTCGTTTTCCATATTTTCGCTAACCGGTGATTATATTGCCGGCTCTAATTATCGTGTTATGCCGCCGGAAAAAAATATTGTAATATCTTGCCAATTGTACTATAAATGTTCTCATTCAAGGAAGAACGCTGTTTGCAGCAAGGATTCTCATGGATATCAGAGAAGCGCCCGACCCACGAATTGGTCAATTTTGGACCAATTACGCAGATCTGCTTAAACGATTTCGCATTCCGCCGAAGGCAATCCCATGGTATCGGCGCCACGTAGAGGGATTTATTGCTGATCATCCCGGCGTACGCCTGAGATCTCATACGGCCGAAACGGTTGAACGCTGGCTTGAACGGATAGGAAGACAACCCAATATCAATGCTTGGCAGTATCGTCAGAAGATTGATGCGTTGAGGCTTCTGTTCGGCCACTTTTTGCGGCGGCCATGGAGCAGCGGATTTGATTGGGATCATTGGTTGAACGGCACGCATGCGCTGGAGAGCGACCATGCGACGATTGCCCGCAGCTATGAAATGATCGATAAGGCGGTCGATGACCCTAACAACCACCTCGCCAAGACACACCCTGACCTCTACCGCCGTTTTTTGGTTGCGATCAGGCTCCCCGACTACTCCACCAACACGGAGAAGAGCTATCTTGGCTGGATCAACCGTTACCTTCGTTTTCACAACAATAGGCATCCCTGTGACTGCAAAGAACCGGAGGTTGCCTCCTTTCTAGAACATTTGACGTTGCAGCGCAAGGTGGCCGGGGCGACTCAATCACAGGCGCTCAATGCGCTTGTCTTTTTCTATGCCCATGTTTTAGAAAGACCTTTGGGGAAAATAGGCCCTTTCAAACGCTCAAAAAAACCGAAACGCATCCCTACGGTTTTGAGCACCGGGGAAATAAATTCCCTGTTCATGCAACTGTCCGGCGTCAACCGACTCATCCTGCATCTGATGTACGGCACCGGCATGCGTGTCATGGAGTGTGTACGACAAGGAACTCCGCTGGCAATACCTGTTTCCTGCCAGCCGGGTTGCACAGGATCCCCGTAGCGGTGAAAGATGATCTACCCCCATGTGATCGGCCGGGGTGGTCGGGGTGCGAGGAGTCCTCTTGACCGACTCGCGGGCGGGGTTGGCCTGTGACAGGTTTTTAGAAGAACAGCAACTTCACGATAAAGGCCGACAGCGCCAGGTAGAGCACCCTGCGAATCAGGGCTTCGCCACGGCTGATGGTCGTATGCGCCCCCAGCCAACCGCCGATTGAGGTGCCGACGGCAAGACCGAGCCCGGTCCACCACAGCAGTTCCAACTGGGAATTGAAGACGATCAGGGCAACCAGGGTGTAGACCAGGACGATGAGGACCTTGTACATGTTGACCCGCACCAGGTCCAGATGCATGACCCTGTGCAGGATCGGCATCAGAATGAAGCCGACGCCGATCTGAATGAAGCCGCCCCAGAAACCGGCCCCGACCATCAGCAGATGACCCGCGACCAGGTTTTGCGCCTTGGCTTCGCCGCCGACCGGTTTTATCCGGTCGTGTCCGGTAGCCATCAGCACCATCACCGCGATCATCACCAGCGCCACTACGCGGTCGAACCACTCGCCCTCCAGATGCACACCCAGGGAGGCGCCGAACAGGGCCCCCAGCGAGGCGGCCGCGGCGAGGCTCATCCCCAGTTTAAAATCGGCGTAACCCCGGCGACGAAAGGTCGCCACCGCCGTGATGTTCTGCGCCAGTATGGCGATGCGGTTGGTGCCGTTCGCCACGGGTCCGGGGACGCCCATGAAGAGCATTACCGGGACGGTCAGCAGGGAACCGCCCCCCGCCATCACATTGATCCAGCCGGCGGCAACACCGACAAGCGCCAGGATGACGATCTGCCAGATCTCCATACCCGATCATTTCCCGGGCTGCCATAGCCATGGCAAGATGGAAGGAATCGGCGAGAGGGAAAGGGATAACCGAAGACTGGGCAACAACAAACTCGTCTATATTTTCATCTGTGAAGCCCCCCCATCTTGGACTCGATGGGAACTCCCCCCACATCGGGCCTCATGGGATGCCGGGCGGTGGACAAAACAGGCTAAGGTTAGCAAATCCCCGTTCGGCTGTCTTCACGCCTCTGCGGTCACCCTGTCAGCGACAGCCGCAATCCCGTTTCGGGTCGCGGTGATCTCGGCCATGATGGAGAGGGCGATCTCCGAGGGCCGCTTGCTGCCGATCGCCACCCCGGCGGGGCCATGCACGCGCTCCAATTGCCGGGGGGTGCAACCCATCTTCAACAGGCGATCATGCCGCTTTGCGGCTGAGCGCCTCGAGCCCAGGGCGCCGATGTAGAAGGCGTTGGTCTCAAGGGCCTCGAGCAGTGCCATGTCGTCCTGTTTCGGATCGTGGGCCAGGGTCACCACGGCGGTGCGCGGCTTCGCGGCCAGGGCGCGCACCGCGTCATCCGGCATCCGACGGGTGTAGACGACGTCGGGGAGCGGATCGGGATCGGCAAACTCCTCCCGGGGATCGCAGATCGTCACCCGGTAGTCGAGCATGCGCGCCATCCTGGCCAGGTAGCGGGCCAACTGCCCATCCCCGATCAGCAGCAGCTGCCAGCCGGCGCCAAAGACCTTGACCAGGCGTTCATCCGTCAGGCTCAACTCGGGATGGCCTTCACCCTCCGCCAGGGTGACCTCACCGGAATCGAGTGACAGCTGTCGGGCAACCAGTTCACCCAGATCCATACGCTGCAACAGCGCCTCGATCGAGGCGGCGGAAGCGAGGGGCTCGACGGTGACCTGCAGGCGTCCGCCGCAGGGGAGCCCGAGCCGTCCGGCCTCCTGGCTGCCGACGCCGAACCCCACCGAGACCGGCAGCCGGTCGGCAAGCTCCCCCTTGCGATAGCGCCCGATCAACTCCTCTTCGACGCAGCCCCCGGAGACCGAGCCGATGAAGCGGCCCTGATGATTCATCGCCATCAGCGAGCCGGGCGGCCGGGGTGAGGAGCCCCAGGTATGGGTCACCGTCGCGAGGACGACCCTTTTGCCCTCGCGCAGCCACTCGGCGGCCTTTGCCATCACCGCCCTGTCTTCTGCCTGCACCAGTTCATTCAAGGTATCGCTTTGGCTCACCTTTCAGACCCCGCTTCGTCGTTCCCACTCGCCAGCGTGGAAATGCAGACCGCATAGCAATCGGATAACAGGGTATGGATTCCCACGGATGAGCGTGGAAACCGGCAGGGCCTGTGCGTAGCCATCACGAACCCGTCAAGCGGGCCGAAGCGGCAGCTGGCGCAGACGCTGCCCCGTCGCCGCATAGACCGCGTTGGCAACCGCCGGCGCGATCACCGGGGTGGCCGGCTCGCCGACGCCGGTGGGCGGTTCGGTGGAGGGGACGATGTAGACCTCCACCTCGGGCATCTGGTCGATGCGCAGGGTCAGGTAGTCGTGGAAGTTGGACTGCACCACCCGCCCCTCCTTGAAAGTCAGTTCGCTGGCCAGGGTGGCCGCGAGGCCATAGCCCATGCCGCCCTCCATCTGCGCCACGATGACATCGGGATTGACCGGCACGCCGCAATCCACCGCGATCACCACCCGGTCCACATAGATGACCCCGCGCCTTACGGTCACCTCCGCCACCTGCGCCACATAGGAGTTGAAGGACTCGTGCACCGCCACCCCGCGGCCCCGGTTGCGGCCCGGGGGCTCGTCCCAGCCCGCCTTCTCCACCGCCAGGTCGAGCACCCCGAGGTGACGGGGATGACCCGCCAGGAGCTCGCGCCGGAAGGCCACGGGATCCTTGCCCGCTTCCGCTGCCAGCTCGTCCAGGAAGCACTCCACCGCGAAGGCGGTATGGGTGGAACCCACGGAACGCCACCAGAGCACCGGCACCGGCAGTTGGGGCGAATGGAGATCGATATGGATATGCTTCAGGGCGTAGGGCAGGTTCGCGGCGCCCTCCACCGAGGTCTGGTCGACACCGTCCTTGACCATCATCGCCTCGAACGGGGTGCCCGCCAGGATCGACTGGCCGACGATGCGCTGCTGCCAGGCCAGGGGTCGGTTCTCCCCATCCAGGCCCGCCTTGAGCCTGTGCAGGTAGAGCGGCCGGTAGTAGCCGCCGCGCATATCGTCCTCCCGGGTCCAGATCAGCTTGACCGGGGTACCCGGCGGCATCACCTTGGCGATGTGCACCGCCTCGAGGACATAGTCGGCCTTGGGATTGGCGCGACGGCCGAAGGAGCCGCCGGCATAGAGCATGTTGATCCGCACCTGTTCCGGCGGCAGCCCCAGCAGGCCGGCGACCGCCATCTGGTCCCCGGTGTTCATCTGCTCGCCGTTCCAGATCTCGCAGCCCGAGGCGTCGATGCGCACCACGCAATCCATCGGCTCCATCGGCGCATGGGCGAGGAAGGGCACGCTGTATTCGGCCTCGATGACCTTGGCCGCCTGGCTCATCGCCGCCTCGCTGTCGCCCTCGTTGCGGGCAACGGTGCCGGGCTGCTTCGCCAGTTCGCGGTAGCTGTCGACGATCTCGCCGGAACTCTGCCTGAAAGCCTCGCTCTCGTCCCACTCCACCTGCAGGGCATCCCGGCCCTGCTTGGCGCTCCAGAAGTCATCCGCCACCACCGCGATCCCGGATGGGATCTGGATCACCTGCTTGACCCCTTTGATCGCCCTCGCCGCCTTGTCGTCAAAGCTGCGCACCTTGGCGCCGAAACGCGGCGGATGGGCCACCAGGGCGGTGTACATTTCGAGTTGTTTCACATCGATGGTGAAGAGCGCGCTGCCGTCCGTCTTCTCCGCGCTGTCCTTGCGCGGCAGGCGCTTGCCGATGAGACGGAACTCATCCGCATCCTTCAGCAACACCTCCTGGGGCACGGGCTGTTGCGCGGCGGCTTCCGCCAGGTCGCCGAAGCTGGCGCTGCGTCCGCTGGCGGCATGGCTCAGGACACCGGCCTCGACCTCGACCTCATCCGCCTTAACCTGCCACTGCTTGGCGGCGGCCTCCACCAGCATACTCCGCGCCGCGGCGCCGGCCTTGCGCATCTGCAGCCAGGAGTTGGCGATGGCGGTGCTGCCGCCGGTCCCCTGGGCCTCGCCCCAGAAGAGATTGCGGTAGCGCTTGGCGTTTGCCGGCGCACCCACCACCTTCACCTGCTCCCAGGCGGCATCCAGCTCCTCCGCCACCAGGGTCGCCAGGCCGGTGTAGGTCCCCTGCCCCATCTCCAGATGCTTGGAGATCACGGTGACCTGGTTGTCGCTGTCGATACGCAGGAAGGCGTTGGGCTGAAAGACCTCGTCCAGCGCCGGCGCCGCGCCGGCAAAACCGGGACCGGACTTGCGCATCTCCGCCCGGGTGACCGGCATGATGCCCAGGGTCAGTCCGGCCGCGGTGGCGACACCCGCCGCGAGGAAGCGGCGGCGACTCAGATTGGCAATCCACTCACTCTTCATCCCATCTTCCTCCCTGTGGCCCGGGCGGACTTGTTCGCGGCGGCCTTGATGGCAGCGCGAATCCGCACATAGGTGGCACAGCGGCAGAGATTGCCCTGCATGGCGTCATCGATATCCGCGTCGGTGGGACGTGGCTTGCGTTCGAGCAGGGCGGTTGCCGACATGATCTGGCCCGACTGGCAGTAGCCGCACTGCACCACCTCCAGTTCACGCCATGCCGCCTGTACCGCCTTGCCGGCGGGGGAGTCCAGTCCCTCGATGGTGGTTACCTGTTTGCCTATCGCCTCCGACACAGGTGTGATGCAGGCACGGACAGGCTCGCCGTCGAGGTGAACCGTGCAGCTGCCGCACTGGGCAATACCGCAGCCGAATTTTGTGCCGGTGAGCCCGACGTGGTCCCGCAGCGCCCACAACAGGGGCATGCCCGGATCGATATCGAGGGGTTGAACTGAACCGTTTACATTGAGTTTGATCATGCAGAGCCTCCGAACGCCTCCATCCATAGAGCAAGAGAATCCAGTAAACCGATATTGGCGGATTCAATGCACCTCAACCGCTTCCGGATAACGCTTGCCTGTGGACGGTAACCTGCCTCGTTTCTTGATTGCGGAACACATCAGGTGTGCCCAAGATTTAAGTACAAGATAGACTACTACGACAGGCTTGGCTTCGCTATGTTCAAACACAAAACCTGAATCGATGCTGGAAGATGTGGGATAGCTCTGGTTTCAGGGAGCTATCGAAACCTTTTCCTGCTTGAAAATTACCCTAAATTGCGTGATGCTTTAGGGCCGACTGTGATTTCTTCGCAAGGAGTGGCGAAATGATCAGATTGGATGACGGAAACACGCAATTCGGCTCGGCTGGCTTACCACCCCACGCCGACGACATCTTCCTCAGAGGCCGCTGGAAACAAAACCTGCTTTTGCAGGATTTTGTCATCTCATTCAAACAAGCCAATCGATCCTTTCGCTTCAATTCCCCCCTGGGCAAGGAGAAGCTGTTGCTCTATCAGTTCAGCGCGCAGGAGAGGCTGGGGCGTCTTTTCGAGTACCGGGCCGAGTTGTTGAGCGATGACGATGCAATCCCCTTGGACGCCCTGCTGGGTCAACGTGTCGATGTGGAACTCGATTTGAGCGATGGCGGCCAGCGCTTTTTCAACGCCCACGTCAGCCAGTTTACCCAGATCGGCATTGTGGGTGACCTCTTCCACTACCAGGCCTTGTTGCGTCCCTGGCCCTGGTTCCTGAGTCTGACCAAGGATTGCCGTATCTACCAGAAGTTGGCAGTCCCGGCGATACTCCAGGAGATCTTCGGCGAAAATGGCTTCAGCGACTACGAACTGCAGCTGACCCAGGACTACCGAATCCGGGATTACACCGTTCAATTCAACGAAACGGACTTCGACTTCATCAGCCGCCTCATGGAGGAGGAGGGCATCTACTACTGCTTCAGCCACACTGCGGGTAAGCACACCCTGGTGCTGTGCGACAACTACGCATCCCACTCCCCGCTGAATGGCAATCCCCTGCTTCCATTTCAACCCATTCCTGGCGTCGGCGGTGAACGGGGCAAGGAAGTGGTTCACAGCTGGAAGATAAGCAAGGCGGTCAACTCGGGCTGCTACGTCCATACCGACTACGACTTCAAGAATCCGCGGGCCGATCTTATCGCTTCCACACCCATGGCGCGCGACCACTCCCATGCGAACTATGAAGTATTTGACTATCCCGGTTGCTACGAAAAGGTCGCCGAGGGTGAGAACTTCGCCCGCAGCCGGATAGAGGAGGCACAGGCTAGACATGAGCGGATAAGGGGCCAGTGCGATATCCGGCATCTCACTTCGGGTGCACTCTTTACCCTCAAGGACCATCCCCGCGCCGATCAGAATAGAGAGTACCTGATAACCGAAGCGAGCTACCTGCTGCAGGCCGACCAATACAGGGCCAGCGCCCAGGCGAACGAGAGCGAGGGTTACCAATGCGAATTCACCTGTATTCCCAGCAACGAGGTCTTCCGCAACAGACGCACCACCGCCAAACCACGCGTGGAGGGTCCACAATCCGCCGTTGTGGTCGGCCCCGCAGGGGAAGAGATCTATACCGATAAATTTGGCCGGGTAAAGGTGCAGTTTCACTGGGACCGCTACGGCAAGTCCGACGAGAACAGCTCCTGCTGGGTGCGGGTGGCGCAGGCCTGGGCCGGCAAGAACTGGGGGGGTATACAGATCCCGCGCATCGGCCAGGAGGTCATCGTCGAGTTCCTCGATGGCGACCTCGACCGTCCGATCATCACCGGCAGGGTCTACAACGCTGAACAGATGCCACCCTGGGGTCTACCTTCAAACCAGACCCAATCAGGCATCCTCAGCCGCTCGACCAAGGGGGGTACCGCCGCCAACGCCAATGCCATCCGCTTCGAGGATAAAAAGGGCGAGGAGCAGCTCTGGCTGCATGCGGAGAAGGATCAGCTGACGGAGGTGGAGCATGACGAGGACAAGTGGATTGGGAATGATCGCCGAAAGACCATCGACCATGACGAAACCAGCCACATCAAACACGATCGTACGGAAACCGTAGACAACGACGAAACCATTACCATACACAACAATCGCACTGAGCGGGTCGATCACAACGAAGCCATATCCATCGGCGACAACCGCAGCGAGAATGTGGGTAAGAACGAGACCATTTCCATCGGGCTGAATCGGAGCGAAAAAGTCGGGATCAGCGAAGAAGTAAGCATCGGCAGTAACCGCTCTGTGAACATCGGTGGCAACAAATCCGAAACCATTGCCATGGCGAAAGCCGAAACCATTGGACTGGCCAAGGCCCTCTCCGTTGGTCTGGGCTACCAGGTCACTGTCGGCGCTGCAATGAATACCACCGTCGCCCTGGTTCAGGCGTCGGAGATCGGTATAGATAAACTCACCAAGGTGGGTAAGAAGTACACCCTGACCGCTGGTGAAGAGATCGAGCTGAGAACCGGTAAATCGGTACTCATTATGAAAAGTGACGGCACAATTATGCTGAAGGGTGTCGATATCTCTGTAGTGGCCGAGGGTGAAATCAACGTCAAGGCACAAAAGGATATCGTCATGAAGGGCAAGAATATTCTGGAAAACTGAGCACGCTGATGAGTAGTCGCAACACACTGGTAATAGACAAAGATCCTATGTCACCATCGATGCAGAACCTGCTGAGGAAGGAAATGAAAAGGCCTTCGCCGGATCGCCGAGCGCCCTCTTCCACTTCCTTTGTGGGCTGTCTTGATGGATTCGACACGGAAGGATACCCGATCGTTGTTTTCACTCACAAGGGGCGTGAGTACAGGAAAAGCGCACGCAGTACGCTTAAACTGACTCAGGCGCAGGTGGGACTCGAGTGCCTGATTCAGCTTTGCGGCGACGCCGATACCCCGGTCATCTCAGGCCTGATCCAACCACCGCTGACTGATGCCAATAACGAAACTACGGCAATCATTCGCTCGGATGATCAAATACGCCTGCAATGCGGCGACGCCTACATCGAATTGACGATAGACGGGAGCGTGCGAATCCGGGGTGACTATGTGGAAAGTGTCGCCTATGGAGCGAACCGCCTGAAAGGCAGCTCGGTCAAGATCAATTGATTCAGCGTAATGAATCTTTACAACGCGACCCCCTTTACTGCTGATTACGCCTTCGGCCTGAAGAAGAGCGGTCGAAGTTGTCTTATCATTGCAGCAAAAGCGACTTATGATCTGCCGCTACGCAGCGATGAACCGCCGCGATTCTCGTCCAATCAATGCGATCTTTACAATAGTGATGCCTACAGCGGTGAAGCGGGACAAAGCGCCCCTCTGTTCGAGAACGATTTCCCCCCATACAAACCGAACTGCGACATCATTCTCCACGCCAGCGCCCACAATGAGCAACCGGTTACTGAGATGATTGTCGGCTTTCGGGTCGGCAGCCTGGAAAAATTCCTCAAAGTAATCGGACCGCGTCACTACCGCAAATCCGTTGTTGGCGTCAAACCTGGCAAGCCTCTCCCTTTTACCCGGCAACCGATCAGCTACGACACCGCCTACGGCGGCAGTGAAATCGACAATCCAAAGGCCGCAGATGAGAAACACACCTATACCAGCTTCATGCGCAATCCTGTCGGCATCGGTTTCTACCCCAATCGCGGTGCCGATGAATTGGTAGACAGGCCCCTGCCGTTAACCGAAGCGGTTGAAAAACCCATCGTCGGCTACCAGAGCACCAAACCGATCCCTCAATCGCTCGGGCCAGTGGCCCGCAACTGGTATCCACGCTCCACCCTGGGCGGCACATACGATCAGAACTGGAGCGACAATGTCGCACCATTCCTACCGGAGGACTTCGACGAGAGTTATTATCAGTGTGCGCCTGAAGACCAACAGTGTGAACATCTACGCGGTGGTGAACGAGTCAGCCTGTTTGGCCTGTTACCCCAAGGCCAACTCACATTCACTCTGCCCAAGGTGGAGTTGCCGATGCAGGCGATCCTGAAAAACGGCGACCGTCACAACCTCGATCCAAGAATCGACACACTCACCATCGAGCCGGATGAAAACCGCTTTACCATGGTCTGGCGGGCTCACATCACCATCCGCCAGTCGATCCATGAGATGGGCACCCTAATCGTCGGTAAACCGACCCCTGGGTGGGAACATGCAAGGGCAGTCGATAAGCCCTATGTATCGATGAGGAATTTACAGCTTATCAAGAAGCGCCTGGATCGTCGTGTCACCGGACAGTCACAGATCCTCGAAAGCCCCAGGACCTGATATGAGAGGCAGTCCCATGAGCATATACGGATTGGGCATGGTCTCTTCCCTGGCGAGCGGTGCTGCGTTCAACGCGTCAGCCATGAGGTGCGCCTACGATGGCTTTACCCGTACCGCTTTTGTCCATCCAGGATGTCTGGAACCATTGATCGGCGCACCTGTCGGCGAAGAAATACTTGGCGGCCGGTTGAACGGAACCAGCAAGCTGGAAAAGATGGCAAGTCTGGCAATCGAAGAGGCCATACAGCCGTTATCCTCTTCGCAATATGAGGGATTGACAGCCATATTCTGTCTACCTGACAGGATACCGGCGAGCTATTTCAATAATGAAACAGCCTTTCAGGAAATTGTCGACGCTGTACTCCAGGGATTGGAGCTGTTCAACCTGAATCCTGCATCTTGCGCTTTGTGGAGACACCGCTGTGGATTTACATCAGCATTGAGCATGGCTCAGCGCTTTCTTTATCGCGAAAATCATGAATTCGTACTGATCGTAACCCTGGACAGCTATTTAAACCAGAGTGCATTGGGATATTACAGCGGCACTCTCTATGGGGAGAACGACCGCCTGCTCTGCAAAGACAATCCTAACGGTTTTATACCGGGAGAGGCCGCGACGGCGGTACTCTTGCGTACCCCGGGGAGAGATTTCTCCGGCGTCAATATTATTGGCGTCGGTGAGGCGGAAGAAGTCGCCACGATTGGTGATGAAGAAGCGGTGATGAAGGGAACCGGATTGAGTCAGGCAATAAACCAGGCAGCGGTCAATGCGGATATCGGGGTTCATGAGACAGACTTCCGAGTTGCAAGCATGTCCGGTGAAACCTATTTCTTCAGCGAGGCGGCATATGCCCAATCCCGCACACTGAAAACGAAGATCGATGCCCATCCAGTGTGGCATCCGGCAGCGTATATCGGTGAAGTCGGGGCATCGATAGGAGGTGCAATAGTCATCATGGCCTACTACGCATTTCTCGAAGGCTACGCGCCAGGGCCTACCGTACTATGCCACATCAGCAACGACGATAAGCGTCGCGGTGCCTTTATCATGCAACACAGAAAGGGCGTGGATCAGTAATGGCCAATAATGTCTTTGCAAATGGACTGGAAATCGCCTGCAAGGCAGCAGACGGCATGTCAAAAGCCGCTTTTCCAGACCCCTGTTTTACCCCACCGCCACCCAGCGGTGGCTGGGTCCTGGTTCCCTATGCCAACACGGCTTTCGCAAAGGATCTGGCCAACGGCTCCACCACTGTTTTCATCAGTGGATTACCGGTCGCTAAAAAGGATCATTCATTCATAAAGACCAGTACCGGCAATGAACCGGCGGCGGGCCCGAAAGGTCTGAAAACAGGCGTCAAGAAAGGCAAGGCCTACTTCACCAGTTGGTCGATGAATGTCAAGGTGGAAGGTTTGAATGTCTGCCGTCATACCGACGGCATGACGCATAACCACGGATCCTATCCCGGCAATACAATTGAGTGGAGATACCTGGACAGTGGTTACGACAGCGATTGTAGTGATGAAATAAAAAGAGTGAAAAAATACTGTGCTGAAAACGATGATAACGACAAAAAAAAGTCGAAGAAAAAACATGGATCAAGATCATCCACCAACAAGAATAAGGATCAAAACAAGCCATCCAGCTGGAAGCATGGCCACTGCGACGGCTTGATGAAACTGCCGAAAAAAATCAGCATGAAAGATCTAGAAGATTTGATCCCTAAAATCGAGGATAAAATCAAGTCCCTCGATCTGATCGATGGTGTCAAACAGAAAGTAATGGATACGATACAGGACAAGGTGCTGACCAAAGGCCTGAAGATGGCCGCAAAGAAACCCTTGCAGGCAGTGCTCGGTCCACTGGGTTGGGCGTGGGCGGCATACGACGTCATCGATGCAGCCGTGGAAGTCTATCAGATCAAGAACTATCTCGACGAAATCACAGCGGAAGCCAAAAGAATCAAACAAAGTATCCAGGATCTCCCAAACAAGTTGAAGGAGGTTCAAGCGGCAATCAAGAATGGCGACCAGGAGAAGGCGAGTGAATTGATGGCTGAAATGCAACAGTATATTGCCTTGATGGACGCCTGCATTCGTGCCAGGAAATGTATGTTAGTACCATTCAATGACAACAAAAAAAGCCCACGAACAAACATGAACAATAAAAAAGGCTGCTGCCCCGGTCAAACCGGACATCATATGATACCTGACGGCTACATGCGGAAAAAAACCATCTGCCATAAATATACTGAAGGCAGCGCACCCACAGTCTGTGTCGAGGGAACGACTCAGACTCACGGTTCACATGGATCGATCCATAGGAAAAAAGAAAAGCATGTAGTAAAAAAGCTCAGCAATGGCACGATTGAGTACGAAGATGTGCGTGATGCTGCGATCAAGGCGCATCGATCGACATTCCCACTCAGCCTGTGCAGCAGTCAATGCCTGTTGAAGCAACTCGACAACTACTATCATGACCGTTGTGAAAACCACCGCGGTCTCTTTGGCGGCGCCCCGAACCCGGATCTGAAGTATTGCAAAATATGTAAATTTCCCAAGAAAAAGCCCGGTGGAGAGGCGGGTGTTTAACAAGGAGGGTAGATGAACAACAGGGTTGAAGAACTCTTTCACGGTTACGCCATCGTGCATGCCACTCTGGAGAATAAAGATCGAGTCGCTTTCATTCTCAAAGAGGAAGTTACACAAGATACAGCGGAAGAGCTCGACTATATCCCTGGGGATGATGAGTTGGCAACCATGGCCGTATTGTATGAACCATCAGTATGGCACAGCAGGGATAATTTCGCGGCATACCGATGGCGCGAAGGCGTAAGAAATGCATTTGCCGTAATTGAAGGCAGGCAGCGCACAGGGAGTATCGTGATTTGCGGCATAAGCGGTGGAGGACAGGCAGGCGAGTTCAATGTGATAACAGACAGCGAGTGGTACTCGAAAGAGGATACTTGGGTGGAATTGCCCTTCGAACATAAAGCCATGCTCTGCGCCACCAACATCGACAGCGAGGTCTACTTCGGCGGAAATCTACGCAAGCTTTTTAAAAGAACAGGAAAAAACGAATGGATCGATCTGACCGATGAGGAACAGCATCCTAACCTGCATGAAGACATACGACACGCACTCGAATCCGGTCATTCCATCAGTTCCGTCCCGGTAGGATTCGATGGGATTGACGGATTCAGCAGGAATGATCTCTACGCTTGCGGAGAGCAAGGAGAGCTTTGGCACTACAATGGCGAGCGCTGGCGCCGCCTGGCGCCACCCGTGAACTTTGACATGCAGGCAATCGTCTGCGCCGGCGATGACAATGTCTACGCAGGCGGCGCCATGGGCGGTCTGATTCGGGGCCGGTTCGACCCGCAGAGCGGTCATGAACAGTGGCAAATAATCAAGAACCCCTTGAACAATACAGAACAGTGCTTCAACTCCTTGGCATGGTTCCAAGATCGGCTCTATCTCGGCAACGACTGGGCTCTCTACCGACTCACAAAGGAGGACAGGATAGAGAAAGTGGTATTTCCCGATAACGGGTTTCACCAGTACTCGTTTCAAAACGTGAATGCCTGTGACACTGCGCTACTCTCCTATGGCCCACACCAGGCACTGACATTTGATGGTGAGAGGTGGGAACAGGTAGTCGGCCTGATCGAGATCCCGTTATAGCTACGATCGGGAGTGCATACCGTGCCATATCAGCAGGGCATTATTTCTCAGCTAAGACATGACGCACCCTTCGCCTGGTTCCTGCGGGATGCGGCGGAATACAATCCTAACTTCCGTAAAAGAGAGCTCGATGAGCTGGAAGAAAGACTGCAGGGCTACATGAGATGCCTGATACTGACTGAAACACAGGGTGAAACCATACTTTCCAAGATCCGCCCGGACGACTGGGGTGCAGTTTTCACCATTGCCTACGCGGCCATCTCGACCAGCAATGAGAAGGCCTTTCTGCTTGCGGTCGATGCGGTCGAGACAGAGGCGCAAAGCCGTGAACTATGTAATGCATTGAAGCGATTTCCCTTTAAGCGTGTTAAATCTTATATTCTCAACATAGCTCACCATAATAATCCTTGGGTACAGGCCGCAGTGATCCGCGCTGTTGCCCATCACTTCGACAAAATCAATCCCGATTGGCTGTTACCACATCTCAAAAGTGAAGTACCGGCGGTACGTGTCGCCGCTTTGAGGGTAATCGGAGACGAAGATCTGATTGCCCACAAGGACCAGATTACAGCCCACCTGGATCATGCAGAGGCGAGCATACGTTTCCAGGCGGCTTTCAGCGGCAACCTCCTGGGTATCGACCTTGCCTATAAGACGCTGCTTACCTTCTGCTTTACTGATAATCCCTACCTGCGAAAGGCACTCGGCCTCGTGCATCACCTGCATGATATCCCAGCTATTGAACGTGCGGTTCCCCGGATTCAGAACAGCGAGTTATCGACTCGCATCAAAGCCTACAATATTGCCATGGCCGGATTGGTCGACTGGATGTCAGTATTGCTCGAATGGATGAAAGACTCTGAATATGCTCCCCTGGCAGGAGAAGCCTTCTGCTTCATCACCGGCGCCGACCTTGACGCCGATGATCTATTACTAAGAAATCTGGAGATCAGTGTAAACCAGGAAATTCCGCTGACGCAAAAACGCAAGCAAGATCACTGGGCGCAAGCCTACGAAAATGATCTGCCCTGGCCGGATCCCGATGCGGTAGCGGCCTGGTGGGAAACCAATCGACAACGATTCAAACAAGGCACCCGCTATCTAGCAGGCCGGACCCTGACGGAAGAAAATCTCCTGCAGGTCAAGGAGGAAGGCACCCAACCTCAACGCCATCAGGCCGAACTGATCCTGCGACTGTTACATATCAATAGTAAAAACCCTAGCTAGTGTAAACACCGATATGATCTCTCCGCATCTGTTGATAAGGTACGGAGCATCCGCAACTGCTCAGGAAAAATACCATCATGACTGGCCAAGTAACAATTAATGGAGAAGGTCG
This sequence comes from gamma proteobacterium symbiont of Ctena orbiculata, assembly GCA_003058495.1. GTDB lineage: Bacteria > Pseudomonadota > Gammaproteobacteria > Chromatiales > Chromatiaceae > Thiodiazotropha. The sequence goes on along the minus strand of QBVC01000011.1, from coordinate 23,922 downwards.
TATATTTTGAGTTGTATGATAAAAGACTTGAATTCGTATGCATGAAATCCGTCATAGAACCCGTTTCTAAAGTTGATTATGACGACTATCCGGATAAACAGTATGTCAAGGCATTGATCCTGGAACCCGACCAAGCCGAAAAGCTCAAGATAGTTTACACGAAGATTAAGAGTGAAGGATTAAGTGCCAACGATGTTAAATTCACCCGTTAAGGACATTCCAGGCAGACACAACCTATCACCGGAAATCGACTAGTCGTCTTCAACCACAACCCTATTACGCCCACTCACCTTGGCCCTGTAGAGGGCATCATCGGCGCGCTTGAAGAGTGTTTCATCCCGATCGGGTCCATGAAGAGACGCTATACCGCATGAGACAGTGAGCTTCAATCCAACGACACTGAGACAGCACCCACTCTGCTGTATCGCATGACTGATTTTTTCCGCCAGGGTTCTAGCGCCTTCGGCGTCGCAGTCGGGTAGCAGCGCCACGAACTCCTCACCCCCGTAGCGGGCGCAGAAATCGCTTTCACGCAGGTGTGCGTCGATCACCTGGGCCACACAGCGAATCACGTCGTCACCAAAGGGGTGCCCGTAGTTGTCGTTGATCTTTTTGAAATGATCGATGTCCCAGACCACCAGCGACAGGGGCGAGCCGTTGCGATCACTGCGCGCGATCTCTGACTTCAGACGTGCGGCGAATGCGCGCCGGTTGGCGATACCGGTGAGCGGGTCGATCTGGGCAAGCCTGCGCTCTACATCCAACTGCTTCTGCAACCGCTCTACCTGTTGCTCAAGCTCATCAACCCGTGTTTGCAAAATCTGATCAGGTTTCGCCGGATTATCCAATCGGCCGGGCAAACGAATTGCCTCTATTGCCTGATCACCAGCCTTCACAAGCCTGAAGCCGCAGCCAGCCCTCTTAGAGTGATCTGTGGACCCCATACCATGCAATCCTTCTGTGTGTTGTTTCATCTTTATGCCGTCTGTTTGCATTTTCCGGTCTCTCCGGTGATATTTCGTCCTTGCTGGTAAGAATATGCCCGCAAATGAGAGGAACTGTGGGGTGAATGAGGAGATTTTGTGAAGAATGGGCTGAACCGTCGCAACCAGGCCGGATGGGTACCAGAATAGAGACATGAAGTTCAACATCACCGGCAAACTCGTCGCGGTTCTCTCGCTCACCAGCGTGTTGCTCGTCGCCGCCATGGCGACGGCGATCTATTGGAGCTTCCAGAAGGGTTTCATCACCTATCTGACCGAACTTGAGCTGGATCGCCTCGACCAGACGGTTGCCGACCTTGGCGCAAGCTATCGCATTGTCGGCTCCTGGGACTTCCTGCGCGGCAATCATGAGGGTTGGATGGAGTATCTGCCGTTGCAAAATCCGCGCATTACCCAAGCCAGTCCACCACCCCCGCCAGCCCCAGGATTGGCGCAACCGGGCATGCGCTTTCCACCTCCCCCCGCTCCCCGGGACCGCACCGGCCTGAGCACCAGACTGCGCCTGCTCGATGCCGACAGGAACAACATCATCGGACCGCCCGGCGAGGGGGGCAATGAGCTGTTGCGTCCCATCGGGCTGGATCAACGCACCATCGGTTGGTTGAGCCTGACCCCCCTGCCCGTGCCCGAGTCCGACCTCGATCGGCGTTTCCGCGATCAACAGCTCCAGGCGATCTACCCCATTGCGGGCGGCGCCCTGCTGCTGGCGCTGTTGATCGGCATCCCCCTGGGGCGCCATCTGCTGAAACCGGTGAAGGCGGTGGCCACCGGCGCCCATGCCCTCGCCAGGGGGCGCTTCGACGTCCGCCTGGACCCCCAGGGCGGCGACGAACTGGGGAGGCTGGTGGACGACTTCAATGCCCTGGCGAAGGTGCTGGAACGCAACGAGCAGCTGCGCCGCCAGAGCATGGCGGACGTCTCCCACGAACTGCGTACCCCGCTGGCGATCCTGCGCGGCGACATCGAGGCGATTCAGGACGGCGTGCGGCCGTTGGACCAGTCGCAGATGGCCAGACTCCATAACACGGTGATGGTGCTCAGCCGCCTGGTGGACGATCTCTACGATCTCGCCCTGGTGGATGCGGGGGCGCTGACCTATCAGAGGTCGGTGATCGATCTTTCCGCTATCATTCAACAGGCCGCCGATGCCGCCGAGGGCGAATTTGCGAAGAAAGATATCATGCTGGCTACCGATGTGGATGAGGGGATGGAGATCTTCGGTGATGAGCGCCGTATGCGCCAGGTATTCGACAACCTGTTGAAGAACAGTCTGCGCTACACCGACAACGGCGGCGAGTGCAGACTGACGGCCCTGGGCAAAAAGCGGTGGATCTATATCAATTTGGAGGATTCGGCCCCCGGCGTGGCGCTGGAGGAACTGCCGCGCCTGTTCGACCGCTTCTACCGGGTGGAGGCGTCGCGCAACCGCAGCCGGGGCGGCGCCGGTCTCGGCCTCGCCATCTGCAAGACCATAATCACCGCCCATGAGGGGGAGATCGGCGCCCAGGCCTCCCGTTTGGGCGGCATCCGTATCCATGTCAAGCTGCCGGCCGAGATCAATGACCATGAGTGAGCAACACCAGCGCATCCTGATTGTCGAAGACGAGCCCGCCCTGGCGAACCTGCTCGAGGACTACCTCAAGGCGGCCGGCTTTCGCACCGATGCGATGCGGGAGGGGACCGGGGTCGTGGAGGCGGTGCGCGACAATCCTCCGGACCTGATGCTCCTCGACCTGATGCTGCCGGGCAAGGACGGCCTCGCCATCTGCCGCGAGACCCGCGCCTTCTCCGACCTGCCCATCGTCATGGTGACCGCCCGGGTGGAGGAGATCGATCGCCTGCTCGGCCTGGAACTGGGCGCCGACGACTATATCTGCAAACCCTACAGCCCCCGGGAGGTGGTGCTGCGGGTCAAGGCGATCCTGCGTCGGCTGCATCCGGCAACCGCGTCCCCGGCCCCGGCAGAGGGACTGGTGCTCGATGAAAGCCGCTTCGCCGCCCGCTACCGAGGGGAGGCACTGGAGCTGACACCGGTGGAGTTCAGACTCCTCAAGGCCTTCGCCGATCAACCCGGCCGGGTCTACTCCCGCGCCCAGCTGATGAATCATCTCTACACCGATCAGCGGGTAGTCAGCGACCGTACCGTGGACACCCATGTGAAGAATCTGCGCAAAAAACTCAACGCCGTGACCCCCGACGAAGAGATCATCCGCTCCATCTACGGCGTCGGCTATAAGCTCGAACTGCCGCCCTGAGACGCATGGTTTTTTAGATTTTAAGTCCGCAAATGAACGCGAATAAACGCAAATATGGCTTTTTTAGACTGCCATGCAGGGGGAGTCGGTGCCGGACACCGACCGCACCGTGGACACCCATGTGAAGAATCTGCGCAAAAAACTCAACGCCGTGACCCCCGACGAAGAGATCATCCGCTCCATCTACGGCGTCGGCTATAAGCTCGAACTGCCGCCCTGAGACGCATGGTTTTTTTTGATTATAAGTCCGCAAATGAACGCGAATAAACGCAAATATGGCTTTTTAGACTGCCATGCAGGGGGAGTCGGTGCCGGACACTGAAGCAGTTGACTTATCCTCTCCCCAAGGGAGGCCACATAGATCCATAAATAGGATTCGTGTTTAATCTTGTTGGATAGCAGATATTACGATCAGCACTAACTGATTCTAAATCTCTCTTATTTGCGTTTATTCGCGTTCATTTGCGGACTTTTTATTTTTCCGCATCCCGCACACAGCGGGCGTAGTTGAAGATGCGGGTCTCGTCCCGCTGTCCGCCCCTCGCCCGCCAGCGCGAGGGGTTGCCCGTTTTGGGGTCGCTGCGCTGCGCCCCTGCGCCGTGCACGTCCTCGCCCTCCACGGAGGTACAGGGGCCGAAGCAGATATAGCTGGCCATGGCAGGATTCTCGCCATGGGTGGTGGATGACCAGAACCAGCCGGCCCTGTCCTGCTGGTGGAAAAAGTTCGGATCGATGGCCGGATCGCTGTAGCGGTAGTCGGCCAGGGTCTGCAGCTCCTTTATGTTGGGCAGACGCCAATCACTGTAACCCGCCAGGTTCAGACCTTCGCAGTAGCCGAGGGCCTGGGACCAGTCACGGGGCTGACCATCATCCGCCTGCTGCCACATCAGTTCCAACGCCGCATCGGTCACCGACCCGTCGCGGTTGTCCTGGAAGAGGTTGTCCCCCCAGGGTTCGCCGCTGACACAGCGATAGAAGAGCCGACTGCGTCCCCGTTTGGGTGCGGCCTTTATCCTGCCGTCCAGAAAATTGAAAAAGAAGACATGCGGCGTGGCAGAACCCAGCAGGATCTCCCCGCTGTACTCCGTCGACGACCAGGTCTGTCCCATCATCGCTGTGTTGTGGGTGGAGCGGAAGGGATCGTCGGCAAGAATCTCAGGGCCGGGCTCCTCAAGGTCGAAAAAACGCCGATCGATGTAGTACTGTCCTTCGCCCTGGTTGCGCCAGTGGGAGATTGAGAAGAGCTCGGTGATCGTCGGCAGACGCCATGCCCGCTGCCCCCCCAGCTCGAGACGGCTGCAGGCCTCCGCCGCATCCCGATAGGTCAGGCGCTGCGCGTTGTGGGCCTGCTGCCAGCGCAGCCCGGTGACCCTATCGGTTACCGTGCCATCGCCATTGTCCCGATAGCCCTGCCTGGCGCTGTAGTGGCCATCCTGCCCCTTGAAACGCTGTTGAAGATCCCCACAGGCCACCCGCTGACGATTGCTGAAGCAGTCGGTCTGTCCGCTGTCGGGCACCCTGTTCCGAACCGCGGTCACACCCCTCGCGCCCGGATCGACAAAGTCCCCGGATGGCCTCACCTGGATCACAGCCGGCTCGGCCGGTGGCCTGGAGTCGCCCTCCCGCGGCTGGAAGCGCCCCTGGGCCGGCGGCCGTCCACCGGGAGCCGGCCCCCGGTGAAAGTCCCCGGGTACGCAGACCATGCCTTCGCGCATATGCCGACAGCTCCCCTCGACCATGCCGTGGGGCGCCTGAAAGGAGCAGGCTGACTCCTGCTGTTTACGCTCGCAGGCCTCGAAGGCCCCGGGGGGCGGTCCGCCCCCGGGCGGTCGCCTGTCACCCGGCTCAAACTGCGCCCCTGCCGCAGAGGCTGTAGCCAGGCCAATCACAATGAAGCCAACCCATGCCGCTTTCATGCCGTACCTCTAATCGCTTTCCGATCCCTGGTAGTAAAGTCTACCCTTCGATTTAGGAGAAAGTATGGAGAAAGGGGTGGGTTAGTGTGAAAACTCATTACAAGCAGATATCGGTCAGCGGAAATCCAATATCAGTTTGATTCTTGTACGATGACGGGAATTTGCGGAAATGCGGTCAAGACCTAGATCAGCAGAGTATGAAATAGAGCGCTTGGGCGGCGTAGTCGGGGTTGATAGCAGTCTATTGACATGCCTGCCCTGAAGATGGCTGAGATTGGCTGGATTCGATGTGACATCCAAGAACGGAGATCGCCCACCACCACTGATTCAGTGGTGAGGGCAAAAATATTGAAATTATGATTTGTACTTCTTCTTCGTAAAGCCGATCAATCCCAACAGTCCACTGCCGAACAGCCATACGGCGGCTGGCACAGGTACCGGAGTGAGGTCAACCGCGAAAGGAAGGTTGTTGTTCAAGGGCGCTGTGGAACCCCCTATGAAATTACCCCAAATGTCACTGGCGGAAAATGACTGCTTGTCAATATTGCGTCCCAACAAACTGGTTCCATCGCTGCCATACCAGATGGTTGCACTTGCCAGATTGAAGGTACTGCTATTCCCCTGATGCTCAACCGTTGTCACACCGGAAGCATCAAATTCCGCCGCGATTGCCTGTAGCACTGCATCCGCTTCCGTTTGGCTCGTCACATCAAAATTGCTTAACCAGTCATTGTGGGACAGAGTGAAGATGAAATCGACATTGTAATTGCTACCGCCGACGGCCAGATTGGTGATACCCGTGGCCACCCCGGTGCCGTTAAACTGAACAGTCGCCGCCTGGGCTGCCGAAAGCGGCAGCGCGCTAAGGGCCAGCAACAACCAGGGTTTGAGTAGAGTGTTGAAGCGCTTCAAAGACATAAGGTCCCCCGAACAATCCCGTCTATATGCATGAATCCATGCCGGTACTGAAAAAATCCCAAGATATCGAGTCGGTGAATATCCCTTTACGGGTCGACACCAACCAAAACCCAGAGAGCGTCTCGATCATATGCATTTCAATTAGTATTAACATGATCAATGCTCTCAACCACTGCAAATCACATGCCTAAAACCTGAAAGCCTTGGTTAACCATTTGAACACCGGTCAAAAATCAATAAATCCACACTATTCGATCGATAGTCATTATCAGGTCACTTTATAATTTCTGTTAAATTCACCGACACCCGATCTCCGGCGACGAGTGGCCGGTCAATCCATGCACCAGGATTGCTCATCGAGCTGGTTAGATCCTGGCAACATCACTGTATCCATGAGTTGTCTAAATGCTAATTCACTGAACACAATCAAGTTTTCAACTTGAAACCGGGAAATGAAACGACTGTAACAGTGCCCATGCGTAACCCTGGCGTCAGCCGTCAACAGGGAAAGAAAAGCGATTAATTCCTATCCGGTGCGCACAGGACCGGAACAAGCTTAAGGTACTCTTAATATTTAATTTGCTTATAACAAAACTGAAACCTTATAAATGTCAATTATTCCGACCTTTGGCTTTTTTTCGCATGCAAGCACCTACATGGTGCAATCATCCTGCAGCTAAACAGGGTTTCATCGATCAAGCGCACCCCGTTCGAATAAGCGCCAAGCCACCAGCATGTTCAGCATCACCAGGGTGGGCACCACCAGGGCCGGCGCCATCACCATGGGAAACCGGAAGAGCGCCGGGAACAGCGGTTCCGTCATGAACAGATGCATCAAACCCGCCAATGGCAGCACGATCGCGAGCGCACCGATCAGGTGCCAAACAAGAAGCAGGCGGTCATTCACCTTTCCGGACAGGGCCAACAGGGTTACAAGGACGGCGGAGAGTCCGAACAGCAGATCCGGGCCGCCCACAAACCAGGCGAACAGCTGGGGGAACTGATCCCTGGATGCCTTGATCAGGGTCCCCAGGGCGAGGATTCTGAGCACATGTATGCCGCTCAGCCAGTGGGCCGGGGTCTCGTCGACCAATACTCGGAGCCCCTCCCGAAGCGGCGCCAGTACCGACATCATCGCCACCGCGACAACCACCGGCACATAGGGCAGCCAATAGCCCGGCAGCAAGTCATAATACGCCCCGTCATTGAAACGCCCCTTGTCCGACTGGTAGCCGGCAAAGAGGCCCCAGATCAGCAGTATGCCGAGCAGCAGCGCCAGCTGGTTGCGCTGGGCGGAATTCAATATTTCCCGACGATGCAGCCTGCTGACAAGAAACCAGAGAAAGCCGAAGATGATGGCGATCAACAGGGGTAAACTGGATATCTGCACGCTGATCTCCTTGGTCTCCATTTCACGGTGCGCGACTGCATCACCTCATGAAACCCTCCCGGTACCAGTTGATCTTGGTGGTGGGTTGCGGGAGAGAAAGCCAAAAACCGACTGGGCAATAGATCGTGGTGGCAGCTCTCCAAGAAAGGCAAGTGTTTTATTGAGCAGACCTGGTGTTGCGGTGGTTCTCCCTGCCATGGTTGCGCGGTACCCCGCTTCCGCCACCTTCGATGGGGAGAGCTTGGGAAGCCATTTATAGATCGGCATATCGCCTGCACCGGACTCAGTGACAAACCCCGTCGCAGTAGGCCCCGGGCATAAAGCTGTGATGCTGACCCCCGATCCCGATAGCTCTCTCGCCAGACCGCGTGTTAAAGCGAGCACATAGTGTTTCGACGCGACATAAGTTGCCCAGTTTGCACCTCCTGCGAAGTAGGCGGCCAGAGAAGCGACATTCAGAACACGTCCGTTGCCCCGCTCGATCATGCCGGGAAGAAACAGCCGGGTGAGTGCTGTCATAACCAGGATGTTGAGCCGTAACATATCGAGCTGCCGATTGAGGTCGCTCTCTGCGAATGACCCCACGTCACCCACACCTGCATTGTTGACAAGAACATCCACCTGGATACCTCTCTCACTCACTTGCCGATGCAGCTCAGTGGGACCGCCGTCAGCATTAAGATCAAGCGGGCAGATGGCAACACGACACCCAGTTTCGCTTTCCAATTGACCGGCCGCATGCTTAAGATCAGTTTCGCTGCGTGCAGCCAACACAAGGTTGCAGCCGTGCATGGCAAACTGTTTCGCCAACTCCAGCCCAATCCCCTTGGATCCACCGGTGATCAAAACTGTTGGGCGGTCTCCGTTATTACCGGATTTCGCAGACATTGCTGTTACCTCCATTGGATTCTACCAATCCTACGCTTCATTCACGCAGTTATGCTGCCATCAAATCGTGTCTCGATCTTCGACCCGGAATCAGGCACTACTGTGCATCACGTTATAGGGCGGTCTCTTACCCTTGTGCTGTTTGTCATGGGATTGAACCCAGCTAGTGCTTTCGATGGAGTATGCCGGATTGACGGGCAGCGGATGATCTCTGCTTTTTTCGAACTTATCGAGATCGACCGGCGATGTAAGAGCCAAACGGATAAAACTGCCAATAGCCTTTAACTTGTTGCCGAGGGTCGGCACAGTAATTGGTGCATAGCTATTTATATACCGCCTTGCGATCGACTCGAAATCCTCAGCCGCCTTTCCCGTCATTTCCAGGACCACGTCATTGGGCGCGCCCATTTCAAAACTTCCCCGACGGTACTCTTCCACATACCTTCTCACCTGTGCCTGCATGTGAACCGGCATAGCCATGAACTGCATCGCCTTTTGAAACTGTCGATCAGAAATATTATTGAACCTCACCTTACGCCCAGCGACCCGCCCAAGGGCGTCAGCCAACTCTTGCGGTGACATCAATTCAGGCCCGGTAGGCCGCAACATCCTGCCGATATACGGCTGTGGATTCACCAGCGCCTCGGCAGCAACACGCCCCAGGTCTTCATTGGAAACAGGAGCTGTCCTCCCCTCCCAGAGGGGAAAGGGAAAAATACCCAGTTGAGTGGCCATAGCCAGCAGTTCGGGTTGCAAAAAATTATCCGCAAACCAACCTGTGTTGATCGTTACCACGTCAATCCCGGGGAGTATTCCAAATAGTCGATCTGACAAGAACGCCTGCCGCGTGGCGAGCGAGGGATGCCGAGGTTGCGCGAGCCATTGGGTGATCGCCACGATCAGCTTTAACCCGGATTCAGCAGCTGCCGCTGCGAAAGTTGTTGCAATATGCAACTGCTCCGGCACCCATGGTGCGACAAAGTATGCCTTGTCGATACCGGTCAAGGATTTCGAAATATCCTCAAAGTCCGACATATCACCTACGAATATCTCTGCTCCAGCCGCCATCAGAGCATCGGACCGGTCTGACTTCCGGTGTACGAATGCACGCACCAACTCTCCCCGGACCAGTAGTTCCCTTGCCGTGGCGTAACCGGTTTTGCCGGCTGCACCCAGTACCAGAATCCGCTCACGTTCGCGATTTAGGTTGCTTATTTTCATGGACAGCTCCTATTAAGTGCATATACACATATAATCAATATTAAAATGCCATTCAAATCGTTGCAGCCCTACTCGCCACAACCGTCAGATCCTCTATCATGCGATCGAGCCGGCTTTCACCCAGTGATGTTCTTATCCTTTGCTGCGCCTCCCGCCAAAGGGGCAGTGCCCGTTCCAGACGTCTCATCCCTTTTTTGGTAAGACGCACCTCGCGGGTACGCTTGTCCTGGCTGCTCTGTCTCACCGACACCCATCCCTCTCTCTCGAGGGGTTTCAGATTGCGGGTCAAGGTCGTCCTATCCATGACCAGTACCTCCGCCATCCTGGAAATGGCAACCGGTTCCATGGCCCGGGTCACCACCAACAGGGTGAACTGGGTCGGTAGTACACCGCTGGGTTTCAATATCTCCTCGTAGAGCTGGGTCAAGGCCCGGGAGGCCTTGCGCAGGTTGAACATGGCGCAGCTCTGGCCGATCTCCCGGCACGTATTGAGGTCGCACAGGTGGTTTTTTTCTTTCATAGATATGTGTATATACACTAATTAACCGTTTGTCAAGCTCTACTCACCAAAAGCAATCAGCGGCAAACACCGGGAAACCTGCAAGGCAGGGCCGATAATCTGCCGATTTCCACGCTGCTCAGGTGTCGGCCAAAGTGCTCGGTAATCGCCTTTGCGTAGTGATGCCACATGCGCTTCAACAACCTGCTGCCTTCGGTGGTTATCTGAACCTGGGCGCCCCTGGCGTCGCTTTCGCAGGCATAACGGACAATCAACTCCTCCCTCTGCAGGCGGTCGAACAAACGCGACACATTGTATTTGTTCAACAATACCGCCTCACCAATCTCAAACTGGCGCAATCCCCGGAGAGCCCTATGCAGTTCGATGAGCACATCGTACCAGCGCAACGGGGGTAGACCGGCTTGTTTCAGCTCCTTCTCGACCCGTTCCAGCAGCAACTGCTGTGCCCTGACCAGTCTGGCCCAGGCGTCGATCGTCTGCTCATCCGGTATCTGGCTCAATGATCATGAATAGCTACAGAACCATCCACCGTGTCGACATCCAGGCCCACATCAAGGCCGGCACCGATATGCGACTGGCTGAAGCACTCCCGGAGAAGTACCACCGAGAGGCACACCTCCCTGGCGCCCTGTTGCTTCCTCACGACGAGGTCCGCGACCGCGCCGAGGCCCTGGTGGCTGACAAGGATGCCTTTATCGTGGTCTATTGCGCCAACACACCCTGCAATAACTCGCGCATCGCAGCCCAAACCCTCGCCTCCATGGGCTATACAACCGTGGCTGAGTACGCGGAGGGCAAAGAGGACTGGATCGAGGCAGGTCTTGCAACCGAATCGAGCAAGGCCGTCGCCTGAGACAGCGCGTGACACACCCCGCTCTGCGGGGTGGCCTGGCCATTGGTTTGCGGTAGAAATCTACTGGCGTTGTTGTGACAAATTCGCATTCTCGAGTTGAATGAGTTTTTGAGTTTGCGGCCAAATAGGATAACCTGAAAGCCAACTCCACAGAATTTTTCAACAATAACCCGGTGAATGTAATGAAAATATCCATCAGGCAATCACTCTTGTATAGTTTCTTCACGCTGATTTTTCTCGCCCAGACCGCCCACGCCGCTCCCGGCATGAGTGAGCAGCAGATGCAGCAAATGATGCTCAACGCCGAGAAGGCGCAACAGTGTTTCAGCAAGTTTAAGAAGTCGGACTTCGATGAACTGGAGGCCAAAGGCAAAAAAATGGAGTCCGAGATAAAGGCCCTCTGCGCTGCCGGCAAGCGTGACGAGGCGATGAGCACCGCTATGAAGTACAGCAAGCAGATGTACAGCGATCCCAAAATGAAAGAGATCCGCAAATGCGGCGAACTCATGCAGGGAGCCACGGCCGGCATGCCGCAAGCCTATATGCCTCCGACAGAGGAAGAGCAGGATGAAGCCGGACATATCTGTGACGATATGTAGCCTATAATCCAGCCGCTAAAATAAAAAACCAACCACACCCATTATCAGCGAGTCTGGCTGGTCGCCTCCATGGCCAGGGATAGGCCAGGCTCTCAACATGCTAGCGCCGAAACGGATAGAGGAAGCTCTGCAGCAGTTCTACATCCTCGGGAAACTCATTGGGCTGAGAGATACCGATACGCACCGGCTGTCCGCCGGGACGATAGAGGAAAGTGCCAAACAATTGATCCCAGATTGCCAGCTCTGAACCGAAGTTCAACGCCTCTTCTGTTCGCTGGCTGTGGTGAAATCGGTGGTGCTCAGGCCCCATGAAGAGATAGCCCAGAATGCCCATTCGGGCATCCACATTCAAGTGATTGAAAAAGCCCTGAAAATTGCCCAGGAACAGGGCGATGGCTATAGCCTGCTCTGAGAAACCCAGGACCAGCAAAGGCAGAGTTGTCAGAATTCCGCTGATCAGCAGATCCAAAAAATGCACCGTGTTGTTGTTAAACATGAACAGCTTTTCAGGGACGTGATGCACTCCGTGCAAGCGCCATAAAAGTGCAAACCTGTGGCCCAGCCTATGCCACCAGTAAGCGGTGAAACTGCCAATCAGGACCGCGGCGGGAACAGCAATCAACAACGGCACGCCGGTCTGTTCAGGGGCAAGCCCGATCGCAATCACGGCTGCAACCACTTTTGCCAGATTACCGTTCAGGCCATTCAGCAAAAAATAGATCCCGTTACTCAACCACTCCCTGCGATTTCCCCGCCAGTCCCTGCGAAACGGCATCAACGCCTCGAGCAGTCCCATGCAGGCGAGGGAGAAGAAGAGCGTGGCAAGCAGGACATTTCCGACGCCCAGGTTTTGATTCAAAAGCAGTGCGGCGAACAGGCCGCTGATACCCAGCAATCCTGGCCAGACCAGGTAGGGGATGATCCGACGCAGAATAAGGGACGATTCGTGCCAAACGCAGCTTATAAGACCCGTGGTGTGCATTGTGTTTCTCCTCAGACGTTCCGGTTAGATGTGGACACTGTCAACTTATAGGCTAGAGCCTAGACCTTAAAGTTGACATTGTCAACACACATTTCTATCCTTACCCTATACAACCTCAACCTGCAGGCAATAATGGCTACTAATTCAAAAAGTTATCATCACGGAAATCTAAAAGAGGCCCTCCTTGACGCGGCCGAGAATCAACTCGCCAGTGACGGGATCAACAGACTCAGCCTGAGGGGCATAGCGAAATTGAGCGGTGTCAGCCACAACGCACCCTATCGCCACTTCAAGGATAAATCCGCCCTTTTGCGGGCAATCGCCGAACGCGGATTTAACGAGTTGAGAAAGACCGTAGCGGCCGCGGCGGCAGCTGACGGACCGACCGAACAACGCCTGATCGATGCGGGCGTCGCCTATGTACGCTTGGCCCTGGCCAATCCGGACCGCACCCGGCTCATGTTCGCGGGAAGCCTGGAGGGTGCCGGCGAAGATGCCGAATTTCAGGCGGCGGCAAACTCGGCGTTCATGGGTCTGATGGGATTGGTTGAGTCAGGTGTCGAGCAAGGGATTTTTTTTGGTGATCCGGGAGAGCTCGCCCTCACCGCCTGGTCCGGCGTGCATGGCTTCAGCCTGTTGCTGCTGTCGGGGTCGGCGCTGCGGGAGGCGGACGACAGCCAGCGCCTGCAGATGGCGAGACAGGTCGCGGCAAGGATTGTCAATGGCCTGATGCGGAAATCGTCCATGCGGACCGCCCCTGAGTCTCCATCTTCCTAGAACCGGAAAGAAAACCACATGATTCGATCTGGATGCCTATCAGGGGCTGCACCCTACGACTGAACACCCCTGTAAAGCACAACCTGTCGTCGGTGGCGAAGAGACATACACAGGGATCGTCGTCAACCACAACCGGCCAACGACGCTCAACTATGCAATGCCCAATGGATTGGCCCCAAGGATCGGCAGCGTGCGTTCACCCACCTCTACGCCAGGCCGGTCGTCGCGGATCACCCGCCAAATCAATACAAGCCAATTTCTTTTTTTGTGGTTATACCTGCTTGAGTTGAAACGGCCGGCTACCTGATGCCGCCGATACCGTACCTTTGCTGATAAGCGACAACCTTATCAACATCCATGCTGATCACCCCGCTTTCCGAAATCGACAGCATGTTATGCGGCACTTTAAATGCGTTCAGGAAGAGTGACGCCGACTTCTCCCGCAGCATAACCACCTCTCTCTGGCGTCCATCCTTTTCAAAGGCCATGACCAGGGAAGTCATGACCACCGGGATGGTAGTCAGCCAGTCGTAGGCCATTGCCCTCTCGTCAAGACCGATCTTGGCGTATTCCCCATTCATCTTGCTAAAGGCATGGATAAGAAAACTTGCGGCCTGCTCGGAGGCAAGCCGGCTCAGCTCCCTGTTCGAAGCCAACTCCCAAAGCAGGATAAAGCTGGCCGCGTAGGCGACCCCCATGTCATTGACGGCATAGTTGCTGTCCGTCAGGTTCTTCAAAAAACGATCCCTATTTCCGAGAAAGGCGGCAATCAGCCTCTGACGGAGCGGTTCCGAGCCGCCGCTCAGCATCTGGGCAAGCTGCTCAGCGGTTCGCCCACCGGCGCTGTCGGGAGCAGGCAGATTCGAAGAGAACCTGCCATTTACATCGTAGACCTCTTTCTCGATCTTTGACTTGTCCGCCTCGGCAACTAGTTTGGCCAGATTGCCCAGGTCTGGAAGCAATTGGTTGGAGAATTCAGCCCAGCTATTTAAAGAGAGGATCAGGAAGAGGCTGCAGAAGATTACAGAAAATGACTTTTTCATTGGCGAATTCCTTTTCACGTTTGTCGCACCACTGCAGACGCAGTATGCGCTTCCGATCCATCAGACGTTCGATCTTTCCAGTATCCCTAACTCTAGACTATTGCTCGACTTCGTTCACCTCTCGCTCTCACCCGCGACAGTGGAACCGGTTCAAACGCCGTCCCAGGTAGCGAGTGGCCGGTTATCAGATAGACGCCATGCAGTTGCAGAAGCAAATCCGACCCTCTGAATGGCGATGTTGTTGAAAATGGCCGCGACTTCTGCCTCGACGGGACCAGAAAACACTGCCGTATCGACCACTGAGGCCAATCCTGGTCGAGTTTAAAAAATAGTCTCGGTTCCTTTCGCACAGGGACCCGCTCTTAACGGCATCGACTTTTGACTGAATGACTACCTGCGGCTTGTAGACTGGACAGGCAGACCCTTACGAGACGGTATGGCAGGAAACAAACTCCTAGGGTGCATGCATCGATTGACCGATACCTCTATCCATTGAGATACGTCTTTAGGAGAACACACCCTATTCGCCCCTGCCATTTTGTTTTTTTACAACACCTTAAGAACGATTCTGCCGACTATATGATTATATAATAAAGTTTATCTTTAGCTGGCCGATGAGTGAGAGAGTCGGGAGTTCAGTGGCTGACTTCATAGTTAAACGCACTTTGGACAATAAGAATTTGTGGATTACGGATAGTTTTTCACTGGTACAAAATCTGCGTACCAATGGGGCTTGGTAGCGATGGAAAAGTTGATTCAGCAGTACACAGACCACGCCAAAAACGGTTTCTATTCTGTTCACTTATCAGAACTCTCAAACAAGGGAAACCAGGCGTTCACCACATCCGATATTCACAATCACAATGGCGTACTCCTGGCGCGCAAGGGCGTCAACATCGACCAGGATGTGCGGCAACAGCTGATCAAGCACAAGCTGTTGAAGCCGCTGGATAATCACATAGGCCTGGAGCATCAGGCGGATACCCAAACCCTAATCAAAGAATTCAGGCGCCTTGTAGACAAATATCCTGATCTGCAGGTGGTGAACGACGCGTTGAATTTTGGTCCCGAGTTCGAAAAACTGCTTCAACTCGAAAGACTGCATCCGCTAATCACTCAAAAACTGACTGTGCTAGAGGCACAGATGTATTCCGAGTTTGAAAAAAGTGTTTTCGCGGCCTGGCTGTCCACCCTGATCGCACGGGAGATGGGACTGACCCTGGATGAGAGGCGCGATACCCTGGTAGCGGCCCTTATCCACGACATCGGCCTGCTTCATTTGGATCCTGACATTATCTGCAGCAACAGGAAACTCTCCGCCGAGGAGTGGAGGACCGTACGTGCCCATGTCGTGGTGGGCAAGATTATTGCCGACGCTGTACCTGGCATCTATCCAGCGGTTTCCCGCGCCGTCATAGAACACCACGAGGACTGTTTTGGAGCGGGATACCCTTTAGCCCTGAATGAGGACCAGCTTGGAATACCCGGAAAGATCATAAACATGACCGACAGCATCCATTCCATCCGGGTCAAATCTTTTAGAAACAGCCAACGAACCCTTGGTGATATCAAACCATACCTGCAACTTAACCCTACCACCAATGGCTATGAAGTCTATCGCGCGACTATGGCTATCATCAAAAAATCCGGTCTGCAGCCGGTCAGGCTCAAGCCTGATGGTTGCCCGCAGGATTATGCCAAGAATCTGGGGAAACAGATCGATATTCTTAGAGAGGCAAAGCAGGCCCTGGACGATATTCACGAGAATCTATTGGAGCTTAGGGACAGAATAGACCGGCATGATGTCAAGCAGCTATCCGCTATCGCTGCGATCACCCACAGAATACGCTCGACCCTACATGAGTCCGGCCTATTGAGTAATGAAATCGCCGAGTGGCTGCATGAGGAAAGAGAACTATCAGACGTTGATGAACAGGTGATGGGTGAATTCAATGAGATCGAGTTACTGATCAAGGAGCTGACCTGGCAGATACGCAACACCGTCCGCATGTTCCACAGTTACAAGGACTCCAACACTAGTCATGACACGATGATGTTGGAGCACATAGAGACATCTATACAATCGATCCAGGCTATCTTTGACCGGCTTAGTTAGATGTAAAAGTGTAAAAGTGGTCAGTACCGAATACCACTTACTTAAGCTAAACGGCTCACCTGTCAGTAGAACCAGGGGGCCAATGGCCAGCAGAATCCGGTGCGGCAAACCGCACCCTACGCCTTATGACGAATTTAGGGATCATCGTCATTCCGGCGCAGGCTGGAATCCAGGAATACCGTCACCATCAACCATTCTGGATCCCGGCCTGCGCCGGGATGACATTGGTAGCTGGCTAAAGTAAGTGGCATTCGGGTCAGTACCCTTTGAAAAAAGGTTTTCTAGCCGAAAGGATACAGACCGGAGGCAAACCCCTCCGGTCTGGGATGATCCTCAGGCAATCAGCTTAACCGCGATCTCCTGCCCCCGCTTCGCCGACTCCACATAATCGTCCATCTTGTCGAAGTTGAGATACTTGTAGATCTCCGGCGCCATGGAGTCGATCTTGGTGGCATAGGCCATGTACTCCTCCACCGTGGGCAGCTTGCCCAAGACCGCGGCGATTGCAGCCAGCTCCGCCGAGGAGAGGAAGACATCGGCGCCTTGCCCCAAACGGTTGGGGAAGTTACGCGTGGAAGTCGAGACCGCGGTGGAACCCGCCGCAATGCGCGCCTGATTACCCATGCAGAGGGAGCAGCCGGGCATCTCGGTACGGGCGCCGGCGCCGGCGTAGATGTTGTAGACACCCTCCTCCATCAGCTGCTGCTCGTCCATCTTGGTGGGCGGTGCCAGCCAGAGGCGGGTGGGGATGGTCTCACCGGAGGCCTGCAGCAGCTTGGCGGTGGCGCGGAAGTGGCCGATATTGGTCATGCAGGAGCCGATGAAGACCTCGTCGATCTTGGTGCCAGCAACCTCCGAAAGGGGCTTTACGTCGTCCGGGTCGTTGGGACAGGCCAGCAGGGGCTCCTTGATATCGGACATGTTGATCTCGATGATCTCGGCGTACTCGGCATCCCCATCGGCACGCATCAGGGTCGGGTTCTCCAGCCACGCCTCCATGGCGCGGGCGCGGCGTTCCAGGGTGCGGGCGTCCTCGTAGCCGTTGTCGATCATCCAACGCAGCATGGTGATGTTGGAGCGTAGGTACTCCGCCACCGACGCCTCGGAGAGCTCGATGGTGCAGCCGCCGGCGGAGCGCTCGGCGGAGGCGTCGGAGAGCTCGAAGGCCTGCTCCACGGTCAGGTCGGGCAGCCCCTGGATCTCCAGGATGCGGCCGTTGTAGACGTTCTTCTTGCCCTTCTTCTCCACCGTCAGCAGACCCCGCTGCAGGGCGGCGTAGGGGATGGCGTTGACCAGGTCGCGCAGGGTGATGCCGGGCTGCATCTCACCGCTGAACTTCACCAGCACCGACTCGGGCATGTCCAGCGGGATCACGCCCAGGGCCGCGCCGAAGGCCACCAGGCCGGAACCGGCGGGGAATGAGATACCCAGGGGGAAACGGGTGTGGGAGTCGCCGCCGGTGCCCACCTGATCCGGCAGCAGCATGCGGTTGAGCCAGGAGTGGATGATGCCGTCACCGGGACGCAGGGAGACGCCGCCCCGGTTCTGGATGAAGTCCGGCAGGGTGTGCTGGGTGTTGATATCCACCGGCTTGGGATAGGCGGCGGTGTGGCAGAAGGACTGCATCACCAGATCGGCGGAGAAACCGAGGCAGGCCAGCTCCTTCAGCTCGTCCCGGGTCATGGGGCCGGTGGTGTCCTGGGAGCCAACGGTGCTCATGCGCGGCTCGCAGTAGGTGCCGGGGCGGATGCCCTCGACGCCGCAGGCCTTGCCGACCATCTTTTGGGCCAGGGTGAATCCTTTGCCGGAGTCTTCCGGATCGACGGGACGGCGGAAGACATCGGTGGCGCCCAGGCCCAGGGCCTCACGGGCCCGCTCGGTGAGGGAACGGCCGATGATCAGGGGGATGCGGCCGCCGGCCTTCGCCTCGTCCAGCAGCACCTCGGTCTTAAGGGAGAACTCGGAGAGTACCTCCCCCGACTCGGTTTCGATCTTTCCCTCGTAGGGCTTGACCACAATGACATCGCCCATGGCGAGTTTCTCCACCGGGCACTCGATGGGCAGGGCGCCGGAGTCCTCGACAGTATTGAAAAAGATGGGCGCGATCTTGCCCCCCAGCACCACCCCGCCCTGGCGTTTGTTGGGCACGAAGGGGATATCCTCGCCCATGTGCCAGAGCACCGAATTGGTGGCCGACTTGCGCGAGGAGCCGGTGCCCACCACATCGCCCACATAGGCCAGGGGATGCCCCTTCCGCTTGAGGGACTCCAGGTTTGAGATCGGGCCGATCTTGCCCTGCTCATCAGGCGTGATACCCTCGCGCTCGTTCTTCAGCATCGCCAGGGCGTGCAGCGGGATGTCGGGACGGGACCAGGCATCCTGGGCGGGGGAGAGGTCGTCGGTGTTGGTCTCGCCGGTGACCTTGAACACGGTCAGCTTGATCTCCGCCGGCACGTCGGGTTTGCGGGAGAACCAATCGGCATCGGCCCAGGACTGCAGCACCGCCTTGGCATTGGCGCTGCCGGCGTCTGCCTTCTCCTTCACATCATGGAAGGCGTCGAACATCAGCAGGGTGTATTTCAACTGTTCCGCGGCCAGCTCGCCCAGCTCGGCGTCATCCATCAGGTCGATCAGGGGCTGGATGTTGTAGCCCCCCAGCATGGTGCCGAGCAGCTCAACCGCCTTGCGCCCGTCGACCAGGGGGCTGGTCGCTTCACCCTTGGCCACCGCCGCCAGGAAACCCGCCTTCACATAGGCGGCGTCGTCCACCCCGGGGGGCACCCGGTTGGTGAGGAGATCGAGCAGGGTCTCCTCCTCGCCCGCCGGCGGGTTCTTCAGCAGCTCCACCAGATCGGCGACCTGCTGCGCGTCCAGCGGCAGCGGGGGAATTCCCTGTTTGGCGCGTTCTTCGACGTGCTGACGATAGGCTTGGAGCATGGATGACCTCGCTTCTGTTGGGGGACCCGCACTTATTGGCGACGTCCTGGCTTATGGGATACCGGCCTTATCGGAACGGCACTTACTTAAGGCGAATTTCGGGTTTTTCGTCAATCCGGTGCAGGCCTGAATCCAGGAATGGCGCCACCATCAGACATTCTGGATCCCGGCCTGCGCCGGGATGACGGTGTTTTCTGTCTGATGACAGTGATTCCTGGCTGATGACGGTGTCTCCTGGCTGATGACGGTGTTTGCTCGCTTACGTTAAATGCCATCTGGCTGTACCGGAAATAGGACTAGGAAGATAGCAGAGGTTTATCCATACGTATAATGGATTGTTCGCATATATATCATAAATTTTATGCATGCTATTCTTAACCTATCATGGATCTTCAGCTCATGAGATCACTGCTGGCAGTGGCAGACTCCGGCTCCATCACCGAGGCGGCGGACCGTATCGGCCTCACCCAGCCCGCCCTCTCCCGTCGCCTGCAGCAGTTGGAGGAGCAGTTCGGCGCGGAACTCCTGTCGCGAGGACGCAAGGGCGCACAGCTCACCGAGATCGGCCGCCTGGTGGAGCAGGAGGCACGGATCCTGGTCAACCGCTTCGACCATCTGCGGGAGCAGGTCCGGGAACACCAGGGCCTGGAGGGGGGCACCGTGCGCATCGGCGGCGGCGCCACCGCGGTCTCCTTCGTGCTGCCGAAGGCGATCGCCCGCTTTCGCCTGGAACATCCCGGGGTCCGCTTTCAACTCAAGGAGGCGGGGAGTATCGAAGTGGCCGGGGATGTTATCAGCGGCCGCCTGGAGCTGGGCCTGGTCACCCTCCCCGTGCAGGCCAGGGAGCTGCAGATCTGGCCCCTGATCACCGACCGCATCGTGCTGGTCGCGCCGCAGGACCACCCCCTGGCCCGTCAGGGCGAGATCGACGCCAAGGCCCTCGACGGACTTGCCTTCGTCGGTTTCGAGGCCGACACCGCGGTGCGCCAGATCATCGACGCCGCCCTGCGGGAGGCCGGTGTCGAGATGAACGTGGTGATGGAACTGCGCTCGATCCCGGCGATCCTGCGCATGGTCGCCACCACCGGCAACCTCGCCTTTGTCAGCCGCATGGGCGTGGATACCCTGGCGGGGGTCTGCGAGATCGAAGTCCGCGGGCTCGGTATCGCCCGTGAATTGGCGGTGATCGCCAAGCGGGGCAGTTCACTCTCCCCCGCGGCCCAGGCCTTCTCCGCCCTGCTCAGGGAGGAGCAGGCTATTGGGTGACGGTATGTCGCCGCTCTATGCCGCTTCTTCTTTCGTATCGGCGTTTCTTACCGCCACCGTTGTGCTGCAGGTGGGCATAGACCCACAGGCTCGCCATGATGATTCCACCCGCGATCAGCAGCACGATGAAGATCGCCGGTGCCAACATCAGGATACCCGCCAAGATGATTTCCATCGTTATCCCCCGAACAAGATTGCCCGTTAAATACTCATGCGGTTAGATCCGGGAGAGACGGATCCGTGCACCCGAGTAGATATGCTCATTTCAGGGTATTTTCCGCATCCGCACCCTACCGATTAATTCCACCCTATTGATTTTTTGAATATTTTTTCACCCACTGCCAATCTGTCCCGCGACCGACAATGGAACCGGGTCAGCGACTATACTGCTATCTATCCCCCAACTCATTTCATACAGTGCCATGACAACCCCCAACACCTCGAAAAAAAACTCGCAAAACGGTATCGATCCCCTGGCGGAACGCATCCTCGACACCGCCGTTCGCCTGGCCGAGGAGAGCACATGGGAATCGGTGCGGCTGCATCATGTGGCGGCCGAGATGGACATCGACCTCGAGCTGATTCACCGCTTCTATCGCCAGAAAGACGACCTGGTGGAGGCCTGGTACGACCGCGCGGACCGGGCCATGCTGGCGGATGCCGCCCTGCCGGACTACCTCACCCTGACCACCCGAGAGCGCCTCCATCGCTCCATCATGTGCTGGTTGATGTCGATGCAGCGACATCGACGCATCAGCCGGGATATGCTGATCTACAAATTCGAGTTGGGTCATATCCATCTGCAGGTGCTCGGCCTGTTGCGAATAAGCCGCACGGTGCAGTGGATGCTGGAGTCGGCGCACCGGGACAGCGTCCATCTCCGCAGGGTCGTTGAAGAGATCGGGCTGACCAATATCTATCTTGCCAGCTTCGCACACTGGCTCTCTGACAATTCCACCGAAGCGGAAAGGACCAGGCAACTGCTCGACCGCCTGTTGGGTCGCGCCGAAGCGGCGGCACGATTCCTGACCCCGTTCAGGAGGAAGGTGAAGGAAGACTACAGCCCGCTGGACAACGGGGCTAACCCGAACAGCGCACAGGGTGCCGAGGGATCGATCCACTGAAGTGCGAGCTGACGCCCGCCGATGGATACCCTCACCCATGTTCTTTTCGGCACTGTCTGCACCCTGGCGATATCCCGCAACCGGTCCACGCCCGCCCGGGAGCTGCCCATGCGGCTGGCGGTTGCCGGTACGGCGGCGGCGTTTCCGGATATCGACTATCTGGGATTCTGGATAGATCCCCTGCTTTTCCTTGCCGACTGGCATCGAACCGCAACCCATTCTCTGTTGTTGATGCCTTTCTGGGCCGGATTATTGACTTTGCCTTGGATGTTCTCTCCCTGGGCGAGGCGAGAGTGGCTTGGTGTCTATGCACTCTGTGTGCTGGGGATTGGTTCCCAGATCCTGCTCGACCTGTTGACGGTATTCGGTGTCAGGCTCTTCTATCCGTTATCGTCGTCCCTCTATGCCGTCGGCACCAGCTTTGTCATCGATTGGATTGTCACCGCACTGCTTGCAGCGACTCTGCTCTACGGCCTGCACCGTCCGCAAAGAAATGTGGCATTGAGCGGTCTGGTCCTGCTATCGCTCTACCTGGGCGCCCAATGGGGCCTCAGGCATCATGCCCATGACAGGATCGCCGAACGCCTGCCTGAAGAGTCCAATCTGCAGCTCTTGCCGCAACCCTTCTCACCCTTCTACTGGCAGGCAATCAACCGCACCGGCAACGGATACGAGGTGGCCTATCTGAGCCTGCTCGCCGATGGCGAGGCCGTGGTCAACCACTACCGGGGAGCCGATTCGCTGGTGTGGCGAAAAGCGGGCCTGCTGGGAGACGACAATCCCAGCGCCGCCTTGGTCGAGGAGGCGTGGCGTCAGCCGGGGTTG
The DNA here is from genome assembly GCA_003058495.1 of gamma proteobacterium symbiont of Ctena orbiculata. Taxonomy (GTDB): domain Bacteria; phylum Pseudomonadota; class Gammaproteobacteria; order Chromatiales; family Chromatiaceae; genus Thiodiazotropha. The sequence continues at coordinate 1,288 of QBVC01000011.1, read as the reverse complement.
TTGAAATTCAGGGAGTTCGCCCGCTTTCCGATCCTCTATCGCCTCGACAGAGAGCGGGACGAAACCTGTGTCTGGTTTACCGACCTTCGCTATACCCTTCCCTACCTGACACCCGCCTTTCGCTACGGCATGTGCCGGCAACAGGAAGCGGACTGGCTGCTCTACCGTCTTAAGCGATTCAGCCAAAACGAGCGGCAAAGGTTATCTCCCGTCGATTGATTGTCGCACTGAATTGCACCTTTTCCACTGTCGGTAAAGCGTGAAAGACAACGACCACACTCTCACTCATATTATCTATACTAGGCAAGACCCAATGAGATAAAAAAATGAAGTTATAGTGGAGGAAACCATGAGTCATGCCGTGATTCACAACTATGATGCCAAGCCAGTGACCATTGCCAGGGTCCGGGATATCAGCACCGAACATCCGTGGAAATGGCTGTCCGCGGGGTGGCAGGACATCAAGGCCGCCCCCGCCCTGAGCCTCGGCTATGGCCTGGGGTTGGCCATCATCAGCTACCTGGTCAGCTTTTCCGTGATCACGAGCGGGATGTATTTTCTCCTGCCACAGCTGCTGGCGGGCTTTTTCCTGATTGCACCACTGTTGGCCATCGGCCTGTATGCGATCAGCAGTCAATTGGAAGCGGGCGAGCGGCCTTCATTGCTTGCGGGTTTGAAACTGGCCCGCAGAAACAACTTCCACATCTTCAACATGGGGCTGGTCCTGATCGTGTCGCTGATCGCCTGGATGATTCTGGCGCAGCTCATCGTCGCCCTGACATTTACCGGCATCACACCCTCGACCTGGCAGGGATTCCTGATCTCCCTGTTCGCCAGCTGGGATGGCTTTCAGCTACTCGTGGCCGGGATCTCCTGCGGTGCCGTGATTGCCTTCCTCATATTCAGCATCAGCGCGATTTCGGTTCCCATGCTGCTGGATCGCAACAGCAACGTCTTCGATGCCATCCAGACAAGTTGGAGCGCGGTGCGCCACAATCTAATGCCCATGTTCCTCTGGGCGGCAATCCTTGTCGTTATCATCATCGCGGGATTCGTGACCTTCTATGCCGGCCTGGTGATCGGATTTCCGCTCGCCGCCCATGCCACCTGGCATGCCTATCGGGATCTTGTGGAATAGACGGTTTAGGGCCGAGGGACTCCTTTGCTTGGGTGCCGACCGAGGGGAGGGATTGATTCGCCTGCGGCTCACCCCTTCGGGGCGCCTTCGCTGCGCTGCGGCGTCCTGCGGCGCTGCGCGCCTTGTCGAACGAAGGGTTCGAACCAAATC
>QBVC01000012.1 GCA_003058495.1 gamma proteobacterium symbiont of Ctena orbiculata | reverse complement strand
ATTATAAACGGAGGCTGAAAGGGTTTCCGCACCTCGCTCCCGTGGATTTCGGAAAGGAGCAACACCTCACATTAACCGCTAGGGGGGTCTCTGCACCATGCCTCAGGCAGCCAACACTTTTAACTTGACGCACAGATAGATGCAACGGATATTGATCGTAGAAGATGAACCCGAGGTCCGGGAGATGATTCGATATATCCTCGAACCCAAGGGCTACCAGGTCGATGAAGCCGGCAATGCCCAGGAGGCCCGCCAACAGCTCTCCCTGCGGAACTACGATCTGATCCTCATGGACTGGATGCTGCCAGGCAGGTCGGGGCTCGATCTGACCCGGGAACTGAAGCAGAATGTTCGCCAGGACTCCCCGCCGGTGATCATGCTGACCGCCAGGTCGGAGGAGGTGGACAAGGTGAACGGCCTGGAAAGCGGGGCCGACGACTACATTACCAAGCCCTTTTCCACACGAGAGATGCTGGCACGGATCAAGGCGGTTATCCGCAGGGGCAGCGGCACTGACCGTGGCAAGCTCGTTGAATTTGCGGGCTTGAGCCTCGATCCCGGCAGTCATCTCGTCGCCATCGACGGTAATCCCCTGCACCTTTCTCCGGCTGAGTACCGCCTGCTCTACTTCTTTATGACACATCCCGATCGGGTCTACAGCAGAAACCAGATCCTGGATCTGGTTTGGGGAAACACGGTCTATGTGGATGAGCGAACCGTGGATGTGCACATACGACGTCTGCGTAAGCAGCTTGCGCCGTCTGGACATGATAAATTTCTGCAAACGGTACGTGGCGTCGGCTATCGTTTTACCCCCACCAACAGGCTGTAACAACGGGTATCTTCGTGAGGGACTATCTCAAAATTGAGCTCAATCACCTGCTCGGAAGCCTGCTGATCTTCATGCCGATCGGCTATCTGCTCCATCAGCTTCCCACAGCCGCGGCAACCGCCTTCGTTGCCTACTTCTCGAAGCATGGGTTCTACCTGATAAGGCTCGCTGTGCTGATCAATCAGCGGGAGCGGATAGAGCCGCCCTACCCTGCGGATATCTGGGGATTGATCTATAAGGAGATTTCCAGACATCGCACCAGAAGCCGCAAGCGCAAGCGGACCCTGAGCCGCTTTGCCTCACGCTTCAGAAAGGTAACCAGTTCGATTCCGGATGGATTGATCCTGTTGAACAAGTCCGCCTGTATAGAGTGGGCCAATCCGGCGGCCAACCAGCTCTTGAACATCAGCTGGCCGCGGGATGAGAATGCCCATTTCATAAAACGCATCAATCACGAAGGCCTCGCCGACTACTTGAAAAATCCCGACTACTCCAAACCCATTGAACTCCCGTCCCCGATCAACAAGGCACTGATCGTTTCAATTCGCGTCACCCCCTTCGGCGGCAAAAAGGCGCAACGCCTTGTGGTGGCGAGAGACATCACCGAGGTCTATAAACTCAATCAGACCAGACGGGATTTCGTCTCCAACGTCTCTCACGAACTTCGCACCCCCCTCACCGTGATCTCAGGGTTCCTCGAGAATCTCGGCGAGAACGAAATGCTCCCCTTTCAGGAGCGTCCATTCGCACTGATGCAACAACAGGCGGAGAGGATGAACAGTATCATTAACGATCTGCTCGCCCTTTCCCGACTCGAACTGGGGAATGCGCCGTCAGCTGAAAAACCCGTCGCCGTTCCAGACATGTTGCGCAGAATCGTGGATCAAGCCCAGCTGCTGGCGGATCAGAACGGCGGCTACAGGCTGACCCTGGATGTCAACGACAATCTCTGGCTGCTTGGTGAGGAGAATGAACTGATGAGCGCATTCTCCAATCTTGTCTACAACGCCATAATCCACACCCCGCCCGGCACGGAGATAACCGTTACCTGGTTGCGTCTGGAGAAGGAGGCGTGCCTGACTGTCACTGATACGGGACCGGGTATCGAGGAGCGCCACATACCAAGGCTGAGCGAACGATTCTACCGGGTCGACAAGGCCCGCTCACGCCAGTCCGGGGGTACCGGTCTGGGACTGGCCATCGTTAAACATATTATCAGCCGTCACGACGGCGAATTGAGAATCTCAAGCCAGCTGGGTGTTGGCAGCAGTTTTACCTGTGCCTTTCCCGAAGAGATGATACTGACCAAAAAAGCGAAATACTTAGTCAGTGAAACTTCATGATTCCAACCTAAAGAGACAGGCGCGAAAAATCCATCAGCGCAAGCATAGGCGAATTGGATAGTGGCGGTTTAGGCTTGAATGATTGCTGAAATCGGTGGTTATTCTATCCCTTCGGTGAGACTTTCCGAGTAGGACTGATTCACTCGATCCCGCAACTCCTTGCCGGGTTTGAAGTGCGGGACATACTTGCCGGAAAGTGCGACAGTCTTACCAGTTTTAGGATTGCGTCCCATTCTTGGCGGCCGGTAGTGGAGTGAAAAGCTGCCAAAACCGCGAATCTCAATCCGCTCTCCCGATGCCAGAGATTGACTCATGTGTTCGATCATACACTTTACAGCCAACTCCACATCACGATAGGCAAGATGGCTCTGCTCCTTGGCAATAATCTCAATCAGTTCGGATTTTGTCATTCTTGTCAGTTCTCCAATTTGCCGATATTCCAGGGCCCGCACCTCGCTGTGCAGGCCCTGATTTCCAGTTTCGGAATCTATCGATTTCGACTCCTGTCCTACTCGCCTTGATTATCCATCTGCTCTTTCAACAGATCACCCAATGTCGGGGCGCTGGTCGCTGCATCCCGGGCGTAGCCCTTGATTGCGGCCGCCTCTTCATCGGCGTCCTTGGCTTTGATAGAGAGCGTTATGGAGCGGTTCTTACGATCCACACCAATGAACTTCGCCTCTATCTCATCGCCTTCCTTTAGCATGCTGCGTGCATCCTCTACACGATCGCGCGACAGCTCGGAGGCTCGCAGATAGCCCTCGACACCCTCGGCCAAGTTGATCACGGCGCCCTTGGCGTCAACCTCCGCGACCGTACCTTTGACAAAGCTGCCTTTTTCGTTGGCCGCCACGAAGCTGGAGAAGGGATCCTGCGCCAGCTGCTTGATGCCCAGGGAGATGCGCTCGCGTTCCGGATCGACCGAGAGCACGACGGTCTCGACCTCATCACCCTTCTTGAAGTTGCGAATCGCATCTTCGCCCTCGTCATCCCAGGAGATGTCGGAGAGATGGATCAGGCCGTCGATACCGCCATCCAGGCCGATGAAGATACCGAAATCGGTGATCGACTTGATATTTCCCGTTACGTGGTCGCCCTTCTTGTGAGTCGCGGCGAACTCGTCCCACGGATTGGGCTTGCACTGTTTGATGCCAAGGGAGACGCGACGCCTCTCCTCGTCGATGTCCAGCACCATGACCTCCACTTCGTCGCCGAGGGAGACGATCTTGGAGGGGTGAACGTTCTTGTTGGTCCAGTCCATCTCGGATACATGCACCAGTCCTTCGACACCCTCTTCGATCTCGACGAAACAACCGTAATCGGCGATGTTGGTCACCTTGCCGAAGAGACGGGTGCCCTCCGGATAGCGGCGCGCCAGTGCGACCCAAGGATCGTCACCCATCTGCTTGAGACCGAGTGAAACGCGATTGCGTTCACGGTCGAATTTCAAAATCTTGACGTTGATCTCATCACCGATCTCGACCACCTCGGAGGGGTGCTTGACGCGCTTCCATGCCATGTCGGTGATGTGCAGCAGACCGTCGATACCGCCAAGGTCGACAAATGCACCATAGTCGGTGAGGTTCTTGACCACACCCTTGATCTCCTGACCTTCCTGCAGATTCTCAAGCAGCTTGTCGCGCTCTTCACTGTATTCCTGTTCAACCACGGCGCGGCGCGAAACCACGACATTGTTGCGGCGGCGATCGAGTTTGATCACCTTGAATTCCAGATCCTTGCCCTCCAGGTAGGCGGTATCGCGCACCGGCCGCACGTCAACCAGCGAGCCGGGGAGAAACGCGCGGATATCATTCAATTCTACGGTAAAGCCGCCTTTCACCTTGCCGTTGATGCGTCCGATCACGGTCTCTTCGGCCTCATGGGCCTTTTCCAGGACTTTCCAAGCCTGATCGCGCTTGGCCTTCTCGCGGGAGAGTCTGGTGGCGCCGAAGCCGTCTTCGACAGCATCCAGTGCGACCTCTACCTGATCGCCTATCTCGACTTCGATCTCTCCGTTTTGGTTGAGAAACTGGTCGCGTGGTATGACACCTTCCGATTTCAGGCCGGCATTGACTATTACGGCTTCAGGCGTGATATCGAGGACAGTGCCGATGATAATGGCGCCGCTGCGAAGCTGGGTACTGGAGAGGCTCTCCTCAAATAATTCTGCAAAACTTTCGGTCATGGGATTGATTTTCCTGCAACACTAGGCTGCACAGGCAGGACGAAACAGCATTTTGATTTGTCCGCCAGGTCGTTATGGGTTAAAACAAAGCCGGTAAACCGGCCACCAATCTTACCTTTGAGCGAGCTGGCTATGGACGAAGGTCGGGCAGGCTAGCTCTGATCTTCTGCATCGCCCGCTGAAAGACTTCATCGATGGTCATCGCCGTCGAATCCAGCTGATAGGCGGAATCCGAAGCAACGAGCGGCGCCACGGCACGTTTGCTGTCACGCTCATCCCGTTCTCTGATCTCATCAGTAAGACGGGCGAGATTAACACCTAACCCCTTTTCTTTCAACTGTTTATAGCGTCTCTGTGCCCTCTCCTCGGCACTTGCGGTGAGAAATATCTTGACCTCCGCCCGGGGGAAAACCACCGTGCCCATGTCGCGCCCATCGGCAACCAGGCCCGGTGCTTTGGCATAATTGCGCTGCCATGCCAGCAGCGCCTCGCGAACCTGGGGGATCGCAGCCACTTTCGATGCCTGGTTGCCGATGGTCTCGGTGCGAATCAGGTCGGATACATCCTCACCGGCCAGCAGGACCTTGCCCTGACTGAACGCCAAGGGCATGTTAGCAGCCATTTCGCTGATTTTATCTATGTTTTCTCCACTGATACCTGCACGTTCAACCATCAAACCCAGTACACGATAGATCGCGCCGCTATCGAGAAAATGCCAGCCCAGGGTCTCGGCAATGCGCTGGGCAAGGGTCCCCTTACCCGACCCCGAAGGGCCGTCCACGGTGATCACCGCTACCCTGGCCATTGGTTCGCTACCTCGTGAATCCTCAAACCCGCCGCTGCGGCAGCGGAAACAAATCCGGGAAAGGAGGTATTCACATTTGTGCAATCGGCGATCTCAATGGGGTTCGCCGCCTTCAATCCCGCCATTGCGAACGACATCGCAATTCTGTGATCACCGTAGCTCTCAACCCTTCCGCCACGAAGGGTTCCCCCCTGAATCAGGATGCCGTCAGGGGTGGGATCGGCCTGGATGCCGAGTCGTTGCAAACCCTCCGCCATGACCTGGATGCGGTCGCTCTCCTTGACCCGCAGCTCCTCTGCACCGCGCAGGCGCGTCTCGCCCCGGGCGCAGGCCGCGGCGACAAAGAGGGCGGGAAACTCATCGATGGCCAGGGGTACCAGCTCCTCGGGTATGTCGATGCCGTTGAGACGACTCGATCTGATGCGGATGTCGGCCACAGGCTCGCCACCGACCTCTCTCTGGTTGCTCAGCTCAAGATCAGCGCCCATCAGCTTGAGGATGGAGATCACACCGTCGCGGGTGGGATTGATCCCCACATGCTCCAGCACCATATCCGATCCATCGGCGATCGCGGCCCCGACGAGGAAGAAGGTCGCCGATGAAATATCCGCGGGTATATCGATCTCACAGCCTGTCAATCGCCCCCCTCCGGTGAGACATATCCTGTTGCCGCTGCGTCTCACCGGATAACCGAAGCCCTGCAGCATACGCTCCGTATGATCCCGGGTGGGCGCCGGTTCGGTGACACAGGTCTCCCCCTCCGCAAACAGCCCCGCCAACAGGAGCGCGGATTTGACTTGTGCGCTGGCCATCGGCAGGGGGTAATCGATGCCCTGCAAGCGGGTTCGGGGATGTATCTGCAAGGGCGCGGTGAATTCAGCTGTTGAACCGATATCCGCCCCCATCTGCGAAAGCGGATCGATTACCCGCTTCATCGGACGCCCCGAGAGGGAGCTGTCGCCGGTCAGTGTCACCGCCATGCCCTGCCCCGCCAGGAGGCCGGTGAGCAGGCGCATGGAGGTACCGGAATTCCCCAGATCCAATGGGTTCTGCGGCAGCTGCAGCCCGTCGACGCCGACGCCGCGGATCGTCAGCCGCCCCGAATCAGGCCCCTCGATGGTCACCCCCATCTGGCGGAAGGCATTGAGCGTGGCGAGGCTGTCTTCACCCTCGAGAAAGCCCTTGACACGGGTTACCCCATCGGCCAGTGAGCCGAGCATGATCGATCTGTGCGAAATCGACTTGTCGCCGGGGACACGCAGGTTGCCGTTCAGTTCTCCACCGGGTTGAATTTGAAAATTGAGTCTTTGTTGCAACTTGATACTACCCGTCAATCAACGATCCACACCATCCACAAATCTGTCGCGCGCCTGTTTCGCACGCTCGAATATCTCCAGCAATCCCTTCTCATCGCCCTGCTGCAGCAGCGCCGCCAGCTCATGCAGCTCATCGGCGAAGCGGGTCAGCATCTCGTTCAGGGATCGTTGATTGGCGATACAGATGTCGCGCCACATGACCGGGTTGCTCGATGCAATCCGGGTAAAGTCCCTGAAGCCTCCGGCGGCGAAGCTGAAGATTTCATCGTTCTCTTTCATCCGCGCCAGGCTGTCGACCAGGGTGAAAGCCAGCATATGCGGCAGGTGGCTGGTGGCGGCCAAAACCTCGTCATGGTGTTCAACCGTCATCTCCACCACTTCCGCCCCGCACTGCCGCCACAGCTTTTCAACCCGCTGCAGGGCTTGCCGGTCCGTCTCCGGCAGCGGCGTGAGAATGACCCTGCGATTGCGATACAACTCGGCAAAGGCCGCCGCGGCGCCGCTGCGCTCGGTACCCGCAATGGGGTGGCCAGGGACAAAAAACCCGGGCATTTCGCCAAACACCGCCCGTACATCATTCACCACGCTGCCTTTGACACTGCCGGCATCGGTTACCACGGCATCGGCCGCAAGCTGGCCGCGCATCGCCTCGAGGGTGTCGCGCATCGCCCCCAATGGCACCGAGAGCAGGACCATATCGGCGCCTTGGACCGCAGCGGCCACGTCATGGGTGTAGTGGTCGATCACACCCAGAGTCCGGGCTTTGGCCAAATTGGCCTTGCCCCGACCGCAGCCAACCACCTCCCTGACCAGCCCCTCTTCCTTCAGGGCCAGGGCAACGGAGCCCCCGATCAGGCCGACGCCGATAATCGCAAGCTTTTCAATCACCGTTTACCCTAGAATCCGCAGTTGAACAGGGTGAAGTGTGCGCTTGTGGGGGTGCAGGGCAAGGCGCAACGACGCGCAATAGCCTGTTATTGCAAGGAGTTGCAACGCTGCCATGCGCCGCCACAAGCGTGCAATTCGCCCTGTAGCGTGACTCACCCAGCGGGTGATACCCTCTATCGAACATTTTTTCATATCATTCCTCAACTTAGTAGCAGAATGGAGCGGTCAACTGCGGAATCTAGGTTTAAGCACCTTCGCCAGTGTCGCCAGGAGGCGATCGTTTTCCTCTTCCAGACCGATTGAAATTCGCAAGTGGTTGGGCAGTCCGTAGTTTGCAATCGGGCGGGTAATACAGCCCTCGCTCAATAGCGCCCGATCGATCCTGGAAGCCTCCTCGGCAAAATCCACAGTGACGAAATTCGCCACAGAGGGGATGGCTTCAAGCCCCAACCTCTCGAAGCCTTGCCGGTACTGTTGCATACCCCTGTTGTTGAGGGCAATCGAACGTTGGATGAAGGCCTGATCCTGCAGCGCCGCCAGCGCCGCCGACTGTGCCGGCGTGTTGACGTTGAACGGCTGCCGAACCCGGTTCAACAGATCGGCAAGGTCGGGATTGGATATCCCATAGCCGACGCGCAGCGATGCGAGTCCGTAGGCCTTGGAAAAGGTGCGGGTCACGATCAGGTTGGGAAATCGCGACAGCCAGGCGGTGCCGTCGGGATAGTCGCTCTGCTGAACATATTCGATATAGGCCTCGTCCAGCACCAGGATGAGATGATCCGGCAGCTGGGTCAGGAAGTCGAGCAGCTCATCCCGCGCGAGCCAGGTTCCCGTCGGGTTGTTGGGATTGGCAATCCAGATCACCCTGGTCCTTGGGGTAACCAGCTGCAGCATGCGATCGAGGTCGTGGCCGTACTCCCTGGCGGGCGCGATCACCAGCTTCGCCCCCGCGGCCTGGCTGCTGATGGGATAGACGGCAAAGGCGTATTGCGAGAACAGGGATTCCACGCCGGGTGAAAGAAACACCCGGGCGACCATATCCAAGACATCATTGGAACCGTTGCCGAGGGTGATGCAGCCGGGATCGACGCCATGCTTCTCGGCGAGCCGCTGACGCAGCTGGAAGGCGCCGCCGTCGGGGTAGCGCGACAACTCGGGGCTGCAGTTGGCTATCGCCTCGATGACCTTATCGCTGACGCCCAGCGGATTTTCATTGGATGCCAGTTTTATCGAGTGGCTGATACCCAGCTCACGCTCCAGCTCGGATATCGGCTTGCCGGGGAGATAGGGGTTCAGGGCCCCGATTCCCGGCGCCGCAAGCTCAAGATATGGATTTGTCTGACCTCTCATAGTACTCAACCATGGCAATGTGGAGCGTGAATCCTGCCGCTATATGGTTGCCTGCGGATAGGAGCCGAGAACCTTGAACTGGGTGGCCGCCTGTTCGATTTCGTGCAGGGCCATGGCGAGATTGTCATCACTTCTATGCCCCTCCACATCGATGAAAAAGAGATAGTCCCAGCGCCCCCGCCGGGAGGGCCGGGACTCGATGCGCGTCATGCTGATGCCGTGTTCGGCGAACGGCGACAACATGGCATGCAGGCCCCCCGCCTTGTTATGGGTGGAGAACATGATGCTGGTCTTGTCATCGCCGCTGGCCGGCGCATCCTGTTTGCCGATCACCAGAAACCGGGTCGTGTTGCCGGGTTCATCCTCGATGTTCGATGCCAGCAGCTTGAGCCGGTAGATCTCAGCGGCAGCCTCCCCCGCAATGGCCGCGGTATCGGCCGTCTCGGTGGCGAGCCTGGCGGCCTCCGCATTGCTGCCCACCGCGACCCGCTCCGCATGGGGCAGGTGCTGATCGAGCCACCCCCGGCACTGGGCCAGGGATTGGGCATGGGAGTAGACCCGCTTGATCTGCGCGGTGCTCTGCGCACTGCTGAGCAGCTGATGATTGATCGGCAGCGAGACCTCGCCGCAGATTCGCAGCGGCGAGGTGACGAAGGTATCCAGGGTGTGGGTAATCACGCCTTCCGTCGAATTCTCCACCGGCACCACGCCGTAGTGACAGGCCCCGGCCTCGACCTCGCGGAAGGTATCCGGGATCGATCCCATGGCCATGGTGCGTACCGAATGACCGAAGTGTTTGAGCACGGCCTCCTGGGTGTAGGTGCCGTCCGGGCCGAGAAAGGCGATGCTCAGGGGCTGTTCCAGGGCCAGGCAGGCCGACATGATCTCGCGGAACAGTCTAGCCATCTCCTCATCTTCCAGGGGCCCCGGATTACGCGACTTGACACGCCGCAACACCTCGGCCTCGCGCTCCGGACGATAGAACGCCGTCTGCGGATCCTGTTCCAGCTTGATGCGCGCAACCTCCTGGGCCGCTTCCGCGCGCTCACTGATCAGCTGCTGCAGCTGCAGGTCGATCTCGTCGATCCGGTCACGCATGGCATTCAGTTTCGCATCGTCGTTCATCGATTGATCCAGTGGCCAGTTGACGCCTAGTCCTAACTATTTCCTGTGAGGGAGCGTACCGATAATACACCATCGATGGAAGCGAGGGTCTGCAATAACTCTCTCGAGGGTTGCCTGTCCACGTCGAGCAGCGTTACCGCAATGTTGTCACGGGACTTGTTGAGCATGTCGAGGATGTTCAATCCCTCGTTCGCCAGATCGGTGGAGATCTGCCCCACCATGTTGGGTACATTGTTGTTTACCACGGCGATGCGATACCCGCCGTTCCTCGGCAGATTGATGTCGGGGAAATTGACTGAATTGGTTATATTGCCGTTCTCCAGGTAGTCGCGAACCTGCTCCGCCACCATGATCGCACAGTTGTCTTCCGCCTCCTTGGTGGAGGCTCCCAGGTGAGGCAGGGTAATCACCCTGGGGTGGCCCTTGAGCAGATTACTGGGGAAATCGCACACGTAGGCATAGAGTTGACCGCTGTCCAGGGCGTCCACCGTGGCCTGGTCGTCGATGATGCCGTTGCGGGCGAAATTGAGCAGCACCGATCCGGGCTTCATCAGGTTCAGCCGATCCGCATTGATCATATTGGCGGTGGCATCCGTCAGCGGCACGTGAAACGAGACGAAGTCCGACTTGGAGAGCAGGTCGTCCACACTCAATGCCTGCTCCACCTCGGAAGCGAGTTTCCATGCGCTCTGGACCGTAATCGTGGGATCGTAGCCGATCACGTTCATGCCCAGGGCCCGACAGGCATTGGCAACCTTGACGCCGATGGCGCCGAGGCCGATGACGCCCATGGTGCGCCCCGGCAGCTCGAAGCCGACAAAATTCTTCTTTCCGGACTCGACCTGCTTGTTGATGGTTCCGTCATCCCCCGTCAGCTCGGTGGCAAAGCGCCAGGCCTGCCCCAGGTTTCGCGCCGCCAGCAGCGCACCGGCGAGTACCAGCTCCTTCACCGCATTGGCATTGGCCCCCGGGGCATTGAAGACGGGGATCCCCTTTTCGGTCATCTCGGCCACCGGAATATTGTTGACACCGGCACCGGCCCGACCGATCGCCTTCACCGTTTCTGGGATCGTCATGCCATGCATCTTGTGGGAACGCAGCAGGATCGCATCCGGGTGGGTGATTTCCGAGGCCACTTCATAGTGATCCCGGGGCAGACGATCAAGGCCCGCCACAGAGATATTGTTTAAGGTAAGAATCTTGTACATGTTACTTATCCATTGACCCGTTCAAACTCAACCATGAAATCGATTAGCGCCTTGACCCCCGCTTCAGGCATGGCGTTATAGATGCTGGCGCGCATGCCCCCCACCGAGCGGTGGCCCTTGAGGGTCTTCAGCCCCGCCGCGCTCGCCTCCTCGATGAACTTTCCATCCAGCGAGGCGTCGGCCAGGGTGAAGGGCACGTTCATCCAGGAACGGCTCTCGGTCGATACCGGATTGGCGTAGAAATCGGAATTGTCGATGGTATTGTAGAGGGCGTCCGCCTTGCGCTGATTGATCGCCGCCATGCCACTCAGACCACCCTTCTCCTGGAGCCATTTAAACACCAGTCCCGCCAGGTACCAGCCGTAGGTCGGCGGTGTGTTGTACATCGAACCATTGTCGCTGTGAGTCGTGTACTGGAACATCACCGGGGTATTGTCGACGGCGTTTCCGATCAGATCCTCGCGCACGATGGCAAGGGTCAGACCGGCAGGCCCGATGTTCTTTTGCGCACCGGCATAGATGATCCCGTATTTATTCACATCGATCGGGCGCGAAAGGATGGTCGAGGAGAAATCGGCGACCAGCGGCACACCGCCGGTCTCCGGCACATAGGGGAACTCCACCCCCTGAATGGTCTCATTGGGCGTGTAGTGAACATAGGCGGCTGCCGGATCGAGCTTGAGATCGGACTGCGCCGGCGTGGTGGTGAACTTGGCATCCTCGGTGGTTGCTGCCAGATTGACCTCGGCAAAGCGCTTGGCCTCCGCAATCGCCTTTTTCGACCAGGAGCCGGTATTGATATAGTCGACCTTCGCATTGTCCCGGGTCAGGTTCATCGGCACCATGGCAAACTGGCTCGATGCACCACCCTGGAGGAACATCACTTTATAGTTCGCGGGTATCTGCAACAATCCGCGCAGATCCGCTTCCGCCTCTTCAGCGATGGACATGAACTCCTTGCCCCGGTGGCTCATCTCCATGACGGACATCCCGCTGCCGTGCCAATCCAGCATCTCTTCCCTGGCCTGTTGCAGAACCTCTTCCGGTAACATTGCAGGACCGGCACTGAAGTTAAAGACTCGTGACATCTATAGCCTCTCAAATAGGTGGTGAAGGAAATCTAATCAATAAACATGCTGTAGACAGATCCAGGGTGAACAGCGACCGGGCAAGCATCGGATCGATTCGATCAATCCGCCTCATTCGAGCCGGGAAATGGCTTGAGGCTCACGCCGGCAGCGATCGCAGGGTCAGTCACTTGCGCTGTCCTGGTCCGCTTCCCCGTTCTCATCGGAATCGGCGTCGAGATTCTCGATCCGCTCCAGGCCGATCAGCCGCTCGTCCTCGTTGAGACGGATCATGATCACGCCCTGGGTATTGCGCCCCATCTGCGAGATCTCGCTGACCCGGTTGCGCACCAGGGTGCCGCCGTCGGAGATCATCATCACCTCATCCTCTTCGACCACCTGCACGGCGCCGACCACCGAGCCGTTGCGCTCCGAGGTCTGGATGGAGATCACGCCCTGCCCGCCGCGTCCATGCACCGGATACTCATCGATGGGGGTACGCTTGCCGTAGCCGTTCCCGGTGACGGTCAATATGTCGCCTTCCTGGGCGACGATGAGGGAGACAAGCCGATGCTTCTCATCCATGCGGATACCGCGAACTCCGCAGGCGGTGCGTCCCATCGCCCTGACTTTCGCTTCCGGGAAACGGACCGCCTTGCCGCTGCTGCTGAAGAGCAGGATGTCCTGTTCGCCGTCGGTGACGGCGACGCCGACCAGTTTGTCGCCGTCGCGCAGGTCGACCGCGATGATGCCGTTGGCCCGGGGCCGGGAGAAGGCCTCCAGCGAGGTCTTCTTCACCGTGCCGGAGCTGGTCGCCATGAAGACATAGCGATCGGCATCATATTCCCGGACCGGTAGGATGGCGTTGATCTGCTCCTCCCCGTCCAGCGGCAGCAGGTTGACGATCGGCTTGCCGCGGGCGTTGCGCCCGGCCTGGGGCAGCTCGTAGACCTTGAGCCAGTAGACCTTGCCCATGTTGGAGAAACAGAGGATGGTGTCGTGGGTGCTGGCGATGAAGAGCTTGTCGACGAAATCCTCATCCTTGGTGGCGGTTGCGATCTTGCCCTTGCCGCCCCGCCGCTGGGCCTGGTAGGTGGTGATCGGCTGCGCCTTGGCATAACCCGCATGGGAGAGGGTCACCACCACATCCTCCTCGGTGATCAGATCCTCCAGGGTGAGGTCGAGGCGGTTCTCGATGATCTCGGTGCGGCGCTCATCCCCATACTGCTCCCGTATCTCCTCCAACTCGTCACGGATCACCTGCATCAGGCGGTCGGGACTGCCGAGAATATCGAGCAAGTCTGCTATTGCTTCCAGCAGCTCCTCGTATTCCTTAATGATCTTGTCCTGCTCCAAACCGGTCAGGCGGTGCAGGCGCATATTCAATATCTCTTGGGCCTGAACCTCGGTTAGACGGTAACCTTCAGGTGTCAGACCGAATTCATCGGTTAGCTCTTCGGGACGGGTGCTCGATGCACCTGCGCGCTCCAGCATTTTCTCCACTACACCAGACTGCCAGACCCGTTCCAGCAGACCCTTTTTAGCTTCAGCCGAATTGGCAGCCTGCTTGATCAACTGGATCACTTCATCGATGTTGGCCAGCGCCACCGCCAGGCCTTCCAGCACATGGGCCCTGTCCCTCGCCTTGCGCAGTTCATAGAGGGTGCGCCGGGTCACCACCTCGCGGCGGTGGCGGATAAAGAACTCCAGCAGCTGCTTGAGGTTGAGCAGGCGCGGGCGGCCATCCACCAGGGCCACCATGTTGATGCCGAAGACGCTCTGCATGGCGGTCTGCTGGTAGAGGTTGTTGAGCACCACCTCCGCCACTTCACCGCGGCGCAGTTCGATGACGATG
This sequence comes from gamma proteobacterium symbiont of Ctena orbiculata, assembly GCA_003058495.1. Taxonomy (GTDB): domain Bacteria; phylum Pseudomonadota; class Gammaproteobacteria; order Chromatiales; family Chromatiaceae; genus Thiodiazotropha. The sequence goes on along the minus strand of QBVC01000012.1, from coordinate 117,797 downwards.
CGCATCCCGTCCTTGTCCGACTCGTCGCGCAGCTCGGTGATGCCCTCGATGCGCTTATCCTTCACCAGCTCGGCGATCTTCTCGATCAGCCTGGCCTTGTTGACCTGATAGGGGAGCTCGTTGACGATGATGGTCTGCTTGCCGCTGCTCTCGTCGGTCTCGATCTCGCTGCGCGCACGCATGTAGATCCTGCCGCGCCCGGTGTGGTAGGCCTCGTTGATGCCGCTGGCGCCGTTGATCAGGCCCGCGGTGGGAAAATCGGGGCCTGGCAGATGGGCCATCAACTGATCGATGCCGATGGAGGGCTCATCGATCAGCGCGACGCAGGCGTTGACCACCTCGTTGAGGTTGTGCGGCGGCACGTTGGTCGCCATACCCACGGCGATGCCGGCGGAGCCGTTGACCAGGAGGTTGGGGATGCGCGCCGGGAGTACCGCGGGTTCGCGCTCGGTCTCATCGTAGTTGGCGATGAAGTCGACCGTCTCCTTGTCGAGATCGTCGAGCAGGGTATGGGCGATGCGCGCCATGCGCACCTCGGTGTAACGCATCGCCGCGGGGGAGTCCCCGTCCACCGAGCCGAAGTTGCCCTGGCCGTCGACCAGCATGTAGCGCATGGAGAAGGGCTGGGCCATGCGCACGATGGTATCGTAGACGGCGGTATCGCCATGGGGATGGTACTTACCGATCACATCACCCACGATGCGCGCCGATTTCTTGTAGGGCTTGTTCCAGTCGTTGCCCAGCTCGTTCATCGCGTAGAGGACGCGGCGGTGGACAGGCTTGAGTCCGTCGCGGACATCCGGCAGGGCCCGTCCCACGATGACGCTCATGGCGTAGTCCAGGTAGGATTGCCGCATCTCGTCTTCGAGATTGACAGGGAGAACTTCTTTGGCGAATTCGGTCATTGGGCTCCTGGTCTTCCGCAGCCGCCCCCGCCATCACTGCGGGGCGTCAGAAAAGGAGTATTGTACCATAGCCCCCTGACACAGTGCTGTATAAAAAGCGCCTGAAAAGCAATTTCAGGGGCTCTCAGGCCGATTCGCCATCAAATTTTCCATCTTTTTCCGATTTGGCGAGGTCACAACACCCCTTTCCGTGACGATGGCGTCGATCAATTCGTTTGGCGTGACATCGAATACCGGATTCCATACCCCGGCACCCTTCGCGGCGACCTGCCGACCCCCGCATCCGAGCAGCTCCTCCTCTCCCCTCACTTCGATCGGAATCTCGCTGCCGCCGGCCAGCTCCATATCGATGGTCGAGGTCGGCGCCGCCACCATCACCTGGACGCCATGATGCTTCGCCGCCACCGCCAGGCCGTAGGTGCCGATCTTGTTCGCCACGTCTCCATTCGCCGCAATCCGGTCCGATCCCACGATGATCCAGTCGATCCCTCCCTGGGCCATACGATGGGCGGCGGCCCCATCCGCCAGCAGGGTGACCGGGATCTGATCCTGCAGCAGCTCCCAGGCGGTGAGGCGGGCGCCCTGCAGCCAGGGACGGGTCTCGTCGGCGAGGACCTCCCGGATCAGCCCCCGCTTGTGCGCCGAGCGGATCACCCCCAGGGCGGTGCCGTAACCGCCGGTGGCCAGGGCCCCGGCGTTGCAATGGGTGATGACGCCGCTCCCCGCCCCGATAAGGGAGGCGCCCAGCTCGCCCATATGCCGGTTCGCCCGGATATCCGCCTGATGGATCGCAATCGCCTCCTGCAACAGGGCATCGCTGGGATCCCTGTCCGCGGGCAGTTCCGCCAGCAGGGCCTCCATCCTCTTCAGTGCCCAGAAGAGATTGACCGCTGTCGGCCTGGATCGACCCAGGTGTTCGATGTCGTCCCTGATGGCGGCCTGCCACCGGGCTGCGGATGCGCGAAACGCATTCGCCCCAGCAAGGACCACGCCGTAGGCCGCGGTGATGCCGATCGCCGGCGCCCCGCGCACCACCATGTCGGTGATCGCCCGGGCGGTTTCGGCCGCGCTGTTGAGTTCGAGGAAATTCACCTCGGCGGGCAGCCTGCGCTGATCCAGCAGGTAGAGACGGCCTTCCCGCCAGATGATGGCGTCATCGCCGGTTATCCGATTCATATGTTGTGAGAGATCCATAGACATACTTCTCTTAAGCTGGCGTTGCATTTGTTCAGGTTGCGAGTGTAGTGTCTCATACCTATCTAGCAATGACAGAGAGATGACGATGCCAGAAGCGGTCGATCAACTCATCCATGCGCAATGGATCATCCCGGTGGTGCCGGAAAACCTGCTCCTCAGCGACCATACCCTGGTGGTGAACCGGGGCCGCATTAGCGCGATCCTTCCCACAGACAAGGTGGCTGAGCAATACCACTCGGCACAAGAGATCAGCCTGCCCGGCCATGCGCTCATCCCCGGACTGATCAACAGCCACACCCATGCCGCGATGGCCCTGCTCAGGGGTCTCGCCGACGACATGCCGTTGATGACCTGGTTGAACGAACACATCTGGCCCGCCGAGGCGAGGTGGGTGAGCGAGGAGTTCATCCACGACGGCACCCAGCTGGCGGTCGCCGAGATGCTCCTCGGCGGCACCACCTGCTTCAACGACATGTATTTCTTTCCCGACATCACCGGTCGGGTGGCGAGCAGCGCGGGGATCCGGGCCGTACTCGGCCTGATCGCCATCGACTTCCCCTCCGCCTGGGCCAGCGATGGCGACGACTACCTGCACAAGGGGCTGCAGGTGCACGATCAGTTCCGCACCAATCCGATCATCCACACCGCCTTCGCGCCCCACGCCCCCTACTCCGTGGCCGATCCCATCCTGGAGCGAATCCGCACCCTGGCGGACGAGCTCGAGATACCGGTGCATATGCATCTCCATGAGACCCATGACGAAATCGTGCAGGGGCTGCAGCACCAGGGCAAGCGACCGATGGAGAGGCTGAATGACCTGGGACTGCTCTCGCCTTCCCTGGCGGCGGTACACATGACCCATCTCGAGGAGGGCGAGATCGAGCGCTTCGCCGCCAGTGGCGGCCAGGTGGTGCACTGCCCCGAATCCAATTTGAAATTGGCGAGCGGTTTCTGTCCCGTCACCGAATTGATCGAGGCGGGGGTCAATGTGGCGCTGGGCACCGACGGCGCCGCCAGCAACAACGACCTGGATATGTTCAGCGAAATGCGCAGCGCCGCCCTGCTGGCCAAGGGGGTGGCGAAGGACGCCAGCGCCCTGCCCGCCGCCAAGGCGCTCTCCATGGCGACCATCAACGGCGCCCGCGCCCTCGGCCTGCAGCAGGAGACAGGATCCCTCGAGCCCGGCAAGTCCGCCGACCTGGTTGCGGTGGACCTGAACAGGATCAACACCCTGCCGGTCTACCATCCGATATCGCAACTGGTCTATGCCGCGGGGCGCGAACAGGTCTCCCACGTCTGGGTGGCGGGCCGTCACCTGGTCAGCGAAGGCAGTCTGACAACCCTGGATCTGCAGCAGCTGAGTGGACACAGCAGGGATTGGCGTGAACGCATCCTGGCGGCGGATGTCGACAACTAAACGGCATCCCTCGAAAAACGGTTCTGCGATGTGTAACCTAAGGAAGGTCTGATTAATATGTTATTCGTCATCCCGGTTAATATGTTATTCGTCATCCCGGCGCATGCCGGGATCCAGAAATATCAAACAGATAGATTCCGGCTTTCGCCGGAATGACGAGTTGGTCAGAGTGTCCCCGCATAACAGATTCGATACAACAAACATCAACCTATGAGCACTGAACAGATCAATGTCGACCATGCCGAGGTGAGCAAGTTCGAAGAGCTGGCCTCCCGCTGGTGGGATCCGCACAGCGAGTTCAAACCCCTGCATGAGATCAATCCGCTGCGCCTTGACTATATTCTGCGCTTTACTCCATTGGAGGGCAGACGGGTGCTCGACGTCGGCTGCGGCGGCGGGATTCTCTCCGAGAGCATGGCCGCCCATGGCGCCCAGGTGACAGGTATCGATATGGGTGAGGCGCCTCTTCAGGTGGCCAGGCTGCATCTGCTCGAGTCGGGACTGGAGATCAATTACGAACGCATCCCGGTCGAACGCCTGGCGCGGGAGCAGCCGGAGAGTTTCGATCTGATCACCTGCATGGAGATGCTGGAACATGTACCCGACCCCACTTCGGTGGTAAGCGCCTGCGCCCGCCTGGTCAAACCGGGGGGCAGGCTTTTCTTCTCCACCATCAACCGCAATCCGAAGTCCTATCTGTTCACTATCCTGGGCGCCGAGTATCTGTTGAAACTGTTGCCCAAAGGGACCCACGATTACGCCAAGTTCATCCGCCCCTCCGAGCTCCACGCCTGGATGCGGAAGGCCGAGCTCAACAGCCTCGGCATGACGGGCATGGGTTACAATCCCCTCACCCAAACCTACAAGCTGACTGACGATGTAGATGTCAACTACCTGGTCGCCGCCAGCAAAGATGACCGTTGACAGACTGACCCCCGCTGCTGACTGAAATGACGATCAAATGCGTGCTTTTCGATCTTGACGGTACCTTTGCGGACACCGCCGCCGATCTCCATTTCGCCCTCAATCGGGTGCTGGTCCAGCAAGGCCGGGAGGAGATTCCCTTTGAAAAGCTCCGTCCGGCGGTCTCTCACGGCAGCCGGGCGATGCTGAAGGTGGCGTTTGACATCGATCCCGGCGATCCCGGTTATCGGGAACTGCAGCAGCGGTTCCTGCATATCTACGCCGACAATATAGCCCTCTTCACCAAGCCCTTTGCCGGGATGGAAACATTGATCGATGAACTCGAGGCGCGGGGTATCCACTGGGGCATAGTCACCAACAAACCCACCTGGCTGACAGATCCCTTGATGCAGAAGCTGGGTTTTGACCAGCGCGCCAGCGCCATTGTCAGCGGCGACACCACCCCCCATGCAAAACCGCATCCCCAACCCATACTCCATGCCTGCCGGCAGGCTGGGGCCGACCCGTGGCAGGCGCTCTATGTGGGTGATGCGATTCGCGATATCGAGGCCGGCCGCAATGCCGGCACCAAGACCCTGGTCGCCCTGTTCGGTTATCTCGATGACGACGACAATCCCTCGGATTGGCAGGCGGACGGGCAGATCAACCATCCGATGGAGATCCTCGAGTGGCTTTGATGATTTTCATTATCCCATGCGGCCGCCGGTCGTTATAATGCTCGCCCGACCGGAACCAGGCCACGCCATGCAAGACTATATCCCCGCCAAAGATCTCCTCCGGGAGCGTGTGATTCTGGTAACCGGAGCCGGACGCGGCATCGGCCAGGCAGCCGCCAAGGCATTTGCCGAACATGGCGCGACCGTGGTGCTGCTGGGTCGCCATCAAGGCAGGCTGGAGGAGACCTACGATGCGATCGAGGCGGCCGGTTGGCCGACACCCGCGCTGATCCCCTTCGATCTGGAGAAGGCGCCCGCCGAGGATTACTACGCCCTGGGAGAGAGTCTCCACCGGGAGTTCGGAGAGCTGCACGGCCTGCTGCACAATGCCGCGAAGCTGGCGCTGCTGAGTCGTGTCGACGACTACGACCCCGCGACCTGGAACAGCGTCATCCAGGTCAATCTCACCGCAGCCTTTCTCCTCACCCAGGCCTGTCTGCCCCTGCTGCGCAAGGCGGATGACGCCTCAATCCTCTTTACATCCGATCGGGTGGGGCGAAGGGGCAGGGCCTACTGGGGCGCCTATGGCGTATCCAAGTTCGCCATCGAGGGCTTGATGCAGACCCTGGCCGACGAACTGGAAAATAGCCATATACGGGTCAACAGCATCGCACCGGGCCCGACCCGGACTTCACTGCGCGCCTGGGCCTATCCGGGTGAAGATCCCGGCACCCTGCCCCTGCCCGACAGCCTCATGAACGACTATCTCTATCTGATGGGTCCGGACAGCAAGGCACTCAATGGCAGGACGCTCTCGGCAGAGGCGGATGGCAGGGCTAGCGGCTGACTAATTGGATATTGCGACGGGCTAGCCGCTGATCGTCGCGGACGACTGGGCGTCGTGAAACTCCCTCGCGACCATGTTGCGATAGCGCAGAAGCACCTGTCTCTCGTGAGCATTCTGCGCCGATTTGATCATGTCGATCGATTGGATGACCTTCAGCCGCTCCTTCTGGGTAAGCCCACTGGTTAGCTTTGGCATTTTGTTCTCTCCCCGTCTTGAAAGCCACATAACCCGCCTGCTGTTCCTTGGTCACCGGTTCAGTCAACAGACGCGTTGGTTTCTCCTCCAACCTGTTCCCAATAACCGGACTTTTTTCTGCTTAGCACAGGATATCTCCTGTTGTTCTCCCATCTTAGACGAGAACGATTTCATTTGTAATACCTGAGTGTTAAACTGTGTTAATTTAGACAGAAAATAGATGGGAATTATGCTGTAACATGCTGTCGATGAAATGCTTTAGCATGTAATTAACTACTATAATCTGTTAGCCATTCAGACGCTCTGTAGTAGACACCCCCTATTTTTTGCGCACCACATCCTCCTCCGATTTCACCAGGGTGTAGTTGTCCTGTCTCACTCCCTGCAGCAGCAGATCAACGTTGTCCTGGGGCACATCGACCATCTGCAGGGCGATGGCGCCCAGGCGCAGGCTGCTCTCCAGGGCTTCGGGAAAGGCATGGCTTGCCCCCGCACTCACCAGATGGCCGACAGTCTCTAGATCCCGCGCCCTTGAGACCACCGGGACATGCGGATAGGTGTTGCGCGCATGAGAGAGGGTGCGCAAAGCGGTACTATGGCTATCGACAGTCAACACCAGCAGGGAGGCACTGCCCAGATTCGCGGTATCGAGCAGATCGGGATCACTGATGTCCCCGTAATAGACGGGCAGGCCATCCTTCTTCCCCTGAGCGACACGTTCGGGACTGGTATCGAAGACCACCAACGGCACCCCGCTGGTATGCAGCAGTACCGCCACGGTGTGTCCCACACGCCCGTAACCGCCGATGATCACCCGGCGTCTGTTCTCATCACCCTGATCCGCGGGATATCGCAGATGGTCGGCCTCGGAAGCGGCGCTGTCGTGTTGTCTTGCCAAATGATCGCTGATGCGAATCAGCAAAGGGGTAATCAACATGGTGACCGAAATCACGCCCACGGCGATCACGAAGGTGCCGTCATCGATCACATCCAGCGCCTTGGCGGCGGCAAAGAGGACAAAACCGAACTCCCCGCCTTGGGCGAGAAAAAAACTGATCCGCATCGCGATCTGCTTGGAAACGCCGAAACCGAGGGCAAGAAAAAACAGTACCGACAGCTTGATCAATACAATCACCACAACGTGTTGCACGAACATCAACAGCTGTTGCGAGATGGCCGCAAAATCGATCGACATGCCCACCGCGACGAAGAAGAGACTCATCAGCAGGCCCTTGTAGGGTTCGACAAAGGCCTGTATCTGCAACCGATAGCTCGATCCGGAAAGCAGCATCCCCATGACAAAGGCGCCGAGGGCCATGGAGAGACCCACCTTGTCCATGACCCAGGCCGCGAGGAAGACCGCCAGCATGACCACCAGGAGAAAGCCCTCTCTGTTGCCCTGCTTGGCCAAATGGTTGAGCACGACCGGCAGCAGATAGCGCCCCACCGTCACCACCATGGCGATCATGCCGATCTCCAGCATCAGTTGCTGCCAGGCGGGGATCTCGGCGGAGACCCCGCCAGTCTCGGAAAAGAGCGGCACCAGGGCCAACAGCGGCACAATGGCCAGATCCTGCATCAGCAGGATCGAAAAGGCGGTCATGCCGTGCTTGCTCGCGATCTCGCCCCTCTCCTGCAGGATCTGGATCACAAAGGCGGTGGAGGAGAGCGCGAAAGTCACGCCTATCAACAGCGAGAGCGGCCAGGAGGACTGCCATTGGTAGAAATAGATCGCCAACGCCAGTCCGGTGACGAGGATCTGCAGCAGTCCCAGACCGAAGACCTCCCGGCGCAGGGCCCACAAACGCTTCGGTCTCATCTCCAGGCCGATAATGAACAGCAGCAGGACCACGCCCAGTTCGGTGAAGTGTCTGACATCCCCCACATGCTCGGTCACGTAGGGGCCGGGCGAGTGAGGACCGACGATAATGCCCGCCACCAAAAGTCCCAGCACGGAACCCAGCCCCAGATGCTTGAACAGGGTCACGGCAATGGATGTCGCCAGCAGCAACAGCAAAGCGGAAAAGAGAAATGTATCGAGATGCATATAGCCTCGTCACCCGTTGGCCTGACAGGTCCTTCTGTTATTGGTCTTTATTAACCCTAAAAGCTGTTGGGACAAACCCTCATTGTAATCAACACCATCTGAGCTAATTTCAATCTTAACGGATATGCCGTGTCGGAGGAAAAGATGATCCATTATGATGCCAATGCTGTGGTTCATATCAACGAGTCTTTGTCACACGAACAGATACATAATATTGAAAAAAAGCTGTCTGGTGTAAGCGGAATTGTAAGTGCCTGTGCCCATATCAAGACTCCGCACCTGATGGTGGTTGACTACGATCCGCAGACAATTCACTCCAGGGAGCTGCTCTCTCACTTCACAAGAAGCGGTGTACATGCATCACTTGTCGGCGGCATCTAGCACGGGTTTCAGGTTGCCTTGGGTGGAATCTGCACATCCAATTCACCCTGCCTGAAGTGGAAGGGAATCTGTTTTTTGCGATAACCTAGGCTGATGCATAGTCCCAAGCGATTCAATATTCCCCTGGAAACCCTGTTGGAGGCGAAGAAATGCACCAAGCATCACGCCTGCCTCACCGATAGCGACTACAAGCTGTGCGGTATCCGCCTGACCGCCGACAACACCTCGAGAATGGTCTGCGGCAAGGGCTGCGACTGCCCTTACAGTTCCCAGCTGGGTAAGGAGTTGGTCTGCACCTGTCCGGTCAGACATGCCATTCACAGCAAATACGGCATCTGAGCTGGCCGCAGATGGAGAGGTTCAAGGGATTCCCGCAACAAACCCTCCCTTTTCTAACAGCCTTGGCGCAGAACAACGACCGAACCTGGTTCGCCGACAATAAGCATCGCTACGAATCCTACATCAGGGAGCCTGCCCTCGTCTTCATTGAAGAGATGGCGCCAAAGCTGGGCGGTATCTCCGGAGAGTTCCGTGCCGTCGCGAAAAAAACCGGCGGTTCACTGATGCGGGTCTATCGCGACACCCGTTTCTCCAAGGACAAGCGGCCCTATAAAACCAATATCGGCATCCAATTCAGGCACAATCTGGGCAAGGACGTACACGCCCCCGGCTTCTATCTCCATATCGAACCCGGTGACTGCTTCATCGGTGCGGGCATTTGGCACCCTGAAGCCAAGACCCTGGCGAAGATCAGAAACTTCATTACCGACAATCCTGCCGCCTGGCAGGCGGCGCTGAAGGAGGGGCCTTTCCGCAAGCACTTTCAGCTGGCGGGGGATTCCCTGGTCAGGCCGCCGCGGGGCTTTGCCGCCGATCACCCGTTGATCGAGGATCTGAAACGCAAGGATTTCATCGCCATCAGGGGCTTTGACCCTGATCAGATCCACAAGCCGTCGTTTTGCAGCTTCGTCACCAGGGGCTTCAAGCAGACCGATTCGCTGATGCGCTATCTCTGCACGGCGGTGGAGGTCAACTACTGAGGTGCGATCTGCTTGCGTTTTGTCAGTCCGCAAATGAACGCGAATGAACGCAAATTAAGAGTTATTCATTCTGGTTTCCAGGATTCTCTGTGGAAATCAATATCTCAGATCTGTAGGGTGCGGCTTGCGGCAGCATGGGAACAGGAGAAACATTTGCGTTCATTCGCGTTCATTTGCGGACTTTTCAACCCAGGCTAGGCACGCAGCCGTTGCCGGATGTCCTCCCTGGCCTGCTCCAGGATGGAGTCCTTGTCCACCGACTCCAGGATCTGCGACACGATGGTCTTGGGTCCGCCGCTCCCCCATGAGCGGCCCTGGGCGAAGTAGCGTTGCGCCGCCTTGCCGACGATATAGGTGGTGTAGTAACCCATCGCCCCCTGGGCCGCGGCCGTCACCAGGGTCGAGAGGCCCGCACTGCCCGCCTTGAGGGCGCTGGCGGCCAGATTCACCGTCCATACGGTCGCCATCAGCAGCGCCATCTGGGCGCCGATGGTCCTGATCAGATCCCCCGCCTCGCCCCGGGATACCGACATGCCGTAGACCCGGGCCAGGTGCATGACCATGGAGGCATCGAGGGCGAGGGCCGCCACCAGGTCGGCCACCGGGATCGGATTCAGCGCCACCGCCACCCCCTTGCCCAGGCAGTAACCCCGGATCACCCGCTCCGCGACCTCCTGGCGCACCGCTACGATGCGGCCCGCCACCTCGTCGCTGAGTTCGCCGGCGAAGAGGCTGGCATTGAGGGCGGAGAGTGCCATCCCCTCCTTTTCGATCAACCGCCAAAGACTGCTCGTGAGGCGGTCCACATCGGACTGGGGTCGTTTGCGAATCTCGCGCTCCTCTCCCTGTTCGTCGGTTTGCAGATAGATCCGCTCCGCGGGATCGGCCGCCGCGGTCACGATATAGGTGGGTGAGACCAGTGGCTGCAGTTTCCGCTGCAGGCTGGAGAGCAGCAGCGCCAACTCATCGCCGCTATAGCGGTCCGACTTGTTGAGCACCACCAGGATCGGTCGATTACGCCGATGCAGGGTTTGGATCGCATGCAACTCGGTCTGGGTCAGGTCGCCATCCACCACGAACAGCACCAGGTCGGCGCGACCCGCCACATCCTCGGCCATTCGCTCCCGCGCTTCACCGCTGACCTCGTTGATGCCCGGGGTGTCGATCAGGTAGACCCCGCCGGCCTCGATCTCCCGCCAGGGCGCCATCTCGCTGTGGCGGGTCTCACCGTGGAGGGCGCTGACCGCGAACCGCGCCTCCCCCAGCAGGGCGTTCAGCAGTGCCGACTTACCCACACTGACCCGGCCGAAGACCGCGATATGGAGATGGCCGTGTTCGAGCTTGTCGAGCATCGCCTCGACCTGCATGAAGTCATCCTTGAGGCTGTCGCGGACGCTGTCGGGCAGGCGCTCATCCTCCAGCAGTTCGCGCAGGTTCTCCCTCGCCAGATGGAGATGACCTTCATCCTGCGACCTTCCGCCGGCGTCACTGCCTTTTTCCGAACTCTTCCAAAGCCAGCCGGGCAAAATATTTTGCACGGCCTTCCAGATCTCCACTGATTGCCTCCTCGAAATAGTCCAACGCCTGAAGGGTCTGGAGTGAACCGCTCTCCTCAAGGGTCTTCAGCACGGCCTTGCCCAGACCCTCGAAGATCAAGCCGTAGGCGACGGCGTGCATCAAGCCGCCGGTCACTGTCCCGACCCCCGGAAAGGCCTTCAACACATTGCCGGCCATGGCCAGTACCAGGGTCATGCGCTTGCCCAGGTTCTGACTGGCGAGGTCGATGAAATGTTCAACATCGACCTCTTTGGCCTTCACCTCGTAGAGGGCGGTGAGGGCCTTCACCATCTGCACCCCGAGGTAGCCCTGGATCAGGATATCGGTTCCCGGACTCACCGCCGCCACGGCGCCCAGCATCGCCTTGGCGGTGTAGTCTCTCACCAGCTTCTCCCCCTGTTGACGGCGGTGGGCCTGGGTCGCCTGGTGGAGCTTCTCGCCACCCAGCCGTACCAGGCTCTCATCCCGCCGCGCATCGAGCCCCTCCCTCTCGGTTGCGATACGCTTCTCGATCGCGGCCATCAATCCCTCGATCCTTGCCTCCCTGTCGCGCAGCTCGCGCCGCTCGCTGCCCGAGGCGTCGAGGCGAATGACCTCCTCCTTGCCCCCCGCCTGAACAGGAATGACCTCGATCTCCGGCAGACGTTCTCGAAGCCGGCCGACGACTGCCTCGAGATCCCGGTCGCTGTAGCGATCCTGCTTGTTCAGGGCCAGGATCAGTGGCCGCTCGAGGGTTTGCAGTTCGACCAGCTCGCGGTGCTGATCCCGGGTCAGCTCACCGTCACAGACATAGATCACCAGCTGGGCGCGCCGCGCCTCCTCGCGGGCAATGCGCACCAGCTCCGGATCGATGTCGAGGATGCCCGGCGCATCGGTCAGCTGGAGATCGACCCCCGGGTCTCCATGGTAGCGGTAGTGGGCGATCTGCCGGGTGGTGCCGGCGCGCACATCGACCGCTATGCCCTCGGCACCGGTAATCGCTCTGATCAGCGCGCTCTTGCCCGCGGAGACGGCGCCGAAGAAGGCCACATAGAAGGTCAATTGGTCCCGTCGCCGGTCGAGTTCCTGCAGCTCTTGTCGCGCCCCGGCGGTGTCCACCCCTTTTCCATCCGCCTGCGCCAATGCCTCCGCGAGGGCCTCCCTGTCCCCCGGCAGTGATGGCCCCGTCCTGCGCTCGGCGCGTCTACCCTTGGGCCGCAGCAGAAGCCAACTCAGGAGCGTTACCAGCAGCGCGAAGCCGAACAGGCCGATGGCGTAAACGGCGAGCAGAAGCGGAGACAGCTGGTCGAGTATCTGCCACACACTGAGTGCGGATTCGGTCAGCTGCAACACCAGCAGCAGCGCCAGCAGGGAGAGAAACAGCAGCGCCACCACCAGGAGCAGGCGTAGCAGACGCTTATGCGACGGCGGAGGCTGCTGCTCTGTCATCGACCTGGACGTTTACGAATAGCTTGCGACATAATCATGATTGAAGAGAATACGGTAGAAACAGAAGCTAAGCCACCCGGGGAGCAGCAATGATCCACCTCCCAAAAGCGCGGGATGCCTGGAGCAGTCCAGGATTCAATCAGACCCTGAAGGCGGAATTGGAAGCGCTCGAAGCCGACCGGCTACCCCTGCAGCAGGGCCTCTCCCAGAGCAGCATGGTCAGCCCGGAGCCCTTCAGCGTCATCGTCGTCGGCAGTGAGGCGGATGCGGCGGTGATTCACTGCCGGGTATCGGTCATCTATGCGGGCATCGTCGCCGGCTGCAGCTGCGCCGATGATCCCACCCCATTGGACAGATTGACGGAGTGTTGTGAACTTCTGTTGGAGATCGACAGGATATCGGCTGCAACCAAGGTGGCGCTGTTGGAGACCAAATCCTGAGTCGACAATGGCAGGAGCGGACCCGGGCCGCTGAGCTGATTCTTCAGCATGGATCTACGGTACGGATCTCTGTCTTGTTTTAGGCGACAACCATCAATCGTCGTAGTCTGTTTGCACAAAATCCGCCGCATCCGACCAGTGCAGGCTGATCTGACCGAAATGTTCCACTCTCGGCAATATTATCTTTGCATGCAGTGAATGCACCTGAGTGGCGATCTCCTGGATCTTTTCCTGGCTGGTCTGCATCAACGAGATGTGTGGCCGCACCCCATCGGCCTTCAGATAGGCCAGCACCTTATAGGCTGTCTCGTTGCAGGCGAAATTACCGAGCAGGGAGGCGATGCCCATGGCGGAGAGCTCGCCGAGGAAGTGTCGTGCCTGTTTCAGATTCGATGCCAGCGAGGGCAGATTGAACTCCACCATCAAACCTGTGCCTACCAGCTGCAGGTTGCGCAACTCGGTTCTGATGAACTCGAGGATCTTCTCATCGTTGGCCGCGTGGGCGGACAGGCGGACGATGATCTGGGTCTTATCCCCCTTCAGGGCGTTATCTCCCAGGCGCTTGATCACATTCTTACAGATGTACTGATCGAAGCTATCGCTCAGTCCATACTGTTCCGCGGTGAGATAGATATCATCGGAGATCAGCACGATATCGGTCGCCGGCGCCGGCATGGGCATCAGTTCCGTGATCTCCTTGCCGAAATCGAGGGATGCCGTGAAATGCTGGTCGATGAACTCTATCAGGCCCGTCTGCAGGGCAGTCGCAAATTGATGCTTCTGGAAATCGTCGCTGGCCGTATCATGGGCCTCGGCAGCGCCGCTCGGCTCCTGATAACGCAGATAGCCCTCCTCCCCCCCCCGATAGGCCTGCAGGGCTGCAGCCTCCGCATGGGAGAGGTGGACATAGGCGCTCAGCGGATCGGCGTCTATCAGCTCCAAACCGACACCGAAGCGCTGCGCATCCTGGGATGTGGAATCGCCGGCGAGCGCCTCATTGAGCTGTTCACAGAGCGCGCTGCCAAGGGCCTCGACATCCGCCTCCGCTTTACGCTGCAGCAGTATTCCCAGACTCTGTTTGTCGGTTCTGGCGATGAAGTCGCGCTTGCCGAATAGGGTTTCCGCGAGGACGGCGATATCCAACAGCAGGGTATTCAGTTCATCGCTCTCGAGGTCATGGGGATTTTGCTCCTGATCTGCGAGGGTGATGTAAAACAGTGCGCATATCGAGTCTTTGCTAGCCATCTCATAGCTGCAAAGATCGAGCTGCTGCAACAGCTGTCTTCTGTTGCGGAGACCGGTTGGATGATCGATATGGCCCTTGACCCCCGCGGCGAATATCGCCTTGGCCCTGTTGATGCGGGTTTTCACCGTCGCCAGCAGATGTTGCGGCCTCACCGGTTTGGTCAGAAAGTCATCCGCCCCCGAATGGAGCGCCAACAGCTTTTTCTCCAGGTCGTCCTCGCCGGAGAGAAACACGATGGGTATGGTCAGCGATTCATCCCTTTCGCGGATGACCTGTGTCAGTTCGATGCCGTTGGCGCCGGGCATGTAGAGATCCATGAGGATAAGGTCGGGCTGAAACCGCGCTACCGCCTCCATCACATGCAACGGATCGGTGATGGCCAGGGTTTCCAGTGAACCCTTGCGCAGCAGTGCGCTCGCGAATTGCGCCTGGGACTCGTCATCCTCGACGATCAGGACCCGGTTATGGGGCTGCACTTCCGGCGAGATGATCTGCTTGATGCTCAACATCAGGTCGTTGATGTTGACCGGCTTCGAGAAGCACTGGGTGGCGCCTGTTCGCAATACCTCGAGACGGATTTCGATATCGCATTGATTGGAGAGAAAGATCAGTTCCGGCCGCCGTTTCTTCTGCGCGCGCAGCTCGTCGAGGAAGCGGTTGACTTCGCCCATCTGCTGCATGTACTCGGTATCCACAAGCAGAACCCTGGCCTTCTCACCCGCCAAAGCGGTGCGCAGTTCCTCGATACCATGGACGCTGAGAACCCGCCATCCGTTCTTCGCTATGGCTTCAGTGATTTGATCCTGAGCCCGATTTTCGGGATGGAGATAGATCACCTCGAAGGATGAGTCCACCGCCGTCCCGCCGCTACCCGGCGCCTCGGTGGCGGCCACCGCGGCCTTCAGCTCGTCGAGGTATTGATTGAGAAGATCGATCTCTTCCCTGTCGGGCTGGATCCCTTCCTGAAAGATCTCGTTGATCGCCTGGTCCATCAGCTGGGTGAGCTTGTTGATGTTGACCAGACCGGCCTGGCGGCTCTTGCGGGTCATTTCATGGAGATGGCGTAAAACCGACCTGACCCCTGAGGCATTCCACATACCCGAAGGGAGTACCGGCCAGTTGCCCTCGATATCGGCGAGGATCTCGGTGAGCTGCTGTTGCAGAAGCCGATTGTGTGAGTTCCCAGTGGCAGTCATTTTCATCTACCCGGTAGCGAGTCTTGCCTTACTCAGCTCACCTGGGCGGTCCGCAAGCAAGCCTCGTCTCTTAATATGCAACACAAAACCACTATTTAATTACGGCTATTATATGATCTTCTGAAGATTTTTCTACAGTCATCTGAAAAATATAGAAAAACTATAAATAAACATCAATTCGCACTATTCCATTGGTGATATAAACATACTGTTTTAATCAACTATTTTTATAGGAACATGGATGAGAATAATTTCTATTTTTATTCTCACAACAATCCTACCGGGTGAGCCGACATGAATAAGCACCAGACACCTATGCTCGACCAGCTGGAGAGTGGCGAGTGGCCCAGTTTCATCACCGGCATAAAACGCCTGCGCGACCACCACGCAGATCCCCGCATACGCGAGACCACCAATGATCTCCTCGGGCAGTTGGAGCACTCCTACGAGACGATCAAGGGCTATTGGAAAGGGGGGACGGTGAGCGTCTTCGGCTATGGCGGCGGCATCATACCCCGCTTTTCGGAGGTGGGTGAGCTTTTTCCCAGATCGAAAGAGTTCCACACCCTGCGGGTTCAGCCCCCGGCGGGCAACTACTACACCACAGACTGCCTGAGACAGCTGGCGGAGAGCTGGGAGAAGTGGGGCTCCGGCCTGGTCACCTTCCATGGCCAGACCGGGAACATCATGTTCATCGGCGCCACCACGGAGAACACCCAGCAGTTCTTCGACGAGATCAACGACTACGGCTTCGATCTCGGGGGGGCCGGTCCCTGTGTCAGAACGGCGCAATCCTGCGTCGGCTCGGCCCGCTGCGAACAGTCCTGCACCAACGAGCACGACATCCACCGCAGGCTGGTCAACAACTTTCTCGACGAGATGCACCGCCCCGCCCTTCCCTATAAATTCAAATTCAAGGTGTCCGGCTGTCCCAACGACTGCATGAACGCCATCGAACGGGCCGATTTTGCGGTCATAGGCACCTGGCGCGACGAGATGCAGGTGGATCAGCAGGCGGTAGCCGAGTATGTCGCCGTCAAAGGCCGCAACTATCTGGTGGACAATGTCATCAGCCGCTGCCCGACTCATGCCCTATCGTTGAACGAGGATGACAGCCTCAAGGTGGACAACCGCAACTGCGTGCGCTGCATGCACTGCCTGAATGTGATGCCGAAGGCCCTATCTCCGGGAAGCGACAGGGGCGTCAGCATCCTCATCGGCGGCAAACGCACGCTGAAGATCGGCGACCGCTTCGGCACCGTCATCGTGCCCTTCATGAAGCTGGAACGGGAAGAGGACTATGAGCGCCTGGTGGAACTCGCCGAAGAGGTGATCGACTTCTTCGCCGAGAACGCCCTGGAGCATGAACGCATCGGAGAGATGATAGAGCGCATCGGACTGGTCAACTTCCTTGATGCGCTGAACATCGACATGGACCCCAACATGATCGTTCATCCGCGGGAGAACTCCTATGTCAGGACGGACAATTGGGAGCAGGAGGCCGCGAAGTGGATTGAACGTAAAAACAGCGCAGCGTAGGAGCCGAATCGATGCCAGCCAAACAACGCAGAGTCCCCATAGAGAGCGGGTGTCCCGACGGCATGCAATATATGCATCCCGTGATGAAGCGGAATTTCGGTCAATGGCACTATCATGAAGACCCCAAGCCGGGGGTGTTGAAGCATATCGCCCATGGCGGGGAGGCGATATGGACCGTGCGCGCAGGCACGCAACGCATTCTCGACCTCTTCACCCTGCGCAAGCTCTGCGAGATCGGCGACCGCTACGCCGACGGTTATCTGCGCTTCACCATTCGCAGCAATATCGAATTCATGGTCGCGGACGGCGCCAAGGTGGATCCGCTGATCGAGGCGCTGGAGGGCAGCGGCTTTATCGTCGGCGGCACCCGCAACTCGGTCACTTCGATCTCCCATACCCAGGGCTGGCTCCACTGCGACATCCCCGCCACCGACGCCTCCGGCGTGGTGAAATCGATGATGGATCAGCTGATCGGCGAATTCCGCGCCTGGAATATGCCGAACCGGGTCCATATCACCACCTCCTGCTGTCAGATCAACTGCGGCGGACAGGGTGACATCGCCATCAACATCCAGCACACCAAGCCGCCGAAGATCAACCACGACCAGGTGGCCAACGTCTGTGAGCGCCCCTCGGTGGTCGCCCGCTGCCCGGTCGCCGCGATCCGCCCGGCGATGGTCAACGGCAAGCCTTCGCTGGAGGTCGATGAGCGCAAGTGTGTCTGCTGCGGCGCCTGTTATCCCCCCTGTCCGCCGATGCAGATCAATGATCCCCAACACTCCAAGCTGGCGGTCTGGATCGGCGGCAACCACTCCAACGCCCGCGGCAGACCGACCTTTCAGAAACTGGTCGCCGCAGGCATCCCCAACAATCCGCCACGCTGGCCGGAGGCCACTGCCGTGGTAACGCGGATTTTGGCTGCCTATCAGCAGGACGCGCAGGATTGGGAACGGATCAACGATTGGGTGGAGCGCATCGGCTGGCCCCGCTTCTTCGAGCTGACCGAGCTGCCGTTCACCAAGTTCCACATCGACAACTGGCGCGGCCAGCAAAAGAGTCTTAACGCCTCGAGCCATCTGCGGTTTTGAGATTCAAGCCGCAAATTACGCCAATCACCGCAAATGGACGCAAATCATTTCGTTGAATCCTCATTCCCATGCTCCCGTATGGATATGAGGTAACCAGCATAAAAAATTCGCGTAAAATTTGCGGTGATTGGCGTTCATTTGCGGCTTGAATTCCTTATAAATTCATCATCGAACTCCTGTAGTAGTCCCACCAACCATTACCGCAACAGGCTCGTCTAGACTAGAATGGGTTGTGTTCGTTTATCTACAGGCTGTAACAACAACAAGACCTTGAGCAATGACCGCCAAAGCCGTACCCATTGAACGCTTGCGCAATATCGGTTTGATCGCCCATATCGACGCCGGCAAGACCACCACCACGGAGCGCATTCTCTATTATGCCGGTCGCACCCATCAGCTGGGTTCGGTGGACAGCGGCACCACCGTCACCGACTGGATGGACCAGGAGCGAGAGCGCGGCATCACCATCGTCGATGCGGCGGTATCCGCCTTTTGGGAAGAGCATCAGATCAACCTTATCGATACCCCCGGACATATCGACTTTACCGCCGAGGTGCAGCGGGCCTTGCGCGTATTGGATGGGGCCGTGGTCGTGTTCGACGCCTCCCAGGGCGTGGAACCCCAAAGCGAAACGGTTTGGCGGCAGGCGGACCGCTACCGGGTGCCGCGTCTCTGCTTCATCAACAAGATGGATCGCATCGGCGCCGACTTCGAGCATGCGGTTGCCACCATCGATGAGCAGCTCGGCGCCAATCCGATCCCGATTCAGTTGCCGTTGGGCGCGGAATCGGAATTTGCAGGGGTCATCGACCTGATCACCCTGCAGCTGATTCGCTGGCGTGATGAATTCGGCGCCCACAGAGAGTGTGAAGCGATACCATCGCAACACAGGGAGGCTGCCGGGGCTGCCCGTGCGGCGATGATCGAGCGGCTTGCCGAAGCGGATGACGACCTGCTGTCACTGTGGCTGGAAGATGGCGAGGCGGATGAGTCGAGCATCCATGGCGCACTGCGTCGCGCGACGCTGAACGGCAGGATCGTACCGGTGCTCTGCGGCAGCGCGCTGAGGAACAAGGGCGTTCAACCCCTGCTGGATGCGGTCATCCGCTATCTACCCTCGCCCCTCGATATCGGCGAGACCAAGGGCAGTCACCCGCAGAGCGGTGAGCCTGTGCTGCGCTCCCCCAGTGACGACGAACCCCTCGGCGCACTGATCTTCAAGACCGTCACCGATCCCTATGCCGGGCGTCTCTGCTACGCCCGCGTCTACTCGGGCTGTCTGAGATCGGGCTCCAGTGTGCTCAATCCACGCCACACGCGCAATCAAAGGGTTGGGCGCCTGGAAAGAATGTATGCGGAGCACCGGGAGGATATCGATGCCATCCACGCCGGTGACATCGCCGCCCTGTTGGGGATGAAGGACGCGGTGACCGGGGACACCCTTTGCGATCCGCAAAAACCGATCGTCCTCGAATCGATCAACTTTCCCGATCCGGTGATCAAGATCACGGTGGCGCCGGTCACCGCGCAGGATCATGAGCGGCTGGCCGACGCCCTGCACAATCTTGCGGAAGACGATCCAACCTTCAAGGCGGTAACCGACGATGAGACCGGGCAGACCATTCTCTCCGGCATGGGAGAACTCCATCTCGAGGTACTGCTGGAGCGATTGAAGCGCGAGCAAGGGGTCAATGTGCGCACCGGCAATCCAAAGGTCGCCTATAAGGAGACCCTCACCCGGCCGGCAATGGCGGTGGAGGGACTTTTCGTCAGGCAGACCGGGGGTCACGGCCAATATGGGCATGTCGTCGTCGACATACACCCGGGTGATACCGGCAGCGGCCTGCTGTTCGAAAACAACATCAGCGGCAACACCCTCTCCGCCGCCTATATCCCCGCGGTGGAGAAAGGCATCCGGGAAGCGGCCCGAAGCGGGGTGATCGGCGGTTATCCGGTAACCGATCTCAAAGTGGTGCTTGTCGATGGGTCGGAGCATAAAGTGGACTCCAATCCGCTGGCCTACCAGGTGGCGGCGGGCATGGCGCTGCGCGATGGCCTGGAGAAAGGGATACCGGTGCTGCTGGAACCGATCGTACGCTGTGAGGTACTCACCCCCGAAGAGCATCTCGGCGATGTCCTGGCGCAACTGGCCAATCGACGGGCCGAAATCGATGCCGTCTCGGACAAGCCCGGCCAGATAAAGGCGATCCGCAATCAGGTGCCGCTCTCAGAGATGTTCGGCTATGCCACGGAACTGCGCTCCGCAACCCACGGCCGCGGATCCTTCACCATGGAGATCGACCATTACGCGCCGGTAGCAGCGGCGATAATGAAATCATTCGGGCGTTAGCCGCCCTGATGGCTGGGCATCCAGCGCGGGAGATACCCGGAGGCTCAACCTGTAAAGGCCTGATCCGATTTCAGATAGCCGATCTCGTCTGCGGTGCTCTCGCGCCCCAGGATCTCATTCCTGTGGGGAAAACGCCCGAAACGACGGATCAGCTCCCGATGGTGTATCGCCCATTTGAGGTTTGACTTCAGGCCCGCCGATTCAAATAGCGCGACCGATCTCTCCTGATCGGACGGGGACTCGCTGTGCATGTAGGGCAGGTAGAGAAACGCCCGCCATTCAGCGGGCATCTCTCTGTCGAAGCCGGCTTCGATGGCGTAGCCGGCAACATCCCGCGAGTGCGCTTCGGTGGCAAAGGCCTCGGCATGACCGCGGAACATATTCAGGGGAAACTGGTCGAGCAGGATTACCAGCGCAATGCAGCCCTCCTTTGATCCTCTCCAGTGTTCCAGCTCACCCCTTTGCGCCCGCTGCCAAAGGGCGAAATAGCGATCCCTAATCTCCGCATCGAATGCCGCGGTCGAATTGAAGCGCAGCGGTTTGACCCGGTCGGAAAACCAAAAATCGATGAGCTGACCGATTTCGTCGCTTTGCATGGCGATACCTAAGGGAGTTGACGGCCAGGGCGAGCCAAGCAACCATGGCACCAGATTCGGGCATCGGCCCATAGCCTAAGGTTTAGCATAGAGCGTTAACCTGAAAACAGCGAGACCGGTTTTCGGTCTCTCTCTCCTCTGTCGGTAATATTCACAATTGCCACGGTGGTCCGCTTACCTATACTCAGTTCAATAGGGGATCTGTTTCGGTGCAATTTTGATTGGGCCTAGGAGGGCAGCAAAGATGATGGGAAGCAATCAATCGATCAACCCTGAACCGAGTATAGCCATTCACCCCGCCTCGCCAGGGACACAGCTGCTGCGCGATGCGGAGATATCCAGCTATCTCAACAGCCACCAGGGTGCAGCCGAAAACATCCGCCGTGCCGCCGATCTGCTTGCAAACGAGGCGGATGGGTTGAAGTCGCTGCGCAAACTGCTTCCTGCGCTGACCCATAAAACCATCAACGTCTTCTTCTCCTACAAAGCCAAGGATGAAAAGACCGCAAAAGCGGTAGTGGATATTCTGCGCAAGAAATCGGCCGACAAGCTCGCTATCACTTATCAGGCAGAATTTACGGAAAATATCTCAGGCAAGCCCTGGCGTGACAAGATCACCACAGAGATATGCAAGGCGAACTGGTTTATTCTGCTGTTACCGGACCCGAGTGATGACTGGGACTGGTGCCTGTTTGAGACCGGGATTTTCGAAGGCCAGCAATCATCGGCGGATCGCCTGATCTGTCTCCACCATCCCGAGATTGCCGTACCCGATCCCATAGAAGGCTATCATGCGGTCGCCGCAAGACCCTCCGAGGTTGAAAAGTTCCTGCGCATGGTCTTTATCAATAAAGATCCACTCTATGGTCTCGATCCGGTTAATCCCTCACTGGAGGAGAATCTGCCGGAGATAGCCAACAGGATAGTCGAGGCCATCAGCCCTCCCCGCAAGAACCTGTTTAAACAACCCTTGATGCCGTGGGTGGAGATATGTGTTGAGGATCCTCACAGCATGATCCGGATTGAAGATCTCAACCGTGCTGTCATTCGCTATGCCAACAAGGATGCATTGGACATTTTCGACTTCCTCGACCAGCCGGACAGATGGGGCGATCTCGTGGACGTCATCGAGAAATGCACAAATGACAGCCGCTGGCAGAACGAACTCTTCCATGTCATTCGTAAAATTGGTTCGGGACGCAGATTCGAGCCGATCCAGGCCGTATTCAATACGGCATCGGACAAGATCTACAAACCGGTGGTCTGCGCCATCGATAGACTGGGCAGAAAGGGAAAGATCGACAGCTTCCAGATCGGCTTCATCGAAGAGGTTGGCGCAATCAATACGGCGGAAATTCCCCTTGAACTTTCCGCCCTGGCGACCACCCTCAGGTATGCCTTCCGTTTTCGTTGGGAGATTCTGGAGAAGTTTGCCCCGCTCGACCTCGATGATGAGGATATAATCGCCCTGGACAATACCCTGCAGCGAATTGAGCACGACGCGGAGTCTCGCGGTGTGAGTGATGAGGAATCGCTGAAATCGCTCTTCCCATCGAAACAGGAGACAGACGAGATCTCACAAATGTACCGGGTCTGGTACCGGCTGAGAAATCAGCAGGGAACAGGAGAACTGGATATCGCCATCCGGGACAGGGATGCAGAGAAGGTAAAAGTCATACTGAATGAGCTGACGCCCATGAATAGGCGCTTCCTGAACATGACCGCCGAACGCTTCGGCAGCCTGGTCAGTAACACCGCCTGATCCAGATCCAGCGGTATACATAGGGCCGATAGAGGAGATTCGATATCTTTTTGCAGTTGCGGAATAGCGTACCCACTCCGATCCTGATGCTGTTGTCCGGTTTCTGCCTGGCGGGGCAGCTCGAGGACAGACTTGTTGCAGCGGCCCTGGAACGCACCACGCATAGCGTCAGATACGACGGTTCGTACCTGTCAATCGGCTATCCTAACGGTGATGTGCCTGACCATATTGGTGTCTGCACTGATGTTTTGATCCGTGCCTACCGTGCACTCGACATTGATCTGCAACGGCTGGTGCACGAGGATATGAACTCACATTTTGAGCGCTACCCCTCACGGCGAATCTGGGGCCTGGAAAAGGCCGACAGCAACATCGATCACCGGCGGGTACCCAACCTGCAGGTCTATTTCAGCCGCCACGGCCGGAGTCTCCCGGTAACTCAACGCGGCAGTGATTACAGAAGCGGCGATATCGTCACCTGGATGCTCCCCGGCAATCTGCCCCATATCGGCATAGTCACCGACAGATTCAGCGCGGAGACTGGTGCGCCCCTGATTGTCCACAACATCGGCGCAGGACCCAAACTGGAGGATATGCTGTTCCACTATCCGATCACCGGGCACTACCGCTATTTGCCTCGGTGAGCGGCCGCTGATTGCCAGCCCATAATGGTGGGGCAGGGCCCCACCCTACCCACCGCCCACCCTCTAGTGGGATTCATTCTTTTTTTACCGCCTCCCGGCAAGGCTGTAGGGTGGGGCCCTGCCCCACCAGTCACGGTCAAACAGGACTATGGCGCCTCAAACACCATACAGGGTCGGCAGCAGCCAGCTGTAGGCCAACCACATGATAAAAATCAGCGGCAGGCCCACGCGTACGAAATCGGAGAACTTGTAGTTTCCAGCACTCATGACCAGCAAATTGGTCTGATAGGCCATTGGCGTCGCATAGCTCATATTGGCGCCGAACAGCACCGCGAGGATGAAGGGTTCCGCCGGCAGTTGCAGGGAGTCTGCGATACTGATGGCGATGGGCGTTCCGATTACCGCTGCGGCGTTGTTGGAAACGATGTTCGTCAATACCGCCATCACCAGGATCAATCCGCTCAGCACCAGAGTTGACGACGCGCCGGCAGTGATAGCAAGAAACAGATTCGCCAGTAGATCACTGCCCCCGGTCATCAGCAAGGCATTCCCCAACGCCAGGCTGGCTACGATAATCAGAATCACCTGAGCATTGAGGGCCCGGCCGGCATCGCGCCAGGAGAGGCAACCGCACATCAGCATCAGCAACACCCCGGCTATGGCGCTTACAGAGATGGGGAGGATACCGAACGCGGCCAACAGAATGATGCCGAGCATGATCCCCAGCGAATAGGGTGCCTTCCGGGTGTGGGGCAGATCCGTGGTTGAATCGAGCACCATCACGATCGACTGCTGCTTCAATTCACTGATCTGACTCCGCTTACCCTGTACCAGCAACACATCGCCTATTCTGAGATTGAGATTTCCCAAGCCCTGGGGCATGGCCTTTATACGTTCGTTGGCGCGATGAATCGCCAGCACGACCAGTTGGTAGCTGTCGGTAAAGCGCATTTCGTTGAGGGTTCGGTTCTGCAGCGGTGATCCGCGAAACACGATTGCCTCGGCAAGCTGTTGGTCTTCCGCCTTCAATGGATGGTCTTCATCGACTTCGTCACCCGCCGAGTAGAGCGTTGCGCCGAGCTGCTGCTCAAACTCCTTTAACTGAGCTGGCGTATCGTGCACCAGCAAACGGTCACCCGGATTGATGACGGCATCAGGCAGGGGCATGATATAGGTAGTCTCACTGCGCCGGATCCTTTCCACATTCATGGCATTGTGAGTAAGCGCTATCACTTCGGAGAGTTTCATACCCGCTGCCCTGCTCTCCTCCTTGATCACCAGGTGGGCGGTGAAAATCCTCGGTGAGCTATCGGCCAGCACCAGTTCACGTTTAGGAAGTATCCGCGGGGCAACCAGCCAGAGATAGAGCAACCCGGCTCCGTTGGCGATCAATGCAGGCACGATGAAATCGAACATCTCCATGCGGCGCAACCCGAGGTCGGCGGCGACACCGATCACCAGGAGATTGGTGGAGGTGCCGATGGTAGTGCTCATGCCGCCAATCAGCGTGGCGAAACCCATCGGCATGAGCAGTGACGAGGCATTGGATTTGGTCTGCAAGGATACACTGACCAATATCGGCAGCAGCAGTATTACAATCGGGGTATTGTTGATGAATGCGCTGAGAACTCCGGCAATCAACAGCGTTGCGAGGAACGAGAGGCTGGGACTTGCGCGCCAAAGTCTCGCCAAGGTTCTCCCCACCGGTTCCAGCGCACCGGAACGAACCAGGCCGTGTCCAGCCACCATCAAGGCACAAACGGCGACCAGCGCTTCATGCCCGAAACCCCGAAAAAAGTCGATTGCATCAATCTTTCCCGCCGCTCCCTGATAGGGAAAGATTTCAAATCCCACTGCAAGCAGCGTCAACACCAGCAAGGATGATGTCTCGAGGGGAATGTTCTCACGGCTGAACAGGATCAATGCAACAATCGTGAGGATCAA
This sequence comes from gamma proteobacterium symbiont of Ctena orbiculata, assembly GCA_003058495.1. Lineage (GTDB taxonomy): Bacteria > Pseudomonadota > Gammaproteobacteria > Chromatiales > Chromatiaceae > Thiodiazotropha. The sequence continues at coordinate 92,398 of QBVC01000012.1, read as the reverse complement.
GACTGCCAGGGTGTGGGGGTCTGTAACTCCATTTTCTATCATGGGAAGCGCCTTTTTTAGGCCAGTATAGCCATAAATTGAGATCTGGATTTGTAAAATATTTCCCACAAGAGAAGCGGGGCAGGGTGCTTGAAATTCATCTCGACACTTCTTACCTTGCAGAACCCAATATGGAGCAGGCAGCGTTGCGACAGCAGCAGGATAGTGGTCGCGCAATAGCTCTAGAGCAATCCTATAGACCGGTAAACCGGCTTTCGTTGAGCTAATGAAACTTCAAGCTTGACGACCAAGCCCCTTTGACAACTATAGGCACAGCCTATGACGGTTGCAGGCTAGAATGGATATATTGAAACACAGCAATCGAGGGTATCGCTCAGGTAGCGGCCTTAAACCGTCCCTGCGGATGAATCCGGATTCAAGATTTTGAATGATCTGCCGAAGAATCACACAGTTTTAATTCGAGATAGCGCTGTTAAGTTTGGTAAACAAAAGCGCCGCACGCTTTGATTGTTCAGCCGTACACACATGACTTGTTACATTGACCAGACTGTGATGCGTATGTCGTTTTCAGTAGATAATCCCTTACCAAAGTATAAAAAATGAGATTAAAAACTGAAAAAAAGTAATTTTATACATAAAAATCATAGATAAGAGTTGTTCTAATACGAATCAGCAACTATATTGTGCATGATTCTTCAATCACTAAGGAGTACCAATGGCTTTAAAGAAAACAGTGAAGAAACGCCGTAGAGCAAAAAGAAAAGTTATCTCAATGGATACAATCGTTGAGGCTTTACAGGCAGAAGTCAGTTTATCCGCTTCCAACAAGCGCGCCCTGAGCAGATTAAACGCAGCCAACAAGGCTGTCGAACGCCAGGATAAAGCAGTGGCCACCAACAGTGAAAGGGTTGGCAAGGCCCGCACTGCGGTTGCCAATGCAAAGACTCCGGCCAGCAAGGAAAAAGCCAGAGAGCGTCTTGCTGCCGCCCAGGCAAAATTGAAAGAGGTCAGGGCTGCCCGCAGCGCCGCGGCCGGTGATCAACGCAAGGCCGAGCGCCTTGCCAAAGGCCTCTATGCCGCCATGCAGAGAGCACGCGCAAAGATGGTCAAAGAGTATGAGAAAGCGGCCAAATCAGTGGAGAAGGCCGTGGATAAGACTCGCCGCCGCCGTCGCGCCAAGAAGAAGGCTGCTTCCTAGTTTTCTCTACTTCCCTGTCTTGGTGGACTCACCAGGACAGGGATCCTCAATCATCCACTTCCCCGGCTTTACCTTCCCTGCTCTCGATAATCGAGCGGACGATCGATTTCTCTATCTCCACCAGCAGGAGAACGGAAGCGGTGACAAGGGTAATCCGTATCCAAATCGAAAAATCGAGCCCGCGAGTGCCGAACAACATCTGCAGATGGGGCTGGTAGGTGAAACCCATCTGAAAAATCAACAGTAACCCGATGGCGTAAAGAACATATCTGTTTCCCACAAATCCCTTCCAATTGAGTACCGAAGCGGTCAAGTACCGGGCATTGAAAAGATAGAATATTTCGAACATGACGAGGGCATTGACGGCAACTGTCCTTGCCTCCTCTATATTCATGCCCTGCCCTCTCACCCAGATGAACAGGCCAATGGTGCCGCCGGTCAGGATTGTGGAGACAAACGCTATTCGCCATAGCAGCAGTCCGGTCAACAGCGGAGCCTTGGATTCTCTCGGGGCCCGGGTCATGACATTCGTTTCAGGCGGTTCGAGCGCCAATGAGAGCGCCAGGGTTACCGCGGTTATCATGTTGACCCAGAGGATCTGCACCGGGGTCAGCGGGAGTTGATGAAATCCGAGTATGATCGCGCTCAGAATGATCAACGCTTCACCACCGTTGGTGGGTAGAATGAAGAGTATCGCCTTTCTAAGATTGTCGTAGACAGTGCGCCCCTCTTTCACGGCTTGCACGATCGAGGCGAAGTTGTCATCGGCAAGGACCATCTCGGAGGCCTCCTTGGCCGCCTCGGTACCATTCATACCCATTGCGGTGCCCACGTCCGCGCGCTTCAATGCGGGAGAGTCGTTGACCCCATCCCCGGTCATGGCCGCGACGTATCCCAAGGCCTGAAGCTGGGTAACCAGACGCAACTTGTGCTCCGGGCTGACCCGGGCATAGACATCGATATCCTTGACCTTTCCACGCAGTGTCGCATCGTCCATGGTCTGCAGATCCTGGCCCGATAAAACCTCTTCCGTATTGACCAGACTCAGTTGTCGGGCGATGGCCTGTGCGGTGGTACTGTGATCACCCGTGATCATCTTCACTCTGATTCCGGCTTGTGCACAGACCGCCACCGCCTCGATGGCCTCCTCCCTTGGCGGATCAATCAAGCCGAACAGACCCAGCAGGACCATGCCATCCTCAACATCCTGGAAGTTCAGTTCGAGCCTGTCACCGGGAACCTGCTTCACCGCGATCGCCAAAACCCGCTGCCCCTGAGCCGCGAGCGATTCGATGCGTTGGTTCCAATGATTCAGCTCCAGCGGACGATCACCCTCCAGCGTCCTTTGCAGCCTGCACAGCTTCAGCAGCCGCTCCGGGGCGCCTTTGAGGATGATGAAGGCGGTCCCGGTATGGCTGTGATGAAGCGTCGCCATGAAACGGTGTTCCGATTCAAACGGGATGAGATCGTTGCGCGGATACTGTTTAGTGACGAACTCGATGTCCAGGCCGGCCTTGATCCCGGCGATCAACAGGGCGCCTTCCATGGGATCACCATTGACCCGCCACTCATCGTCATGCAACTCCAGGGAGGCGTCGTTGCAGAGGACCGCTCCGCGCATCATCACATTGAGCAGGGACTGCTCCTCGCTGTGAAGATCATCACCCGCGGGCAGGATAGTGCCATGGGAATCATAGCCGGTACCGCTCACCGCATAGGTCTCATGCGCGGTCGCTATCGATCGAACCGTCATCTCATTGCGGGTCAGGGTCCCGGTCTTGTCGGTACAGATCACCTTCACCGATCCGAGGGTCTCCACCGCGGGAAGCCGCCTGATAATCGCGTTGCGCTGGGCCATCCGCTGTACGCCGACTGCCAGGGTTATGGTCATGATCGCGGGCAGACCCTCCGGAATCGCCGCCACCGCAAGACTTACCGAGGCGAGAAACATCTCCGTCATGCTGTAGTCCCGCAGCACCACGCCATAGAAAAAGGTAAACAGGGCGATCACCAGAATACCGCCGGTCAACCAGCGTCCGAATTGCGCCATCTGCCGCAACAGCGGCGTGGTAACCTGCTCCACCTCGGCAACCAATGAGCTGATGTGGCCGATCTCCGTCTCCGCACCGGTGGTCACCACCACGCCAACGCCTTTGCCGTGGGTCACAAGGGTTCCCGAATAGGCCATATTCGAACGGTCTGCCAGGGTGAGATCCCTCGCCATGGGTTGGGTGCACTTTTCCACCGGCATCGATTCACCGGTCAATGCGGACTCCTGAATCTGCAATCCCTTGAGCTGTACCAATCGCAAATCCGCGGGGACCCTGTCTCCCGACTGCAGCAGTACGATATCCCCCATCACCAGCAGCTCCGCATCGATGGAGATCTGCTTGCCGTGGCGCATCACCATGGCCCGCGGTGACAACATAAGCCGGATCGCCTTTAACGCATCCTCGGCCTTGCCCTCCTGAATATGACCGATGAGGGCATTCACGATCACCACACCGAAAATCACACTGGCATCCAACCAGTGCTGCAGCAGGGCGGTCACCACACCCGCGATGATCAGGACATAGATGAGAACATTGTGGAATTGATAGAGAAAGCGCACCAGGGGATGACGGGGCTTGGGTTCAGGCAGGCGATTAGGTCCGTACCGCTGCAGACGAAGAGCGGCCTCATCCATCGACAAACCGGATACGCTGCTGTCGATACGCTGTAGGAGCGTGTCAACATCGATGGTATGCCAGGGTGTTTGCATCACCACCAGACCACGACAGTCATAGACAGACTCGCTTGCAATTAAGCTTTATTCTACTTATCGAATTATAATAGATCCGAGGAAGGAGCGGATGAAAATGGGAAACAAAGAGCTTCAAATCAACGACCATGGCGCGCCCCTGATCCTGAACTACGGCGATGCGCTGAAGTTCCATCAGGGCAACGCCTACTGGGGCTGTGCCCTCGCCTTCAGGATGCTGCAGTATGCCGCCAGGCTGCTCTCCGCTGAGCGGACCTGGGAACGCCAGGATCTGGTCATCGAAAGCGGGCACCCGGGGCCGGGCGTGAGGGACACCATCGAATATGTCACCGGCTGTGTCTCCGGGGGACGTTTTAAATTGACCTGCGCCACCACCGATGCCCGCTGCGTGAGCGATATGGACTACAGCTGGCGGCTGAGTGACGGCAGGCATCGCCTGCAGCTGAAGCTGGCCCCGGGCATCGTCTCCCCGGAGTTTCTTCAACTGCTCGACAGGATCGACAGCAACGAGGCCAGCAAGCAACAGCTCGAGCGCCTGGAAACCCTCAAGGAGTCAATGACCGAGGAGATCTGGTCCCTCGATCTCGAAGAGGCCTTTCCAAACCCCCGACTCAGCCGCTGTTGAGACTTCGCAGCGAGCAGAAACCAGGCTGATTTCCATCATTATATCTGTGGCTTTATTCACCGGGTGATCACTGCGGGCGGATTTTTCCGGCAAAACCCGCCATTTCGTTTTACAAATTCGCTATATTCAATTTTTCTAATTAATTATCAGTGCCTTGTCTCCAGCTGAGAAGAGAACTTAGTTATTGCCTTTAGCCCCATGTTTGTCATATTCTTTTGATCCAGGTCAATAAACCAATTGATCTGGATCAACAAGCGACGCCAGGCAGTATCGGCCGTCAGAGCAAACTGCAGGATGTCAAATGGTCCTTAGGGCACCCCAAACAAGTGATAGCGACGAAGCTGTACTCGTTGTCCAACCCAACAGAAACCTGACCTGGAATCAGTCGAAATGGCTGTTCCTGTTGCTGGCATTTTGCATCTCACTGGTTGGTCTCTACTTCCTCTCCCTCGGCGCCTGGCTGGTAATTCCCTTCACCGGCCTTGAGATTCTCATCGTCGGCGTTGCCATCTACTGCCAAAGCTGCTGTGCCCATACCCGGGAATTCATCCATATCGATGCCACCCATGTAAGGGTCAGCGACAACCGTGGCCAGCGGGGAGAGAAGTGTTTTCACAAGGCCTGGTTGAAGATCATTCAAAACCAGGATCCGAAAGGCTGGTATCCAAGCCGCCTGCTGATCGGATCTCATGGCGAATACATTGAAATAGGAAAGAACCTGCTGGAAGAGGAGCGAGAGATGCTCGCCAACAAACTAAAAAACGCAATCGAGGGCGTCTGATCGGTATGCAGAATCAAAACAAACAGACCAACCGTTCATTATTGGGCAAAGACAGGGTGTTGGCAGCCGCATTGCTGCTGGCGACGGGTAGTGTATCGGCTGAATATGGTCTCAATTTCCCCGAGCCCGCGGCCAATGTCGCCCAGGAGATCTTCGATATCCATATGATGACCATGGGTATCGCCACCTTTCTCCTGTGCATCGTCTTCGCAATCGTCTTCTACTCGCTCTATTTTCATCGCAAGAGCCGGGGCTACGAGGCCGACCAGGAATTCCACAACTCCTGGTTCGGCAACTGGTCCTGGGTCATCGTGCCGGTGATGGTGCTGGGGGTGGATTTGACCATAGCCGGAAAAGCGGACGCGGTGCTGAAAAAGGTCTGGGATGTGCCCAAGGAAGAGAACATCATGGACGTCAAGGTGACCGGCCACCAGTGGTGGTGGGAGTTCGACTACCTGGATCACGATATCAAAGTGGAGAGTCGCTATGTACCGGAGGAGGAGTCCGGCGATCTCTATTTGAGAGAGGTAGACAACCGTCTCGTGCTGCCCACCGGGGTGAAGATCCGCTTCCTCCATACCTCGGCGGATGTCCTGCACGCCTTCTGGGTACCCGAGTTGGCGGTGAAGAAGGATGCCATCCCCGGCTACGTCACCGAGACCTGGGCCGAGCTCAACCGGGAAGGCGTTTTCCGCGGCCAGTGCGCCGAGCTCTGCGGTACCTGGCACTCGCGCATGCCGATCGTGGTGGAGTCGGTCTCCCAGGAGAAGTTCGCGGCCTGGGTGGATGACCAAAAGGCGGTCAAGATCGCCGCCGCGGCCGAGGCAAGCGCCGACAAGACCTGGAGCATGGATGAACTGATGGCCAAGGGCAAACCCCTCTACGAGACAAAGTGCGGCGCCTGCCACCAGGCAACGGGCATGGGTCTGCCCCCCGCCTTCCCCGCCCTCAAGGGCTCAGCCCTCACCATCGGACCGATCGCTGATCATCTGAATATCGTGCTTAACGGCAAGGAGGGCACGGCGATGCAGCCCTGGAACTCGCTGAACGACCTGGAGATCGCGGCGATCGTTACCTACGAACGCAATGCCTGGGATAACAATACGGGTGATGTCGTGCAGCCTGCAGACGTCAAACAGGCCAGATAGAGGAGAACGAGATATGAGTACAACGACTCTGAGCCATGATGAGGCCCATCACCACGATGCCCCGAAAGGTTGGAAACGCTGGCTCTTCAGCACCAACCACAAGGACATCGGCACCCTCTACCTGCTGTTCGCACTGACCATGCTCTTCCTCGGCGGCGCCAGCGCCATGCTGATCCGCATGGAGCTGTTCATGCCGGGTATCCAGATGCTCGATCCCGACCTCTACAACAACCTGGTCACCAACCATGCCCTGATCATGATCTTCGGCGCGGTCATGCCGGCGGCAGCGGGACTCGCCAACTGGATGATCCCGATGATGATCGGCGCCCCGGACATGGCCCTGCCGCGCATGAACAACCTCAGCTTCTGGGTGCTTCCCGCCGCAGCGACCATGCTGATTCTCTCCTTCGTTGTGCCCTTCTTCCCCGGCGGCGGCACCCAGATCAACACCGGCTGGACCCTCTATCCCCCGTTGTCGGTACAGGTCGGCATGTCGATGGACTTCCTGATCTTCGCCGTCCACCTGCTGGGTATCTCCTCGGTGCTGGCCTCGATCAACATTATCGTCACCCTGTTGAATATGCGTGCCCCGGGTATGTCACTGTTCAAGATGCCGATGTTCTGCTGGACCTGGCTGGTTACCGCCTTCCTGCTGATCCTGGTGGTGCCGGTGCTGGCGGGGGGCGTCACCATGCTGCTGTTTGACCGCCACTTCGGCACCAGCTTCTTCGACGCCGCGGGTGGTGGCGATCCGGTGCTGTTCCAGCATCTGTTCTGGTTCTTCGGCCACCCCGAGGTCTACATCCTGCTACTGCCCTCCATCGGCGTGCTATCCCATGTCATCCCTGCCTTCGCCCGCAAGCCCCTGTTCGGCTATAAATCGATGGTCGGCGCGATGCTCGCAGTGGCCACCATCGGCATGGTGGTGTGGGCCCACCACCAATACACCATCGGCATGTCCCTGGGTGCGGTCACCTATTTCATGATCGGCACCATCCTGATCTCGATACCGGTGGGACTGATGATCTTCAACTTCATCGCCACCATGTGGCGCGGCGCCATGACCTTCGAGACCCCGATGCTGTTCGCGGTGGGCATTGTGCTGATGTTCACCTTCGGTGGCTTGAGCGGGGTGATGCTGGCGGTGGTGCCCGCGGACATGCAGTACCACGACAGCATGTTCGTGGTCGCCCACTTCCACTATGTGCTGATGCCGGGGGCGGTATTCGGCCTCTTTGCCGGGGTCTTCTACTGGCTGCCGAAGTGGACCGGGCACATGTATGACGAGAAGCTGGGAAAACTCTTTTTCTGGATCAATGTGATCAGCTTCAATATCACCTTCTTCCCGCAGCACTTCCTCGGCCTCGCCGGGATGCCGCGAAGGATCGTCGACTACAATATGATCTTTACCGAGTTCAACGTGGTGTCGAGCATCGGCGCGATGGTCTTCGGTCTCAGCCACCTGCTGTTTCTCTATATCATCATCAAGACCATCCGCGGCGGCAAGAAGGCAGAGAAGCGGGCCTGGGAAGGGGCGAAAGGCCTGGAGTGGGAGCTCGACTCGCCTCCGGCTTTCCACACCTGGACCGTGGCGCCTCAAATCAAGTAGGAGATTCAAAAGCCAATGCGAATACCTGAATACCAAACACCCGAACTGAGACGAAAGAACGTGCGCCTGGCCTGGGGGCTGGCTGGACTGGCACTCTTTTTTCTCATCACCTCCTTTCCATTCTGGAGCGGTATTTTCCGCGTTGTCGGCACCCAGGCAATGCAATGAGTGAATCCATGGCTGACAACCGAAGCAAGAATCGTCGCACCACACTGATACTCTCCCTCGTGGTGGTGGCGATGTTCGGCTTCGGCTTTGCCCTGGTCCCCCTCTACAATCTCTTTTGCCAGATAACCGGGACCCAATCTCTCGCCCAACGCGGCGAGATCGGTAAGATAGCCCAGGTCACGGATCGTGTGGACGAGAACCGCTGGGTCACGGTGAAGTTCGACACCACGGTCAATCCGAACCTGCCCTGGGAGTTCAGCGCCGAGACCGCCAAGATGCGTGTCCATCCCGGCCAGACCTACGAGATCAACTTTCACGCCCGCAACCGCAGCAGTGCCTCGGTAACCGGTCAGGCGATACCGAGCGTGGCGCCCTGGCAGGCAACGCCCTATTTCAGCAAGATGGAGTGTTTCTGCTTCAACAAGCAGCGGCTCGAGGGCAGCCAGGAGACAACCATGCCGCTGCGCTTCATGGTCTCCGCGGATCTGCCACCGGAGATCAACTCGTTGACCCTCTCGTATAGCTTCATGCGCCTGAAAGAGGAAGAACAGGGAGAGAGGAAGAGTGACTCTCCGCAGCTAATCGCGGCAAATCAAGATAAGTGACCAACAGACAACATAAAGCCAACAGATTGACTATGACAATAAGATCTACAACCAGAGGAGCATCAGCATGTCGGTAAAGGAACATAGCGGGGACTATTTCATACCCGAGCCCAGTCCATGGCCTATCATTGGCATGGCCTCCCTGCTGATGACCCTTTTCGGTGGCGCATTGGCCATGAACGGGGTCTCCATCGGCAGCTTCCTGGTGATCGCGGGGCTGTTGCTCTTTTTCGTTCTGCTCTACGGCTGGTTCCGCGATGTGATCGGCGAGAATCTGAGCGACTGCTATAACAAGCAGGTCGATACCTCGTTCCGCATGGGCATGTTCTGGTTTATCGCCTCCGAGGTCTTCTTCTTTCTCACCTTTTTCGGCTCGCTCTACTATATCCGCAACATCGCCCTGCCCTGGCTGGGCGGAGAAGGCTATCTCGGTGTTACCAATGAGATACTCTACAACGGTTTCGAGGCCGTCTGGCCCTCGCACGGACCCGGTGAACTGGGGGGTGACTTTCAACCGATGGGGGCATGGGGCATACCAGCACTCAACACCCTGATCCTGCTCACCAGCGGCGCCACGATCACCTGGGCTCACTGGGGATTGAAAATTGATAATCAGAAACAGCTGGTTTGGGGACTGATCGCCACCATTGCACTGGGTCTGCTCTTCGTCGGTTTTCAGGCCTACGAATACGGTCATGCCTATTCCGATCTGAACCTCACCCTGGAAACCGGCGCCTATGGTTCCACTTTCTACATGTTAACGGGCTTTCACGGCTTCCACGTTACCATGGGCGCGGTGATGCTGATGGCGATTCTCGGACGCAGCATGAAGAGCCACTTCAGCGCCCACAACCACTTCGCCTTCGAGGCAGTAGCCTGGTACTGGCACTTCGTAGATGTGGTCTGGTTGGGACTGTTTGTCTTCGTCTACTGGCTCTGAGCCCCTATTGCGGTAACAGGCCATGAGGCTGGAGAAGACCGAAGAAGTAACCCACCATGAGAATGATGAACAGCAGTAATGACAACACCACCCGCAGGGTCAATGCGCGGACCACACGGGTGCTTTCGTTCCTGCCGTCATCTTTGGCCATGTAGTACATTCCCTGAAACAGGGAGAAGAGAATGAATGCCAAGACCAGCAGCACCGGTAGTTTGAAAATGATGTCCATGATATCTCCCGGTCCGGAATTGAAAGAGTCAGCCTGCCGATACCGCAGTAACAGGAACAGATAATATCACTATAGTCCCTATGACCAGCAGCACCCGTCAATTTCGCGCCCAGGCTATCCCTACAGTAATCATGGTAATACTGGCGCCCCTGTTTTTCGGCCTCGGACTGTGGCAGCTCGATCGCGCGGAACAGAAGCGCAGCCAGGGCTCGGCCCTGGAGATGCGGCGCAAGCAGCCCCAACTGTCGCTCAACGGCCCCCTGCCGGATGCGGAACAGCTGCTGTTTCGCAAGGTAGAAGCCCAGGGACGCTATCTGAACCAGCGCAGCATCTTGATCGAAAACCGCAAGCATCAGGGCAAAACCGGATACCATCTCATTACCCCATTGCAACTCTTTGAGAATGCCGGCGTGGTGCTGATCAACCGTGGCTGGATCGCCCATGATCAGCTTGACCGGGCCCTGCTCGAGGCGGAAATGGAAGAGACGGTGAGGGTGGAGGGCGAGGTCAGGATTCCACGGCCTCCGGCCATCGAACTGCGCCAGGACGACGCCGGACCGGGCGCCAAACCTCCCCGCTGGCCCTTTCTCACCCTGGACCATTTCAGTGGCTGGTCGGGCCTCGAGATCCTCCCCTTCGTCATCCTGCAGTCGCCCGGGGACGGGCACGGCTTCGTCCGTCAATGGCCCCATCCCCGGGTCAGCGACATGATGCACATCGGCTATGCCGTGCAATGGTTCGCCTTCGCCCTGATCACCCTGCTGGTCTGGTTGCGTCTCTCCCTGCACAAGACGGAAGCGCAAGGAGCCAGCCGATGACCAGCCTCGTGGACAACGACAGGCCGCGCTCTCTTGCCTCCCTGTGGCTGTTGATCGCACTCTTCGCCCTGCCGATGATTGCCGCCTGGGTGCTCTTTCTCAATCCCCAATGGCTGCCCATGGGACGCACCAATCACGGTGAGCTGATCGATCCGCCGAGGCCCGTCGAGTCACTGCGACTGCAGACAGCGGCGGGCGACTGGTTCGACTGGCAGTCCGTGCAGGATATGTGGAGCATGACCCTGGTCAGCGAGGGCGGGTGCGATGCCGCCTGCATCGAGATCCTGATCCTGGTTCGCCAACTCCGCCGCGCCACCGCGGCAAATCGTCAGCGTATCGCCCGCCTGTTGATTCTCATGCCCGATGCCAACGGCCGTCTCGAGCTGCCCAATCTGGGAGGACTCGAAGGCACCCAGCTGCTGATCGCCGACAGCAGCCAGCGCGGCGGCGTCGAATCGCTGTTTCCGTTGCAATTGTCGGAACAGGCGATACCTATTTTTCTCATCGATCCCCGGGGTGATCTGATGATGAAACACGACACCACCAAGAACAGTTCCAAAGAGATCCTTCAGGATCTGGAAAAACTACTCAAAGCCTCTGAAAACTGGGCTCAAGGAGGTCGCTATGGCCATCAGTAATATTTCGACCCAGCAGGGCGTCAGCTTTGCCTGGCGCCACTACTACGAGATGACCAAACCCAAGGTCGTGCTGCTCATCGCCTTTACCGCACTGGTCGGCATGCTGCTCTCCCACGATGGTCTAGCGCCCTTGCAGCCGCTGCTCTTCGGTCTGCTCGGCATCTCCCTGGCCGCCGCCTCGGGGGCGGTGATCAACCATGTCATCGATCAGCGCATCGATGCCATGATGGACAGAACCAGCTGGCGTCCCATACCCAGCGGCCACATGGACACCCCCCATGCGCTGAGCTTTGCCCTGCTGCTGGGCGCGATTTCGATGCTCCTGCTCTACTTCCTGGTCAATCCGCTGACCGCCCTGCTTACCTTTTTCGCCTTGATCGGTTACGCCGTCATCTACACCCTCTATCTGAAGCGCAACACGCCGCAGAACATCGTCTGGGGCGGTTTGGCCGGGGCCGCCCCGCCCCTGCTCGGCTGGTGCGCCATCACCGGCGAGGTCACCATCGAATCCTTTCTGCTGCTGTTGATCATCTTTGTCTGGACCCCTCCCCACTTCTGGCCGCTGGCGATCCACCGCCGCGACGACTACGCCAAGGCCGATGTGCCGATGCTCCCGGTCACCCACGGCATCGACTTCACCAAACAGCAGATACTGATCTACGCCATTATGCTGCTGGCGGTCACCCTGCTCCCCTTCGTCATTCAGATGAGCGGTTATCTCTATCTCTGCGGCGCGGTCCTGTTGGGCTCTCTCTTCATCTACCATGCCGTCAGGTTGTTGCGCAGCGACGGTCGCGAACACGCCATGAAGACCTTCGCCTTTTCCATTCTCTACTTGAGCCTGCTCTTCACCCTGCTGCTGGCCGATCACTATCTGAGCCTGTTGCTGCCTGGAGTCACAAGCTAACCTGTAGGGTGCGGCTTGCCGCACCGAGCATTCTTTGCCTCGTTCCCGTGCTCCTGCGTGGGAACGGGATACCCTCATCAAATGTCTCTCGCTACGGCTCTAACCACCGTATGCATTCCCACGCAAGAGCGTGGGAACGAGGTCAAAAACCATCCCTTCATGAGAAATCTCTTGCCTCGGGCCTGCCGCGCTTACCGGCAATTCTAATAGTTTAACGGGAAAACAGTGGCATTGGGCGGCATCGGGCGTTTACCATAGATAATCACTTAGCAGACGTCAGACTAGGGATTGAAACCGGTGAAAGCGCTTATTGGAAAACTGCTCCTGGGCAGCAAGCAACTGATCAACCGTATCGCCAGGCTCTACCACCCCCAGACATTGCGGGAGAAGGGCTGGATCTGGGGCAGCGGTCTGGGCGTCATCACACTCGCGGTGATGCTGTTTCTCCTCGGTCTCTATTGGAGCAGCGTGCCGGAGCCCTTCGATGTGCGCGACAACACCCGCAGCATGCTCAAGGAGATGAACCTGGAACCGGTCACCGGCTCCTACACCACCGCCAGCCTGATCAGCGTCATGGAGACCCTGTTGGAAAAACCGGGGGGCTATCTGAGCAACGACATCATGCCGCCGAGCGTCTTCCTCGACAATATCCCCAACTGGGAGTTCGGCGCCCTCACCCAGGCCCGGGACCTGGCGCGATCCCTGCGCAACGACATGAGCCGCTCCCAGTCCCAATCCCTGGAGAACGAGGATCTGGCCATCGCCGAACCCCAGTTCAACTACAGCAACGACTCCTGGATCTTTCCCTCCACCGAGGGGGAGTATCGCAAGGGCCTGGAGGCGCTCAGGCGCTATCTCGGCGGCCTCTCCCAGCAGGGGCAGGAGAGCACCCAGTTCTTCGCCCGCGCGGATAATCTGCGCGACTGGCTGGCTGTTGTCGAAAAGCGCCTCGGCAGCCTCTCCCAGCGCTTGAGCGCCAGCGTCGGACAGGAGCGCATCAATACCGACCTGGCCGGGGACCCCGCCGCGGCGCAGTCCACCACCACCTCGGATCATGTCAGGGTACAGACACCCTGGCTGGAGATCGACGATGTCTTCTACGAGGCCCGTGGCGCGACCTGGGCCCTGATCCATTTCCTCCATGCGGTGGAGATCGATTTCCAGGAGATCCTGAGAAAGAAGAACGCCCTGGTCAGCCTGCGCCAGATCATCCGCGAGCTGGAAGCCACCCAGGGCCCGATCAGCAGCCCTGTGGTATTGAATGGCAGCGGATTGGGCATCTTCGCCAACTACTCACTGGTCATGGCCTCATATATATCTCGGGCCAATGCGGCAGTGATCGACTTGAGAAACCTGTTGAGTCAGGGATAGATATACCACCATTGCAGGGATTCAACCTGCTGTCGGTGCAAACCTCTGTTCAACTGCCGGAACTTTTTTTTGATCTCTGACTGCCGTCCGTGACTGTTTTTGAAGCGTCACTGCTTGAGTCTTGCTCTTCAACCGCTGTCGAGTCGGCGGATCCGTCACCCTTCTTCTTGCGCAGCGCCGCGATCAGTTCACGATCACGCTTGGCGAAATAGATATCCTCTTCCGCCTGTCCTTTGAGCCAAAGCTTGTTGAACGAGTCCGCCATTCGTCACCTCCAGACACCAGCCGATTTACCTGTCAGTCGCTGGCAACCGCAGATCAATGCCCTGTTTCGGATCGACCTGACTATATTTAGCATAGATCTTTTTTTCATGGAGAGTTGTTTCAGGAGGGACAGATGAACAGCACCAGCAGGCTCTACAGGGATCTATTCACGACAATTTGTACCTTTCTCGTTATTACCTGCACACCTCTAAACGCCTTGGCAAAAGATCTCACGGGTGATGAAGTCGCTGCCTTAATCAGCGGTAATACGGTAGAGGCGATCCATGTCTCCCGCGGCTACAAGATCACCACCTACTACGCACCCGATGGCAGCTATATCCAATTGAGCAAGGGCAAGAGACAACAGGGCAAGTGGCACATCGATGACAATGGCTGTCTCTGTAAACAGCGCGGGGGCAAGGGAAGAGAGTGCCGCCTGATCGTGGAGGATGGCGCTATCTGGAAGGCCTACAAGATACCCAGGAACATGATGAAGCAACGTAAACACAAAAGAGACTTCATAAAGATCACCCAGGGAAACCCGAATAAACTCTAGCCGACTCGCCAGGGCGCTGAAGCGGGCGCCGGTGTCAGCGTAGCGGTCTCATGCCGTAGGATCTGAGGATAGAGACGAACTCCCGCAGCGCCTCCACGCCGCTCTCCTCCGCCTGGGCACACCATTGACTGAGGGCCTCGAGGCGTTTTTCGTGGCTGGAGGTCTGCTGTTCCCAGATCGCCTGCAGCTTGAGCTTGAACTCGTAGACCTTGTTCAACGCCGCATTGGTGTCGAGGATCTCTTTCAACTGCGCCAGGTCGCTGTCGCTCAACAGCATGCTGTCCAGGCGCACCAGCCGCTGGGCACTGCGGTAGAGACGCCGTATCGGCCGTTTGGCCTGTCTGATCTCATCGCGGAATACCGGCTTCATGACCTTGCGGCGATAGTCGCTGAAGAGCTGCAGACGGTTGACGGTGAGCGCCTTTATCGCATCCATGTCTAGCTGGGGCCGCTCGTCGACAAAGGCGCGCCTGGGGGCGACCTTGAGTACTTGTGCAAGCCCCAGGATGGAGAAGAGCCTGATGTAGAACCAGCCCAGGTCGAACTCCCACCAGCGATTCGACAGCTTGGCCGAACTGGCGAAGGCGTGGTGGTTGTTGTGCAGCTCCTCTCCCCCGATGAAAATGCCCCAGGGAACGATATTGGTCGAGGCATTGGGGATTTCGAAATTACGGTAGCCCCAATAGTGGCCGATGCCGTTGATCACACCCGCCGCCCAGAATGGAATCCAGATCATCTGGATCGCCCAGAGCGTAATCCCCGCGGGGCCAAGCAGGATAATCTCGAGAAGCAACAACAGCAGGATGCCCGAATAGTTGTGCCGTTGATAGAGCTTGCGCTCCAGCCAGTCATCCGGGGTCCCCTTGCCGTAGCGCTCCAGGGTTTCCGGGTTCCCCGCCTCCTCCTGATAGAGCTCCGCCCCCTGCCACAACACCTTGCCCAATCCCCTGGTCTGCGGACTGTGGGGATCGCTCTCGGTTTCACACTTCGCATGGTGTTTGCGATGGATCGCCACCCATTCGCGGGTCACCATGCCGGTGGTCAGCCACAACCAGAAACGGAAGAAGTGGCTCAACAGCGGGTGGAGATCGAGTGCCCGATGGGCCTGGTGACGATGCAGGTAGACCGTCACCGAAACGATGGTGATATGGGTCAGGACCAGGGTAAGGAGGATAAAACCGGATAGGGACAAATCGAATAAGCCATTGAATATCATGAATAACCTGTAGGCATTGGTGATGCCTTGCCGAAACGGCAAGGACAGGATTGACAGCGCGAACCCCAATGTAATGATCAG
Organism: gamma proteobacterium symbiont of Ctena orbiculata; assembly: GCA_003058495.1. Lineage (GTDB taxonomy): Bacteria > Pseudomonadota > Gammaproteobacteria > Chromatiales > Chromatiaceae > Thiodiazotropha. The sequence goes on along the minus strand of QBVC01000012.1, from coordinate 76,483 downwards.
ATCATCGCCGGATGCTGCCTGCAGCGAGAATATCACCTGAGTATATACGGTATTTTGCCGATTTCATCTCCCTCTTCTCCCCATGGAAATCCCCCTCGTACCGCTGCGGCGAACCGGCTCGCAAACCGTTTCGCGGTGATATGCGTTCATTTGCGGCTAGTTCTTAATATTTGCCTGGCGCTAGGTAAGGGAGAGCAGCGCCGAGACCAGCATTCTAGAATCGTAGTAAGGGGCGCTCTGGGCGGTGACGAGGGTTGTGTCGATGACCTGGATACCGAGTTCCTGCAGAGGCTTGGCCGAGAGTGGCGACGGGTAGCGGCCGTTTTTGTTGTCAAGGAGGATAAAATCCAAAAGGCGCCCCCTGGCGCTATCGGACCGCCCCCTCCCCAAATAGTGAAGCAACTGGCCCACGGCGTCGTCCAGGCTCATCCCCAGCTGTTCCGGATCCTTTCCCAGATTCGGCACGTAGACCTTGGGACAGCCGTTGTCCGCGATCGCTGCACCGACCCCGCGAGGCAGCAGGTTGGCCACCAGGCTGGAATAGAAGCTGCCGGGTGGATAGACGATCAGATCCGCTTTCTGGATCAGCTTGTGGTTCTTTTTCCGCAGCTGCGACTCCACCGGCGCATAGCTGTCCGTCTGCCGCGAGAGGTGGAGATGCTTGACCGGGCTCTCTAGGGGGGAGACCTCCTTGCCGGTAAGGAGGTGCTGACCGACGATGCGGCTGCCATCCTCCAGCTCCGCCGCTAGATGGTAGTTGTCGTTTACCACCGCACGGACCACCCCCTGCACGCCGACCAGTTTTTCGAACAGAAATATGATCGGATCGAGATGTTCATGGTTGTTGAGATAACCCCCGCTCAAAACCAGGTTGCCGATACTGGCTCCGCGCAGATCGAACTTCGCCGGCATGGCATCGTAAAAGTAGCCCAGCTGGTTGCGGATGATACGCCGGATCGGATTGCTCACCGGTTCCACCAGCGGGTGCCTGCCTCTGATCATCGACGCCAGCTGATGCAGCAGCTCGCCCTTCCCGGCCTTGCTGGGAAAACGGTAGGTCAGAAGATCGTAGACCTCCGGATGGCCGGTAACGGTCTCATCCGCCAATGCGATGAGGCGGCTGCGCAGATCGCCGATCGAGGGCATGTCGAACGCCTGCCGCAGCTTTGCGGAACTGCCGCCGGAGTCGAAGGGGGTAACCAGATGTATCGAATTGTGGGTGTAGTTTTTCAGCACCCTGCTCACTTCATTGAGGGCGCTGCCGCCGCTGAAGAAGAGTATCCTCGGTCCAAGTTCAGGGCTCTTTTGGTAGCGACTGATGCGGAGGGGATCGGGAATGCGCACTGCGCGGGTTACATAGGTGCCTTTCATGAAGCGTCTATTCGCTCAACTGCCGCTCGCAGTGCTCTATAAGGGTCTACCATGGACCAGGTTTGAAAACAGAAAAGATACACAATCACCACCAGACAGGCTAATTATAGTACGGAATCCATGGGTCTCCATTTCCAATTGTATCGAGGTTGGATAAACTCCCTGGCATATCTTTATGAACAGTGACATGATGTAGGCATGAACCTGTCAGCAAGCCAAATCGACGCCGACAACAGCGATCGCGACAAGCACATCACCCTGGCTGTTTACGCACTGCAGGCAATCTCGTTCCTGTTCGTGATTACCTTTCTGGTTGCGGTCATCATCAACTATGTCAAACGCGAGGATGTCAGGGGCAGCTGGCTGGAATCACACTTCAGGTGGCAGATACGCACCTTCTGGTTCAGCCTGCTGTGGGTGAGCATCGGTTTCGCCACCGCCTTTATCCTCGTAGGCTATCTGCTGCTGTTTGCCAACGCGGTCTGGTTGATCTACCGCATTATCAAGGGCTGGCTGAGACTCTCGGAGGGAAGGGAGATGTACAGCTCGGGCAACGGCTGAATTTCCGGAGTATGCAACAACCGCGTCACCCAGCCCTATCCTTGCAGCGCGTCAAAGAGGCCCTGATCCGGGGGGCGATCTGGGCCTTTATCGGCCTCCTCTACGCCATGCTGTTCGTCTTCCTCTCCGCTTTTGCCGACCATTGGCGGCTCCCCATCGATGCCAACCTCATTGCCGCCGTGCTTGCCGGCACCCTGGGCGCCTTGATCTACAGCAGTATGCGGCTTGCGGTATTGATGACGACCATCGTATCACCCCTCTCCATCTTCTATTTCATTCTCAGCGATCCGCCGGTGGACCTGTTTCTGCTCCTGATCCTGGTCTCTGTCGCGGGTGCGGTTGTCGGCGCCCTCTACGGGATCTACTCCATGGGCTCAAGGGTCAATCGTGCGGATGCAAAAACCCTGGCGGGATTCAGCGCCGGCTGGCTGGCCGCGCTCGTCTATCTGCTGCTCACCAGCGCCGTCGATGCGATTCCGATCAATATCACTGTGGCCCTGCTCTGTCCCCTGACCGGCATCCTCTATGTCGCCATGGTGCCCGGGTTTATCAAGCTCTACGACAACCTGCTGCCGCCGTTGGGAGATGGCCTGATGGTGGGTGTCGGGGTATCGGCCTTTATCGCGCTCTGTTTCTTCGTCATGATCGGCAGTATCGACGACAGTGTCGCCGGACCCATGGCTGACGCCTTGAAGGTGATTCACGACAACCTGCCGGGCGCGGTGGCGGGGGGTATCGTCGGCGCCGGATTGGCGGGTATCGCCTCGGGGCTGCTGTTGACCGACTGGCAGGACCTGTAGCGCGATCTACTACTGTGACTCTTCAAAAAAGAGTCCGCAAATGAACGCTAATAAACGCAAATTGTTACCTGATTACTCACAATACTCAGCCATTGATTCCGCTCTCGATTTAAGCACAGTAGTCTCTGTGGTCTTCTCCTTCGCTACCACTCCGAATGGACGAAACCCCACTCCGGGTGGTCCAGGCGCTCATAGGTGTGGGCGCCGAAAGCGTCGCGTTGCGCCTGGGTCAGGTTTTGCGGCAGGCGCTCGGTGCGGTAGCTGTCGAAATAGTTGAGGCAGGCGCTCATCACCGGAACCGGGATCCCGGCGATGGTGGAAAACCCCAGCACCCTGCGCCATGCCCCCTGCAACCCCTGTAACTGGCTACCCAAGGCAGGATCGACCATCAGGTTCCGCGGCCTTTGGTCCTTGGCATAGGCCTCGCGAATGGGGTCGAGCAGTCGCGCCCTGATAATGCACCCCCCCTTCCAAATACGCGCAATCTCCGCCAGGTCGATCGACCAATCATAGCGATGCGAGGCACCCTGTATCAGATCCAGTCCCTGTGCATAGGCGGTAATCCTCGAGGCGTAGATAGCGCCATGGAGATCCGCCAACAGGTATTCCATCTCGGCGGGAGGTTTCAGCGTTGGCCCCTGAAGCAGTCTGGATGCCGCCACCCGCTGCTCCTTCATGGACGAGAGCAGCCGTGCATCCACAGCGGCGGCGATACCGGGCACCGCCACACCCTCCTCCAGGGCTGCCTGCACGGTCCAGCGTCCGGTCCCCTTCTGCCCCGCCTTGTCCATCACCAGGTTCACCAGGGGAGTCCCGCTTTCACTATCCACGGCCTTCATCACCCGGGCCGTCAATTCAACCAGGAACGACTCCATCGGCCCCTGGTTCCACTGCTCGAACTGCTCGGCCATCTCGCTTTCATTGAGACCCAGACCCCGCCCCATCAGGTCGTAGGCCTCTGCCAGCAGCTGCATATCCGCATACTCGATGCCGTTGTGCACCATCTTGACGAAATGGCCGGCACCGTCCGGTCCCACATGGGTGACGCAGGAACCCGCCTCGGTCTGGGCGGTGATCGCCTCGAATACGGGACTCACCTCCCCATAGGACTCCCTCGATCCTCCCGGCATCATCGAGGGGCCGAGACGCGCCCCCTCCTCGCCGCCGGAGATGCCGACACCGACGAAATGGAGCCCTTTGTCGCGAAGGTAGCGCTCGCGGCGCCGGGTATCCTCGAACCAGGAGTTACCGCCATCCATGATGATGTCGCCGGGTTCCAGCAGCGGGATCAAACGTTCGATCACCTGATCCACCGGATCTCCCGCCTTGATCATCAGGAGGATACGTCGGGGCCGCTCCAGCATGGCGACAAAGCGGGCCAGATCCGGGTCGCCGCCAAAGCGCCGATCCCGGTTTTGCGCCAGGAATTCGGTGATTGCCTCGCTGCGCCGGTTCCATACCGCAACCGGAAATCCCTTGTCCTCCATGTTCAGCGCCAGGTTGCGTCCCATGACCCCCAGCCCGATGAGGCCGATATGAAACTGCTTCTGTTCAGGCATCGTCTGTTCCTGTCAGTGGTATTCGTGGTTCACCCGCTCGGGGGTCCGCTAAAAACCCAAGCGCTGATCTTCCGGCAGCGATCGGGCCGCCCCCTTGTCCATCAACCAGTCCCCGCCCAATGCCAGGGCGGCCGGAACGTCGTGATTGACCAGGGCACTGCGGACCGCATCGGCCTTCTCCTCCCCCTGCACCATGACCAGGAGGTGGCTGGCGCCTTGGATCACGGGAGGCGTGATGGTCAGGCGCTGCAGCGGCGGCTTGGTGCCAATCGCCGGCATCACCCGCCGCTCCTCTTCATCCAGGGCCACCGAACCGGGAAATAGCGATGCCGTGTGCCCGTCGTCCCCCACACCGAGCAGGAGGATATCGATCCGTCGCGGCAGAACCAGTTCGTAGGCCCTCGCCGCCTTGTCGGGATCCTCTTCGCCGCACATGCGGTAGACATTCATGCCTTCCGGACGGTCTCCATCGGGAAACAGGCTGTGCATCACCGAGGCGTAGTTACTCTCCGGGGTGTCCACCGGCACGCAACGCTCATCACCGAAATAGAGGTTGATGCGCGACCAGGGCAGCGCCTTGCGCTCAGCCAGGCGTTGATAGACGGGCAGTGGTGTCGCGCCGCCGGCCAGCATCAGGTGGCAGCGCTGCGACGACTCGAGCACCTGCTGGATCTTGCTGAAGATCCATCGTTCCGCCTGTTCGACAAACTCCAATTGATCGACAATGAACCGCTCCATCAGCAGATCCCCCGCCACTGGCGACTGTGACGAGCCATCAGATTTTCGGCTTCCACGGGGCCCTCGCTGCCCTCTGCGTAGAACACGGGTTGGCGTCTTGTCGCTCCTTCCCAGCTGCTTAGGATGGGCGTGATGAAGCGCCAGGCGAACTCCACCTCGTCGCGTCTGGCAAACAGCGTGGCATCCCCCTTTACCGCATCGAGCAGGAGTCGTTCATAGGCATCCCTGATCGGATGGGTGTAGGTCTCGGAGTAGCTGAAGTCCATCTCCACCGAAGCCACCTCCATCTCACCGCCGGGGCGTTTGCTGGAAATCTTCAGGGCCATGCCCGCGTCGGGCTGGATGCGTATGGTCAACACATTCGGTTCGAGATCCTGGCACACGTCGTCACGCCCAAACAGGCACAAGGGTACGGGACGGAATACCACCGAGATCTCAGTCAAACGTTGCGACAGGTGTTTGCCGACGCGCAGAAAAAACGGCACGCCCTGCCAACGCCAGTTGTCGATAAAACACATGATGGCGGCGTAGGTGGGTGTTCTCGACTGCCGATCCACGTTCTCCTCGTCGCGATAGCCGCGGTACTGACCGAAGACCACATTCTCAAAAACCTCCTCGGCGGTGAATTGGCGCAGGGAGCGCAGCACTTCGACCCGCTTGTCGCGAATATCATCGGCGGCGAAGGAGACCGGGGGCTCCATGGCGCAGAGGGAGAGGACCTGAAGCAGGTGACTCTGCACCATATCCCGCACCACGCCGGTCCTTTCGTAGAACCTGCCCCGCCCCTCGACGCCGATCGACTCCGCCGCGGTGATCTGGATATGGTCGATATATTTCCGGTTCCACAGGGGTTCGAATATGGTGTTCCCGAGCCGGGCGACCAAGATATTCTGTACCGTCTCCTTGCCAAGATAGTGATCGATGCGATAGACCTGATCCTCTTGCAACACCTCGGCCACGATCCGGTTCAGATCGCTCGCCGATTCGAGATCGCGCCCATAGGGTTTCTCCATAATGATCCGGGTCCAGGGGCTGTCCGCGCCGCCCGCCTGCAGCAGGCCGGCCTCACTCAGGCGGTGTAGGATTATGGGTGCCGCGGAGGGAGGCGTGGCCAGGTAGAAGAGACGGTTGCCGTCGCTGCCGATGAGGCGCTCCACCGACTCCAATCCATTGCGCAGCGCCGCATAACCCTCTGGATCCTCAAAATTGCCTTGTACGTAGCTGATGCGCCGGCTGAATCCCCGCCACAGTTTTTCATCGATGGGTTGGGCCCGGGAATAGTGACTGAGGCTATCCAGCAGGAGATCGCGATATTGATCATCCCCTTGCGGGCTACGGCTGTAGCCGATCACAGCGAAACGCTCATCCAGTGCCTGTTCCCGAACCAGGTTATAGAGGGCGGGTATCAGTTTGCGCCTGGTCAAATCCCCTGCGGCGCCGAAAATGACCAACACGCAGGGTTCCAGGCGGTCTGCCTGCAGAAACAACTCGCTGGCGTCAATGCGTTGGTGTGGAGAAAGATCTGTGACTCTCATGCGACCCGCCTTTGGGCATATTTTATTGTTCTCGGACCATCTTACCCTATGTTCCAGCGCTAAAACCTGTATCAATCATGCTGATTACTGAAAACAGATTGACAACAGTGTGCGATAGCTTGCATATCCCGCAATTTTGTAGGAGTTAGTGTAGCCTGCAATTAAAATTATTCCCAAATCCGTTGTATAATTACCGTACACAAAAAAGTTAATACGAATGAAACGATTTTAGCCACCAGGCTATCTAATTTATTTGGTTGGTATTCCATCTTTCTACAAATCGGCTACAGATCCGGCTACCCGAACCATCGGTCGCGCCGGCGGCGTGATCGACGCTGTTTGGTTCATGGCTTGCAACCGTCAACAGCTTAAACCGAGGATTTGTCGCTTCATCACATAGCACCTAACACTGTTTTTATTTTTTTATTGGCTTCAGGAATTACACATTGCATCAAGATATCAAGATTGGCGTGTTTGTCGACGCCGAAAATGTCCGTTACAACGGTGGTTACCAACTGCGCTATGACATCCTGAGGATGTTCGCAGCGCGATACGGAGGATCGCTGCTCAGACTCAACACCTATATCGCCTTCGACCAGGAGCGCGCCAAGGAAGATCCGGAGTATCGTCGTCGTGCCATGACCTATCAGCAAATGGTCAGGGAGTTTGGCTGGAAGGTCATCGTCAAGAACGTCCGCCGCTATACCGATGACGAGGGCAATGTCACCACCAAGGCAAACGCGGATCTGGATATGGCGGTCGACGCCATGTTGCAATCGGACAAACTCGATCTACTGCTGCTGGTCACCGGCGATGGCGATTTTCTCCAGGTCGTCACCGCCCTGCAGGATCGCGGCTGTCGGGTGGAGCTCCTCGGCTTTCGCAATGTATCCCAGGAGCTGCGTCGACTCGTCGATGACTACTATTCGGGCTTTCTGATCCCCGACCTGCTGCCGATCTCCTATGAACCCCGCAATGAGTGGGGTGAGCCGGGCTCCTGCGTCCGCGGTGTCTGCGCAAAATGGTTTCCCGAGAAAGGCTACGGTTTTCTACGCTTTCTCAAGCGTATCGATCCCAATATGTGGATCATCGATCCGCGCCAGGATGGCTCCCCCTACGAAAGCGTCTTTTGCCATGCCAACGAACTGGCCGACGAGGTCACCGACGATGTGATGTCGAACCGGGACTCCATCCTCGAGTTCTACATCCAGAAGAGTGACAAGGATGAGGGCTATGTGGCAAACAACGTACGTCTGGTGCCCAGCTATGGCGGGTCAGGCCTCTAACGTTCCCCACCGTATGCGGGAACAGGGGAAACGCTAGTCCGGATCGAGGATGATACGGTAGCCTGGGGTCTTGTCCGCGGCACGAATTATGGTACCGCCACGCAGGGGATAGCTTCCCGTTTCACGATCGGCGCAATAGAGTTTCAGCGCCTCCTTTATCACCGGAAAGGCAAGCCTGTCCCAGGGTATCTCCCGCTCGTGGAACAGTCTGACCTCCAGGCTTTCGTCGCCGGCGGCAAATTCCAGATCGAGCAGCCGGCTGCGAAACAGCAGGTAGACCTGGTTGATGTGCGGCAGGTTGAAGAGGGTGTAGAGCCCATCTATTTCCACCCGGGCACAGGCCTCCTCGAGGGTTTCCCGTGCCGCCCCTTGCTGACTGGTCTCGCCATTCTCCATGAATCCTGCCGGCACGGTCCACAGACCGTAGCGCGGTTCGATCGCCCTGCGGCAGAGGAGAATCTGCTGCTCCCACACAGGAATGCATCCGACCACGATCTTCGGATTTTGGTAGTGCACGGTACTGCAGCTGTCGCATACATATCTTGGCCTGTTGTCACCCTCGGGGACCTTGACCCCGACCTCCGCGCCGCAGTGGCTGCAATACTTCATGCTTCGGAACCTATCGACTCGGCAGACAATATTCTCTCCGATTGTTTTAAATCCACCCCGGGAGTCTATCACTCCCGGGCCCGTTACCACTCGTTTAGCGACAATGTGCGCACCCGCTACAACTCCCCCGGATAGCCCGTGCGAACCTGACTCCGACAGTCAAAGGTACGACAACAGGCTAGGGACAATGATTCCTGATATGATGTCGCACCCATTGATTTAGCCAACAGCGCACGACGTACACCCAACAGTCCCCCATGGAGTCAATTGAGAAGATGTCGGAACAGATCCCGGAGGTCAATCTCGATGAAGCAATCGCCGCCATTGACCTCGGTTCGAACAGTTTTCACCTGATTGTTGCCCGGGTCGTAGAGGGCCACCTGCAGATCATCGACAGAATGAAAGAGATGGTCAGACTTGGCGAGGGCCTGACCAGGGACAAGCGCCTCGAACCCCTTGTTGCCGAACGCGCCCTGGAGTGCCTGCGCAGGTACGCGCAACGTCTGCGTCCCCTGCCGGCGGAGAACGTCCGCGTCGTCGGCACCAACACCATGCGCCAGATTCACCCCGATGACAATTTTCACGGCCAGGCGGAGAAGGCGCTGCTGCATCCGATCGAGATTATCGCCGGACGGGAAGAGGCGCGGCTGATCTATCTCGGGGTCGCCCATGGGCTTGCCGCGGGCGATGAAAAGCGCCTGGTGGTCGACATCGGCGGCGGCAGTACCGAGCTGATCATCGGCCAGGGTTATCAACCCGAAGAGCGGGAGAGCCTGCACATGGGCTGCGTCAGCATCAGCCGCCGGTTCTTCGCCGACGGCAAGATTACGCCGCAGGCGATGCGCGATGCGGAGCTCGCCTGCAGCCTGGAGATCCGGCCGGTGAGATATGAATTCAGGGATGGGGATTGGACCCGGGCAATCGGCAGCTCGGGCAGTATCAAATCGATCGGCAACGCCATCCTGCAGCAGGGCTGGAGCGAAACCGGGATCTGCTGTGAATCGCTGGAGCGTCTGAAACGGACTTTGATCGATGCGGGAAGCATCGACAAGGCCGCCCTGAAGGGGATATCCGAAGAGAGAAAACCGGTATTTGCCGGGGGTCTGGCCGTGCTGTCGGCGATCTTCGAGCAGATCGGCATCGACCACATGGAGGTCTCCACAGAGGCGCTGCGGGAGGGCCTGATCTACGATATGGTCGGGCGCAGCCAGCAGGAGGATGCCCGCGAGCGCACACTGAAGACCCTGATGCGCCGTTACGATGTGGATCTGGAGCAGGTTGAGCGCGTGGAGGCGACCGCGCTGGCCCTCCTGGAACAGGCGAAGCGAAGCTGGAATCTGCAGGAGCCTCGCCACCGCGCGATGCTCTCCTGGGCCGCCCAGGTGCATGAAATCGGGCTCACGGTTTCCCACAGCCAGTTCCAGAAACATGGCGCCTACCTGTTGGAAAAATCCGATCTTTCCGGTTTCTCCCTGCAGGAGCAGAAGGTCCTCGCCGCCATGATCCGGGGTCATAGGCGGAAATTTCCCAGCGATGTCTTCGAGGCCCTGCCCACAGAGGTGGTGAACTGCACCAGGCAGCTCTGTGTCCTGCTCCGACTCTCGGTATTGACCCATCGCGCCAGGTCATCCGTCGCCAAACCCATACCTCGGCTCGAGGTGGAAGAGAACAGGATATCCCTGGTATTTCCCGAGGAGTGGATCGCCCACCATCCATTGACCCGGAAGGAGCTGGAGCAGGAGGCCGACTACCTGGAAGCGGCGGGCTATCTGCTCAGATTCTCCTGAAGCAGCGGACGCAGCGCGCCCAGCAACTCCTCGCTGCTGGCGCCGTGGGAAATCTTTCGCACCAACCTGCCCTGTTTATCGATGATGTAGGTGTCCGCGGTGTGGTCGACGACATAGGGTGCGTCACGCTTCTTGTCCACGATGCGATAGGCGGCGCCGTAACGCCCCACAACCTCGTCGATCTCAGGCTTGCTCCCGGTGAGGCCGATGAGTGAAGAGTGGAAATACTCGACATACTCCTGCAAGCGTTGTGGGGTGTCGCGATCCGGATCGACACTCACAAACAGCGGTTGTATCTGCAGACGCTCGGCGGCATCCATCTCGGACAGGGCTGAAGCCATCATGGTTAGATTGGTGGGACAGATATCCGGACACCAGGTATAGCCAAAGTAGAGGAGCACGACCTTGCCCAGGTAGTCGCTCAGGCTGACCGGCCCTTGATTGGAAACAAGGGAAAAGTCGCCCCCTGCAGGCTGCGGGGAGATGAAGGGACCGCTGCCGCCATCTCCCTCTCCAGTTTCGGGTTGCCAAAGAAAGAGCATCCAGATGAGTATGCCACCCGCCAGCGCGATGGCCAGGTAAAGAGCCGTTTTCTGCATTATCAAATCTATTGCCAGAGAGCTGGCATCGGGCCAAAACCCAGGTCGGGAATGGTGATATGGGGACCATAACGCCAGAGTTGACCGGACAAAATTATTGACAGGGTATGATCATGCATGACGTACGGATTACAATCATTGATATATGACAAATCGCTGCAATATCCCGCTCAGCGTTGCTGCGAAGCAAAGGCAGCTTACTGACGCTCCGCGGATACCAGCTGCAGGCTCTGATTCACCAGCCGGCTATAGTCCCGAAGCAGGGATAACAGTTGGGCATCCTCTACACCGAGGGTTTGATCCTGAATCTCCTGCTCCTCAGCGAAACTGTATTTGTTCGCGATCCGTTGGGTCACATGGGACAGGCCTTGATCCAGGGACGCGGCCTTGCGTCGCAGGTCATCCACCAGAAAGTGCGCCCGGATGGAGTTGACCCGATTCGTGTTGTGCATGGCGATCAAGCGCTCTATGTCTGATTGCGCCTTTTCTACGCTGCGTTCGATATTGTGTATCTCCCGGACATCGAACTTCATACTCATGCGCATGGTCCGCAATTGTATGCGCAGTTGCGGCGCCAGCTGTCGCATGGCCTTGTGATGCTCTGCCAGGCTCATGAGGGCGACCTCATCAAGGGGTTGGAAATCCGCACCCTCAACCGGCTGCCACGGGCTCAGGGCAACAAGGGCCAAGAGCACAAGACCTTGACCCAAACCCATCACTGCCTTGGCTAAACAATCGCGATAACTTGTCATCTCTCCACCCCGGATCAATGGTTATATTTCTGCCATATCCCCTTTATCTTCCAGCCATTTTTTTCGGTCAGACGAGCGTTTTTTCGCCAGCATCATGTCCATGACACGGTTCGTATTGTCGCCATGCTTTACCGTCAGCTGGATCAGCTTGCGGGTATCCGGGTGGATGGTTGTCTCGCGCAGTTGCAACGGATTCATCTCACCCAGACCCTTAAAGCGCTGCACATTCACCTTGCCGCGCAGTCTCTCCGCCTCGATCCGGTCCAGCACGCCCTGTTTTTCCGAATCGTCCAAGGCGTAAAAGACCTGCTTGCCCACGTCGATCCGGTAGAGCGGCGGCATAGCAATATAGACATGCCCCTGCTCCACGAGTTGCTTGAAATGGCGCAGAAACAGGGCACACAGCAGGGTTGCGATATGCAGGCCGTCGGAATCCGCATCGGCGAGGATACAGATCTTGCCGAATCTCAGGTTCGACAGATCGTCGCTGCCGGGCTCCACCCCGATGGCAACCGCAATGTCATGCACCTCCTGGGAGGCCAAGACGTCGCCGTGCTCCACCTCCCAGGTGTTGAGGATCTTGCCGCGCAGCGGCATGATCGCCTGAAACTCCCGGTCCCTCGCCTGTTTAGCCGATCCCCCGGCCGAATCGCCCTCCACCAGAAAGAGCTCGCTCCTGCCCGGATCCGCTGAACTGCAGTCGGCCAGTTTTCCCGGCAGCGCCGGTCCCTGGGTGACCTTTTTTCTCGCAACCTTGCGTCCCGCCCGCATCCTGCTCTGGGCGGATGTAATCGCCATATCGGCAAGCTGTTCACCCACATCCGTATGCTGATTCAGCCACAGGCTGAAGGAGTCCTTGACCACCCCCGAGACAAAGGCGGCGCACTCCCTTGAAGAGAGACGCTCTTTGGTTTGGCCGGAGAATTGAGGATCCTGGAGTTTGACGGAGAGCACGAAGCAGACGCGGTTCCAGACATCTTCCGGCGTCAGCTTGACGCCTCGGGGAAGTAGATTGCGGAATTCGCAGAACTCCCTGACCGCGTCCGTGAGACCGGTGCGCAGTCCATTCACGTGGGTTCCGCCCTGGGAGGTGGGAATCAGGTTGACATAGCTCTCGGTCACCGGCTCTCCGCCCTCGGGCAGCCAGACCACGGCCCAGGCAGCACTTTCGGCATTCCCCGACATCTCGCCGACAAACGCCTCTTGAGGTATCTTCTCGAGCCCCTGCAAGGCATCCAGCAGATAGTCTCTCAAGCCGTCCTCGTAGACCCAGGCCTCCTTTTCACCACTCTTCTCATCGTGGAAAGAGACCTTCAGCCCCGGACAGAGCACCGCCTTGGCCCTGAGGACATGGCGCAGCTGGCGGGTGGAGAAGCGCGCCGAGTCGAAATAGTTCGCATCGGGCCAGAAGCGCAGCCGGGTGCCGGTATTGTTGCGCCCCACCTTACCCACGACCTCGAGATCGGAGACCTTATGACCATTGGCGAAGGCCATATTGAACTCCTTGCCATCCCGCCGCACCCACACCTCCAGATGCTTGGAGAGGGCATTCACCACGGAGACACCCACCCCGTGCAGACCGCCGGAGAAGCGATAGCTTTTGTTGGAAAACTTGCCCCCGGCATGGAGCTTGGTGAGGATCACCTCGACCCCCGGCACGCCCTGCTGGGGATGGATGTCCACGGGCATGCCGCGACCATCGTCCACCACCTCCAGCGAGCCATCGATATGCAGGGTAACCTCGATCGACTTGGCATAGCCGGCAACGGCTTCATCCACGCTGTTGTCAATGACCTCCTGGGCGAGATGATTGGGCCGGGACGTATCGGTGTACATCCCGGGTCGCTTGCGCACCGGTTCCAGTCCGCTGAGGACTTCGATATCAGAAGCGTCGTAACTGCCACTCATCTTACTCTGTCGATCCTATGCATTTGGGTTTTCAACGGCGGGGAGTTTACACACCTGGGAGAGAGCTGGCGAGTCTCCCGTCACACCCCCGCCACAGCCTCTGCAGCCAACCGGATTCGCCGCCGTCATTGACCGGCGCATCGGGGGTAGGTTAGTTTACTCAACAGATTCCGCAAGCCACGAAAAAGCGACTGAAAAAGTGCCGAGAAAACAGAAGACACCCCCCTTTGAAGAGGCGATGAAGGAGCTGGAGGCCCTCGTTGAGTCGTTGGAACAGGGCGACCTCTCCCTCGAGGAGTCGTTGAAATCATTCGAGCGTGGTGTGGCCCTGACCCGGATCTGCCAAACCTCGCTGCAAGACGCGGAACAGAAGGTACGCATGCTCAACGGCGACACCCAGGCATCCGAGCTGATACCCTTCTCCGATGACAATGAATGATGCCCTGAAGGCGTTCACCCTCGAGTGCCAGGCGCGTGTCGAACAGGCGCTTGACCGGCTCCTCCCTCCCCCCACAACCCGCCCCACAAGGCTGCACGGGGCGATGCGTTACGCCACCCTAAACGGCGGCAAGCGCATTCGGCCGATGCTTGTGTACGGCTCCGGCCAGGCCCTTGATATCGCTTGGGAAAGGCTCGATGCCCCCGCCAGCGCCGTTGAACTGATCCATGCCTACTCCCTGGTGCATGACGATCTGCCGGCGATGGACGATGACGATCTGAGGCGAAACCAACCCACCTGTCATCGCGCCTACGATGAAGCGACGGCGATCCTGGTGGGCGACGCGCTGCAGTCGCTGGCCTTCAAATCCCTCTGCTGCGACCCGTGCATGCAGGCCGACGCCGAGATCCGGCTCACCATGGTCGAGGCCCTGGCCCGGGCCAGCGGCTCCCGCGGCATGGCGGGTGGACAGGCGCTCGACCTGCTGGCGGTGGGCAGGGAGCTCAACCTGGCCGAGCTGGAGAACCTGCACATTCACAAGACCGGCGCGTTGATCCGCGCCGCGGTGCGCCTGGGCGCGCTGCTCGATCCAGATGCCGACAAGGGGCTGACCCATCGCCTCGATCACTATGCCAAATGCATTGGACTGGCGTTCCAGATTCAGGACGATATCCTCGATATCGAAGGCGACACGGAGACCCTGGGCAAGACCAAGGGCAAGGATCTGGCCCAGGAAAAGCCGACCTACCCCTCCCTGCTCGGCCTGGCCGGGGCGAAGGAGAAGGCGTCCCTTCTCGTCGATGAGGCCATCCAGAGCCTGGACAGCTTCAGTGACGAGGCCGATCCCCTGCGCTGGATTGCCCGCTACATAACCGACAGAAATCACTGACCGGCTTCGGCTCGCACCTCCGGGGACCATCCTGCTCGATAGTAACCAATTGTTTTTATTCAACTATCAAAAAAACTAAGGCAGCCATTCCGGCCACCTTTAATTGACTCCGACAGGCTGTTTTGGAGATAATTGATTGTTCGACCCGGTTGATTTCAGGGGTACGATCACAGGCCGGCCAGGAATCCGATGATTCAGCTGTAAATACCTGAAGTTCTATCAGTTGTCCCCGATCTGCGCTGGCGATACCCTTGGACCGATAGATCATTACGCGCCCATACCCAGCGGGGTGGGCAGGAAAGATGAACATGCTCGACAAGACACCGCTTAGCGGCTCACAGATTGCTGATGTGCAGAACAGCGCCGATATGCGCCAGATCGCCATCAACAAGGTGGGGATCAAAGACATTCGCCATCCCATGAGGATCAGGGACCGCAGTGAGGGCGAACAGCATACGATTGCCAACTTCAATATGTACGTCAACCTGCCGCACAATTTCAAGGGCACTCACATGTCCAGGTTCGTGGAGATCCTGAACAGCCATGAGACCGAGGTTACGGTTGAATCGTTCAAGGATATGCTGGCCGAGATGACGGAACGGCTGGAGGCGGAATCCGGCCATATTGAGATGAATTTCCCCTTTTTCATCAACAAGACGGCACCGGTATCGGGGGTTAAGAGCCTGCTCGATTACGATGTCACCCTGATTGGCGAGATCCACGGAGGCAAACCGGTCATCGATATCAAAGTGGTGGTTCCGGTGACCAGCCTCTGCCCCTGCTCGAAAAAGATCTCAGACCGCGGCGCCCATAACCAGCGCTCCCACGTCACCGTTCAGGCTAGGACCCGGGATTTCATCTGGATCGAGGAGATCATCGATCTGGTCGAGGAGCAGGCCTCCTGCGAACTGTTCGGCCTGCTGAAGAGACCGGACGAGAAATTCGTCACCGAACACGCCTACGACAATCCCAAGTTCGTCGAGGACATGGTGCGGGACATCGCGGTGCAATTGAACCGGGAAGCGCGGATCAGCGCCTACATCGTGGAGTCCGAGAACTTCGAATCGATTCACAACCATTCCGCCTACGCCCTGATCGAGCGCGACAAGACGAAAGACCCCGTGTAGTGGATGATTGGTGGGGCCCTGCCCCACCAATCGCGGTTAACAAAACAACTCCCCCAAGTGACAGCACCAAGACCAATCACCCGCGTAGGGTGCGGCTTGCCGCACCATGTCCTGACCACAACCCTCATGACCAATAGATCTAACCATCAGCCTCGTTTACTGATTAATCGTGGAGTCGAGTCACCAGTTCAGAACTTCTTCTCCATGATCAGCACCGAACCCTGATCCTCCATCTTGACCCGGTTGAGAAAACTCATACCCAGCAATACGCGGGCGGGGCCGTTGCTGTCGATGACGAACCCCCTGACATTGTTGAGTGTGATTTCCCCGACCTGAACCCTGTCGAGGACCACGTCATAGGCCGCCGCGGTGCCGCTGGCGGTGTTGACATAGATCGGCGCGCCCTCCAGGCGGTAGGATATGCCAAGGCGCTTTGCCTGGTTGGCATGCATGGCCACGGCGGTGGCGCCGGTATCGACGAGAAAATTGACCGTGCGTCCATTGATGGTTCCCACGGTGGTATAGGCCCCGGCCTGATTTCGCCAGACCTTGGCGGTGATCGCTTCAGGCTTGGAAAAGCGGGTGGTGATATGCCCGCCCAGGGGATAGCTCATGCGTTCACCGTCCACCTCGAGTACCGCCTCGCTGCTGCTCGCGGAGATGAGCAGCACACCCTCGGGAGAGGGTTGATTGAGCTTCAGCAGTCTCCTCACGCCGTCGATGGAGACCATCGCCTTGTCGGTGAACAGCGCCTCCACCACAATACGCTCAACGGCAAGGGCCCGGCCTTGGGAGATGAGGGCCAGTAACAACAAGATAACAATGCCTTTTCTCATTAAATCCACCCTGTCAGGTTGAGCAGTGAGATAGCGCCCGCGCTGTAGATCCCCGCCGCCAGGTCATCCAGCATGATACCCAATCCGCCCTTCACCCTGCGATCGATCCAGCGGATCGGCCATGGCTTGAAGATATCAAACAGCCGGAACAGCAGAAAACCGATCACGATCCAGATCCAGCCGGGGGGGGCAAATGCCATTGCAGCCAGGTATCCGACCATCTCATCCCATACGATACCGCTGTGATCATGCACCCCCAGATCTTCCGCGGCGCGCTGGCAGAGCCAGAGACCGGCGACAAATCCCAGCGCCACAAGCAGGATGTAGGACAGCAGCGGCAGCGGCTGCATCAACAGATAGAGGGGTACGCCGACCAGGGTCCCGTAAGTGCCCGGTGCCTTCGGCAGCAGGCCGCTGCCGAAGCCAAACGCAAGCAGATGCGTCGGCTTGCGCATGTCCGGTACTCCCCCCCCTTCACTCATCGGCCCAATTCATCGCCGCTCGCCTCGCCATCGGCACTCTCAATATTGACCGCTCCCGTTTGCAAAGTGCTCAAAACCGCCACGATCCGGCTGCCACAGCGAGCCGTCCCCGTGCAGACAACGCAACCCCGCTCGTGCTTCGACAACCCCGATCCGCGTGATCGCCACCCCGGCCTGCTTTTCTATCCCTGCCAGTTGATCCCTGCGCTCGGGGGGGACGGTGAAACAGAGCTCATAGTCGTCGCCGCCGGCGACGACCATCGCCCAATCACCGCTCTCCTCCAGCGCGGCCGCAACCGCGGGCGACATGGGCAGGTTGTCGAGGGTCACCCTGGCACCGACGCCGCTCGACTTCAGAATATGCCCCAGGTCGGCAACCAGGCCGTCAGAGATGTCGATCGCACTCGAGGCGATTCCGCGCAGGGCGATCCCCGCCTCGACCCTGGGGACGGGCCTGTCGAGGCGCATGCTGAGCTGTTCCATATCCTCCCGCTGATCCGTCCCTTGCTGTTTGCATCGCAGCGCCAGGGCGGCGTCCCCGAGGCCGCCGGTGACATAGATATCGTCCCCGGCAACCGCACCGCTGCGGCGCAGCCCCTCGCCCGCGGGTATCAGGCCCTGAACCTGTACCGTGACGCTCAGGGGGCCCGCCGTGGTGTCCCCTCCCACCAGCTGTAGATCAAAGCGGGTTGCAAGCTCGGTAAAGCCGCTGCAAAACCCGGCGATCCATTGATCATCGATCTGCGGAATCGTCAGCGCCAGGGTGACCCAGGCCGGTTCCGCCCCCATCGCCGCGAGATCGCTGAGATTGACGGCCAGCACCTTGTAACCGAGATCCGCCGGCGGGATCTCGGGAAAGAAGTGGACCCCGGCAACCAGCGTATCCACGCTCAGTGCCAGATCCATCCCCTTGGGCACCCGGATCAGGGCGGCATCGTCGCCGATTCCCAACAGGACATCGCGACGCCGTCGGGTCATGCCGCTAAAGTAGTCGTTGATCAGATCGAATTCAGTGATGTTGTTACCCTTGCTCATTGGATCACTGACGCTATCCCGTGTCTTTCGCCAGTGTAACTGGCAAGCCGTTGAAGAGAAAGCCGGTCGTTTTCCGACTCCCATGGGATCGCATCCGACACCGGGGCGGGTATCATCCGGAAGTCCCGGCCTGGGTGCCTGCCAAGGCTGCGGGGATGGATTAATAACAGAAGACAAGCCTCTGACTGATGTGAAAAAAGTCAATATTGAAAACGCGGATTCAGGGTCAACCGAGACTAGCCCCTGTGGCCAAGACCAACCTCTGCGGGGCGCACCTTTTTCGCCACCTGATCGAGCACGCCATTGACAAACCTATGGCCCTGCTCCGCGCCGAACACCTTGGCCAACTCCACCGCCTCATTGATCACCACCCGGTAGGGGACTTCCGGCTTGTGGCTCAATTCGTACGCCCCCAAACGCAGGATTGCGCGCTCCACGGGGTCCACGCTCTCGATGGCCCGGTCCAGGGTTGGCTTGAGCAGCTCGTCAAGCTCCCCAAGGTGACCCGGCACGCCCTTCATCAGCTCCCGGAAGTAGGGAATTTCAAAGCTGCCGAGATCCTGCTCCTCGAGAAACTGGTTGATAATGTCGGCCACATCCTGGCCCGCCATCTGCCACTGGTAGATAGCCTGTACGGCATGCTTGCGCGCCTGGCTGCGTTTTTCACTCATCAACCGATCTGGCGTAACAGATTGACCATCTCAATGGCTGAGAGGGTTGCCTCCGCACCCTTGTTGCCGGCCTTGGTGCCGGCGCGTTCAATGGCCTGCTCGATGGTGTCCACGGTCAAGACACCAAACGCGATCGGAACGCCGTGCTTCAGTGTCACCTGCGCCATGCCCTTTACGCACTCACCGGCGACATAGTCGAAATGGGGCGTGCCGCCGCGGATCACCGCACCCAATGCGATAATCGCGTCATATTCACCCTTCGCCGCCAGCTTCTCCAATGCCAGCGGCATCTCGAATGCACCCGGTACCCGCACCAGGGTAATATCATCCTCGCGGGCGCCATGCCGCTTCAGGGTGTCCAGCGCCCCCTGCAGCAGGCTTTCAACGATGAAGCTGTTGAAACGCGCCGTCACCAGGCAGAAGCGTGCATCACTGACCGTCATGGCCCCTTCGATTGTCTTCATACTCATCTATCACTACCCTGAAATTAATACCGATGTTGCTTACTTAACATTAACTATAGCCAGTGTCCCGCTCATTACACCGCCGATAGGTCAATCCATTGCGCCGCATGGCCGGGCCGCTGCAAGCGCGGCCGCGAATCTGCAGCCATGCTCCTGTCAGCACAAGCTATACACCCGCCACGTACTCGGTCACTTCCAAATCGAAGCCCGACAGGGCATGGATGCTCTTTGGCGCACTGAGCACGCGCATTTTCCTGACCCCGAGATCAAACAGGATCTGCGCCCCCACACCATAGGTCCGCAGCTCCTTGCTGTTATCTCGCTTGACAAACTTTTTTTGCGAGGCCTCGGCGGTCTGCATGTCGATCATTCGCTGCACGATCTCCCTCGCTGTATCGTGATTCCTCAATACCACGATAACACCCTCATCCTCTTTGCCGATCATCGTCATGGCGTTGCGCAGCGGCCATCCGCATTCGTTGAATTTGGCCTCGAAGAGGTCACAGAGGCTGTTTTGCATATGCACCCTGACCAGGGTGGGGCGGTCAGCGGAGGGGTGGCCCTTGACCAGCGCCAGATGGAGTTCGTTGTCCACCATATCCTGGTAGGCAACCAGACGAAAATCACCGAACCGGGTGGGAAAGTTGCATTCGCTCACACGCTCTATGGTGGTCTCGTTCTTGACCCGGTAGTGGATCAGATCGGCGATGGTACCGATCTTCAGATTGAAGTCCGCGGCGAATTTTTCCAGATCGGGACGGCGGGCCATGCTGCCGTCCTCGTTGAGGATCTCAACGATCACCGCCGCCGCCGAGTGACCCGCGAGACGTGCCAGATCGCAACCCGCCTCGGTGTGTCCGGCACGCACCAATACACCCCCGGGCTGCGCCATCAAGGGAAAGATATGTCCAGGCTGGACCAGATCCTGGGGCCTTGCCTCCGGGGCCACGGCGGCGAGTATGGTGGTGGATCGATCGGCTGCCGAAATGCCTGTCGTAACCCCTTCTGCCGCCTCGATGGAGACAGTAAAGTTGGTGGCGGAGAGCTCATCATCGGTGGTCACCATCAACGGCAGACGCAGTTGACTGCAGTGTTCCTTGGTCAGGGTGAGACAGATCAGACCGCGCCCGTAGCGGGCCATGAAGTTGATGGCTTCGGGGGTTACGCACTCCGCCGCCATGACCAGGTCGCCTTCGTTTTCGCGATCTTCATCGTCCATGATGATGACCATCTTCCCCTGCCTCAGGTCTTCAATGATCTCTTCTGTGGTGTTAAGCGCCATGTACTTCCCATGAATTATGTTCAAAGTTAACCGTTTATTGTAACAGAGCTACTTGCTCAGGGCATCTGAAATTCATCAAGGATTCAAGCCCGACCGAGTGTGATGCAATTGTGATGATTTCGTGATCGGAAAGAGAGGTTGACGGTTCAGACTCACCTTCACAGTAAGAATCACCAACCGCAACATCCAAATGAGGAGATGATCATGAAAAAGAGCCTGACTGCATTGGCGGCATCCGTGAGTTTGCTTTTCTCGGCAAACAGCCTGGCGAGCGACCGGGATATCAGCGTGGAGATCACCAATCTGACCAATGCCATCTATTTCACCCCCCTGCTGGTGGCAACCCACGACCGCCGTACCCATCTGTTCGAGCTGAGCACAGAGGCTTCGGCCAATCTGCAGGCGATGGCCGAGGGTGGCAGCATCAGCGGTTTGATGGATGATGTTATCGCCGCAGGCGGTGAGGTCGTTGCCGACCCGGCTTCCGGCCTGCTGGCGCCGGGTGCCAGCGCCGAGGCGATGATCGACAGACCCAGAAAGAGAAACCGCTATCTCTCGATCGTGGCCATGCTGCTTCCCACCAATGACGGATTTGTCGGCCTCGACAGTTTGAGGATCCCCAAGAAGAAGGGGACATACACCTACTATCTGCATGGTTATGATGCCGGCACCGAGGCGAACGACGAGATCATAACCGGCGGCGGTGCTCCCGGCGCCCCTGGAATACCGGCAGATCCCGGTGGTAACGCCGGCAGTGGCGGAACTGCCACCGTGGGTGCCGATCACAACCAGACCGTCCATATCCATCGGGGAAATTCAGGAGATAACGATCCTAACGGGGGAGAGAGCGACCTCGATGCCAGGGTACATACCTGGCAGGGACCGGTCGCCCGTCTGGTGATTCGGGTGAATGACGACTAATCCTTTATAAAACCGCGCGCCCGCAACAGTGCCTCGGTGACCGCCGAGGCACTGTTGCCTGTTTCCTCGTCGGCCAACACCAGCCGCTCGAGGTAGCGGGCGATCAAATCGACCTCCAGGTTTACTTCGCTGCCTGCCCGGTAGTCGTCCATAATCGTCTGCCGCAGCGTATGGGGCACGATATTCAACTCGAATCCGGCGCCCTCCACCCCGTTGACCGTCAGGCTCACGCCATCGACGCAGATCGAACCCTTGTGGGCGATATATCTCCCCAGGGCCGCCGGCGCCTCGATGCTGAAACGGATCGACCGGGCATCGTCACGCCGATCGACGACACGACCCACGCCATCCACATGTCCGCTTACCAGATGCCCGCCCAAAGGCGTGTTCAGTGTCAACGCCTTTTCCAGGTTCACCCGACTCCCCGGCTTGAGCTTTTGCATTGTCGTCAGCGAGAGGGTTTCCCGGGAAACGTCGGCACTGAAGCCATCCGCCGACAGATCGATCACCGTCAGGCAGACGCCGTTGGTGGCAATACTGTCACCCAATGACACGCCGCCCATCCCGAGCCGACCGCCCTTTATCGTCAGACGCAGATCGCCCTGCCTGGACTCCATACCGGCGACAGTCCCTACAGCCTGGATGATTCCGGTAAACATAATCAGCTCCCATCTACACGTTTCATGACCTGCCACTCAAAGATATGTGGGTATTAATAAGAGAAGCCGCGAATGAACGCAAATCACCGCGAAATATACGCTAATATCATTGTTATTCCACTCGGCAACCACTCCTGACCAGATCGATACCACGAATCTATTGGGGAAGGTCTGATAAATCTGTTCATCGTCGTTCCGGCGTATGCCGGGATCCAGAAATATCAAACAGACAGATTCCGGCTTTCGCCGGAATGTCGAGCTGATCAGGGTTTCCTTAGACAATCTCAACCATTTTGCATAGAACAAACCGGTTCAATTACAGGCGTCGAATTAACTTCGAAAAAAGAGTAATTACCATCAGCCATTTGCGGTGATTTGTGTTCATTCGCGCCCTGTTTTTCTCATTTCAAACCGATCAAACCCGGTAATTCGTGATCTCGCTATCGAGGCTATCTAAGTTTCGCAGTG
Organism: gamma proteobacterium symbiont of Ctena orbiculata; assembly: GCA_003058495.1. Taxonomy (GTDB): domain Bacteria; phylum Pseudomonadota; class Gammaproteobacteria; order Chromatiales; family Chromatiaceae; genus Thiodiazotropha. The sequence goes on along the minus strand of QBVC01000012.1, from coordinate 53,705 downwards.
ATGCGGATGTCCTGACCCACCTGGCGCAGGTCGGTGACCTGGAGGTCGATCCGATCTGACATCTGCGATATGCCGGGAAGCAGCAGAAGGCCCCGGCCTTCGCTGCCCATCAAGTGGGGCGCCTGATAGATGATCAACTCGTCCACCAGTCCCTGCTCCATCATCGCACCCGCCAGTGTCGCCCCCGACTCCAACAGGACCTCGTTGATCTCCTGCTCCCCCAGATACTGCAGCACCTGATGCAGATCGAGTCGTTGACTGTCCCCCGGAAGGATGGCAATTTGCGCCCCCGCGGCCTCCAGCGCAGCACCGTGGACCGGCTGCTCGTCACTGCATACGATCAGCGTCGGTCCCTGCAGTCCCAGCATCTTGGCATCCACAGGGGTTGCCAGTTCAGGATCCAGCACCACCCGCACCGGATGGGGTACGGGCACACCCTCCTCGAGCCCCAACGCTGCGGCGGACAAGCGAACATTGAGGGACGGATCATCGGCGAGCAGGGTACCGATGCCGGTGAGTATGGCCGCGCTCTGGGCACGCAGTCTTTGAACATCGGCGCGCGCGGCGGGGGATGTGATCCATTGACTCTCTCCATCGGCCATCGCCGTCCGTCCATCCAGACTCATGGCCATTTTGCACCGTACGTAGGGTAACCCCCGGGTCATACGCTTGATGAAACCGGGATTGAGTGCCTCCGCCTGGGAATGCATCACCCCTTCAGCGACCTCGATGCCGGCCTCGCGCAACCGTGCCAAACCCTGCCCCGCCACCCTTGGATTCGGATCGGTCATCGCCGCCACGACGCGTACCACGCCGGACTCGATAAGGGCGTCGGTGCAGGGCGGCGTTCTGCCGTGATGGCAGCAGGGCTCGAGGGTCACATAGGCCGTCGCCCCCCTGGCCGAGGCGCCGGCGATGGCCAGGGCGTTGCGCTCCGCATGGGGCTCTCCAGCCCGGCGATGAAATCCCTCCGCGACGATCTCGCCATCCTTGACAAGCAGGCAACCGACCCGGGGATTCGGGTGAGTCGTGTACCAGCCTCGCCGCGCGAGCTGAATCGCCCGCGCCATGAAGCGCCGATCGGGTACGACAGGATTCAACGCTTCTTTTCCTTATCGTTCAACAGGTCAAGTTGACGTCGATGCTGTTCCGGGCTGGGCTGCTGTTCGAGTCTTTCGATCTCTTCGCGAAAGGCGTTGACATCCTCGAACTTGCGGTAGACGGATGCGAAGCGGACATAGGCGACCTGGTCCAGGCGTTTCAACTCCTCCATTACCAGTTCGCCGATCGCCAGCGACGCCACCTCTCGCTCACCCCCCGCCATCAGTTTGCGGGTTATGTGATTGATGGCGCTGTCCACCTGATCGGCACTCACCGGGCGCTTCTCCAGGGCACGGGTCATCCCCGCCCGCAGTTTACGGCCATCGAAATGGACCCGGCTGCCATCCTGCTTCACCACCCAGGGAAGATTGAGCTCCGCCGTCTCGTAGGTGGTGAAACGCTCCTTGCAGACCGTGCATTCGCGTCGCCGGCGAATCTGGTCACCCTCGCCTGCAAGGCGGGAGTCGATTACCTTGGTATCCTGAGCTCCGCAGAATGGACAGCGCATCTTTTAAGAATTTTGAATTTTGAATTTTGAATTTTGAATTTGAATGCTCACTTTTTACACACCCTCAAACCGTAGATATTCAACTGAAACGGACGGATTTAATTGATAATTCAAAATTCATAGTTCACGATTAATCTTCATAGACGGGGTATTTGGCGCAGATCGCCAATACCTTTGTCTTCACCGCGTCGATCACTGCCTGGTCGCCGCGGCTGTCGATCACGTCGCACATCCAGCCCGCCAGCTCCACGCACTCCGCTACGCCGAAGCCGCGGGTTGTGACCGCGGGGGTGCCCACCCTGATCCCGGAGGTGACGAATGGCGATTGGGGATCGTTTGGCACCGCATTCTTGTTCACGGTGATATTCGCCGCGCCAAGCCAGGCGTCCACCTCCTTGCCGGTGAGGCCCGCCTCGATGAAACTGACCAGGAAGAGGTGATCATCCGTACCCTTGGAGACCACATCGTAACCCCGTTCCATGAAGACCTTTGCCATGGCGCGGGCATTCTCGATGACCTGCAATTGATAGGCCTTGAACGCCGGTTCCATCGCCTCCTTGAAGGCGACCGCCTTGGCGGCGATGACATGCATCAGCGGACCGCCCTGGGTACCCGGAAAGACCAGTGAATTGAGTTTCTTCTCGATCTCCGGGTTGGCCTTGGCGAGGATCAGTCCGCCCCGTGGCCCACGCAGGGTCTTGTGGGTGGTGGTGGTGGTGACATCGGCAATCCCCACCGGACTGGGATAGTGTCCTGCTGCGATCAGGCCGGCCACGTGGGCCATGTCGACAAACAGATAGGCCCCCACCTCATCGGCGATATCGCGAAAGCGCTGCCAATCCACAACCCGTGAATAGGCGGAGAAGCCGGCGACGATCATCTTCGGTCTATGCTCCCTGGCCAGGCGCTCGACTTCGTCGTAGTCGATCTCCCCGGTATCGGGATTCAGGCCGTATTGGATCGCGTTGTAGATCTTTCCGGAGAAGTTGGGTTTGGCGCCGTGGGTGAGATGACCGCCGTGGGCCAGACTCATGCCGAGGATGGTATCCCCCGGCTCGCATAACGCCATATAGACCGCCGCATTGGCCTGGGAGCCGGAGTGGGGTTGGACGTTGGCGTAGTCCGCGCTGAACAGCGCCCTGGCACGGTCGATGGCGAGTTGCTCGGCGACATCGACATTTTCACAGCCGCCGTAGTAGCGCTTCTGCGGATAGCCCTCCGCGTATTTATTGGTCATCACGCCGCCCTGGGCCTGCATCACCCTGGGGCTGGTGTAGTTTTCCGATGCAATCAGTTCGATATGCTCTTCCTGACGCCGCTCCTCCGCCTCTATGGCTGCCCAAAGTTCGTCGTCGTAACCCTTAATCCGCATGCTTTTATTGAACATCTCGCTCTCTCCGGCCATAGTGGAAGGGCGGAAATATATCAAAATATCGGAGCCGAGTCCTGTGCTGTACGGATCTCAATCAGAGCGGATCGCGCCTGTCAGCGATTCCAGGGTCATTCGCTGAATAGAGAGAGAATACCCGACTGTTTGAACATCAGAATGATGTCTTCCCTCATTCCCATGACATGGATGAGGATAAAGCCGACGAACAGCAGAAACAGGAGCAGAACGACAGAGACGAAGCCGCCGATTTCAAGACGTCGCTTGACCTTTACATCATCCGTCATCAGACGTGTCACCTGTCCCAGAACCGGAAACTCCAGCTCTGATCTGAGCGTTCGCATGTCGAAATAGACCGGTTTGATGTTCGACAGCATAAACGCCAGCCCGCCGCCTATTCCCAATGCGACGATAAGCACCAATCCACTCAATAAGAGGCGTCTTGGGCCGATCGGCAGTATCGGTACCTTGGGAGGCTCGACGATTCTGAATTTCAGGTTGTCGCCGGCCTCGTCGGCCTGTTCGGACATCCTTGCCGACTCCAGCCGCTGAACCAGTTCCTGGTAGTTCTCCTTGTTGATGTTGTAGTCACGGTTGAGACGGGTCAGCTCCGCCTCGACCTGGGGCAATGTATCCAGTTTCTTTTTCAGCTGGTCGATCCGGGACTTGTATTCATCGTGGCGCAGCCGGATCGTTCTCAGTTCGACCTCGGATTGGCGATAGGAGAGCTTCAACTGCTCCAGGGCCGATGTGCCGGTGCTGGTTGAAGGTAGCGAGGCTGTCACCGTGGGGGGTGCGGCGGCGGCCTGCCTTTTCAAATCCTCGATGGTCTCCCTCAACTCCCGAACATCGGGATGTTCATCGGTATAGCGCAGCAGCAGGTCATCCAGCCGGGTCTGCATCGCAAGGATGCGCTGTCCAGTCGGGGTATCCGCATTGGCGGTGATACCAAGACTGGCGATTCTCCTCTCCTCTTCCGCCAGGGTCGTCGTATATTGCCGTTTCAGCTCATCGCGACGGATCCGCGCCTCTTTCAGCTGGAGTTGAATCTCTTCGAGTCCCGATCTCGCCTCTTCGAGGCGCTGGAATACCCCCACGCCATCCCGGGGCAGGGTATCGACATTCTTGCGCTTGAATTCGGTGAGTCGGTTTTCAGCCTCGACGAGCCTTGCCTCATACTCGCGAATCTGCTGTTGCAGGAACTTCTGTGCCGCATCCGACTCGATGCGGGTGTCACCCAGGGCGCTCTCGACAAAGATATCGAGCAGCACCTTCACCACCTTTTGCGCCAGAAAACGGTCGTGATAGGCGTATCGGATGGTGTAGAAGTTCTCCGTCTCCTGGGTGCCTGGAATACTTCGCCGGTCCACATCGATGATGATGGTCTCCCTCAGCCAATCGATGAGCTGCTCCCGTTCCAGACGGGTTGTGGCGAGGTGGTCCAGGTCTGTCTGCAGGATCAGATTCTGCAGATTCTCATGACTGAGCAGGGTCCTGGTCATCAGATGCAGGCGCTGGTTCATGTCGTTCTGCACCGCCAATCCTTCGAGGAGCGGTCTGAGCACGCTCTCGGTGTCGACATAGACCTTGGCCTCGGATTCATATTTGTCGGGCATGACGAAGACCACCGCCCAACCCGCTAATGCTATGGCCCATGAAAGTGCAACCGCCGCCCATCTAAAGCGCCATGCCGAGCGGATGTAGTTCTTGATCTGTAAAATAATATCGTTCATTTATTTGACTGGAATTGGCTGTCACTGATGGTGATGAGAATCGACCACAGGAGAATGGTTATAGTATATATGGTTCCCTTCCGAGCTACCGTTCCTAGAGGGCTTAGATCCACTGCATGTATTCAGTCTATATACTCCACCACAGCTAATCCAGCTTTCGCTTACCGGGCCTTCCCACAGATCGGCCAATCGGCATGAAATCGAGTCCATGCGGTCAGCCTTCAGCACCACCGACCAGACCCTGGCAGACCTGACTGTCAACCGCACGAATTATTTAATAATCAATTAGTTGGGAGAATTTACCCGGTGATGTCAAGTTTTGTCCACCAAGTCAAGGCCGCGGTTTGAGCTATAGTATTGGTGGAAGTGAATCCAACTCACCGATCAATAGATATATTATTGTTTTTAAAGGACTATTTTTTTATTCCCACAAGGCATTTCGCTGATTTTGAAAGGCCGGGGCGGCTTGCAAACCCCCATTTTGTGGAGAAGAATCTGGCATTACATGCCCATCGATTGATCCCGAGCTGTGCAGGATTGATAGAAAATGAATGGTAGCTTGAAATGTGTTGATGGACTCTACTATCCGGAATTCCATGCCGGCTGGGGTGGTTGTGCCGAAGAGTTGTTCCACTATACATCGAGGTATTTCACCTGTACCGAGGCGTTTCTGAGGAACCTGGCGGACCAACGCCAATTCAACATGTCAGGCTATCAGGCCAACAGGCTGAGCAAAGAGCAGCGCCACCTGATGGCCGCGATTCTCGCCTGCGAACCGAATATCCAGTCAGCCCGCGCTATCACCCAGATTGTACGTGCGGTGATAAACGGCGAATCGAAGATCAGTGAGACCCTTGCCGAAAACTATCGCGAGCATCTGAAGGTCATACCGGATGATGTCGAACTCGTCTACTCCGACCGAACGCATCATCATCACCAACCCGATGTCGCACCGCTCGATCCCTTCCTCAATCTCGCCAGCCGTCTCAACCTGCCGGTGGCGGTACATACCCATCACCTGGAGGTTCCCTTGAAGGCGCTGGCGCAACACCTGGACTCACCCAATCCCTCACTGCGCAACAGCCTCCAGGATGCGATATTGAATCTTCACTCCGCCGGGTATGCGTTGAAGAATCACCCGGGATTGACGCATAAAACAGCACGTGAGCTTGGCGATAAGGATTCACGTTGAATCAATAAACAAACCCATACAATCCAACGGCTCTGCATCGGCAGGTTACGGCAGGGGCGTCAATCCACCCAGACACGCGCATTGCGGAACAGGCGCAGCCAGGGGGCGTCCTCATCCCACCCCTCGGGGTGCCAGGAGTGCTGCACCGTCCGGGTCACACGCTCCGGGTGCGGCATCATGATGGTCACCCGGCCATCGCTGTTACAGAGCCCCGCAATACCTAGCGGAGATCCGTTCGGGTTTGCCGGATAGCGTGTCGCCACCTCGCCGCTGTTTTCCAGATAGCGCAACAGGGTCAATTCGTCGACGCTTTGCTGCTGGGCCTGCTCGCTGAACTCCGCGCGTCCTTCTGCATGGGCCACCACGATGGGCAGTCGCGATCCCTCCATGCCGCTCATCAGTATCGACGGCGACTCACAGACCTCCACCGTGACCAGCCTCGCTTCGAACTGTTCCGAGCGGTTGCGCACGAAGTGCGGCCAATGTTCGGCGCCGGGAATCAACTGATGCAGATTGGAGAGCATTTGGCAGCCATTGCATACCCCCAGGGCAAAGCTCTCCTGGCGGTTGAAGAAGGCCTCGAACTCGTCCCTTGCCCGGCTGTTGAAGAGGGCGGACTTTGCCCAGCCCTCCCCCGCACCCAGTACGTCCCCATAGGAGAATCCGCCGCAGGCAACCAGGCCTTTGAAGCGGCTCAGGCTGATCCGTCCCTCGATGATGTCCGACATATGGACATCCACGCATTCGAAACCGGCGCGGTGGAATGCCGCCGCCATCTCGAGCTGGCCATTGACACCCTGCTCGCGGAGGATCGCCATCGCGGGCCTTATCCCACTGGCGACCATCGGCGAGGTGATGTCTTCATCGGCATCGAAGCTGAGCGCAACCTGGATTCCCGGATCATCCTCGGCAATGCGATCGAACTCCTCCTGGGCACAGCCTGGATTGTCGCGCATTGCCTGCATCTGCCGGGTCGTCTCCGACCAGGCCTGCTGAAATTCGACACGACTGCCGCTCAATACCTCCTTCCCCGCGCGTATGATCTCGATGCGATCGTCGCTGTTGAGGGTTCCGATGACGTGACTGCAGCGCCCGAGACCCTCGTCGTTCAACATCTTCAAGACATCATCGGTGTCGTTATGGCGCACCTGAATCACAGCGCCCAGCTCTTCGTTGAAGAGTACGGAGAGATCGTCTTCCCCGAGATCATCGATCTCCACGCTCACACCGCGACGGCCGGCGAAGGCCATCTCACAGAGGGTGGTGAAGAGGCCGCCGTCCGATCGGTCGTGATAGGCCAGCAGCAGCTCACTCCGGTTGAGCTCCTGGATCAGGGCAAAAAAGCGCCGCAGGGCATCCGGATCGTCCAGGTCGGCGCCATGGTGACCGATCTGTCGATAGACCTGGGCCAGCGCACTGGCACCCAGGCGGTTCTTACCCTTACCCAGATCGATCAGAATCAGATCGGAATCCCCGGCGTCGTCGCGCAGCATCGGCGTCAGGGTCGATCTGACATCCTTCACCGGGGCGAACGCGGAGACGATCAGTGATAGGGGGGCGGTCACGGCGCGCGGCTGTTCGTCCTCCTGCCACACCGTCTTCATCGACATCGAGTCCTTGCCCACCGGGATGGCGATACCCAATGCGGGGCACAACTCCATGCCCACTGCCTTGACCGTCTCGTAGAGTTTGACATCCTCCCCCGGGTGTCCAGCCGGCGCCATCCAGTTGGCGGAGAGCTTGATGTCGGACAATCGGTCGATGCTTGCCGCCGCGAGGTTGGTTATCGCCTCGCCGATCGCCATCCGCCCCGAGGCGGGTGCATCGAGCAGTGCCAGCGGTGTCCTCTCCCCCACCGCCATCGCCTCGCCGGTATATCCCATGAGGCCGGAAGCGGTCACCGCGAGATCGGCAACCGGGACCTGCCAGGGCCCCACCATCTGATCCCGGGTCACCATCCCGGTGACCGAGCGATCCCCGATGGTGATCAGAAAGGTCTTGTTGGCGACGGTCGGCAGCCGCAATACCCGCAGCGCCGCCTGTTTGATGCTCACCGCAGCGAAATCGAGCGCCTGCTTCTTGAAGGTCTTGCGCCTGACATCGCGCAGCATGCGGGGGGGTTTGCCGAACAGCAGGTTCATCGGGATATCGATGGGATTGTTGTCGAAATGGGCATCCCCCAGGACCAGCTGCTCGTCGTCGGTGGCCTCGCCGACAATGGCGTAGGGACAGCGCTCCCGTTCACAGATCGCCTTGAACTCATCCAGCCGGTCGATGTCGACGGCCATCACATAGCGTTCCTGGGACTCGTTGCTCCAGATCTCCATCGGCGACATCCCGGGATCGTCGTTCGGCACCGTGCGCAGTTCGAAGCGCCCGCCGAGGGCGGCGTCATGAACCAGCTCCGGCAAGGCATTGGAGAGCCCGCCCGCCCCCACGTCGTGGATAAAAAGGATCGGATTGGCGTCGCCCCGCGCCCAACAGGCGTCGATCACCTCTTGGCAGCGGCGCTGCATCTCGGGATTGGAGCGCTGCACGGAGGCGAAGTCGAGATCCTCCGCAGAGGTGCCGCTTGCCATGCTCGACGCCGCGCCGCCGCCGAGACCGATCAACATCGCCGGCCCGCCCAGCACGATCAACGGCGAGCCGCTGGGGAAGCCGTTTTTCTCGATATGTTCGGCGCGGATGTTGCCCACACCGCCGGCCAGCATGATCGGTTTGTGATAGCCGCGCAGTTCCAAGCCATCCGGACCGGGCACCTCGGCCTCATAGGTGCGGAAATAGCCGCACAGATTGGGGCGCCCGAACTCGTTGTTGAATGCGGCGGCGCCGATCGGGCCCTCCAGCATGATATCCAGGGCGGAGACGATGCGTCCGGGCTTGCCGTAATCGACCTCCCAGGGCATCTCCCATCCGGGGATGCGCAGATTGGAGACCGAGAAACCGCACAACCCCGCCTTCGGTTTGGCACCCTTTCCGGTCGCCCCTTCATCGCGTATCTCCCCCCCCGAGCCCGTCGCCGCACCGGGATCCGGAGAGATCGCGGTCGGATGGTTATGGGTCTCCACCTTCATCAGGATATGGATATCCTCCTGCCCGAAACTGTAGACATTGGTCTGCGGATCGAGCACGAAGCGCTCCGCGCTGGGACCGCGAATCACCGCGGCATTGTCCTTGTAGGCGGAGAGGACGTCGTCCGGGGAGCTGGTGGTGGTGTTGCGGATCATCGCGAACAGGGAGAGCGCCTGATGTTCACCGTCGATGATCCAGTCGGCGTTGAAAATCTTGTGTCTGCAGTGCTCCGAGTTGGCCTGGGCAAACATCATCAATTCCACATCGGTGGGATTGCGCTGCAGGGATCGAAAGCTCTCCACCAGGTATTCGATCTCGTCATCGGAGAGGGCAAGGCCCAACTCCGAATTGGCGTTTCGCAATGCCTCAATCCCGCCACCCAGGATGTCCACCTGGATATAGGGGGTGGGCTCAGCCCTGCTGAAGAGACAGGCGGCATCCTCCGCGTCCGCGAGCACGGTTTCGGTCATCCGGTCGTGCAGCAGCCCGGCCGCCGCCCGATATTGTTCGCTATCGAGCTCCGCTCCATCCCGGGTCAAATAGTAGGCGAGGCCGCGCTCCAGGCGCTCTACTTTGCCCAATCCGCAGTGGTGGGCGATATCGGTGGCCTTGGTCGACCAGGGCGAGAGCGTGCCCGGCCGCGGGACCACCAGCAGCAGTGTACCCTCGTGCCTGCTGTCGGGCATCGCGGGACCATAGCGCAGCAGATCATCAAGCACACCACGCTCAGCCTCGTCGAGGGATTGGTCGATATCGGCAAAGTGGAGATACTCCGACGTGACCGTAACGCTTCCGTCGAGGCGATCGGAGAGACGCCTCGCGAGTTTCTTGAGACGGAAGTCGGAGAGAGCTGGCGCGCCACGGAGAATCAACATTGGCCCTTTATCCTGCAGGTCGGAAAAAGCACAATGATACGCGAAAAAAGCCAATATAGAGAGCTGAAAACCATGAGTAGCCTCCTGATAGCCATCTCGCTGATCCTACTTCTTGCCCTTGGCGTGGCTGCCCTCCTGCTGGCTGGCAGCAGCCACAAATCCGCTTCCGCGGACGACCCCACAGATGATGAGCAGTAATTCGTAGATGACGACTTTTGACTTTTTCAATTAGATTGATATTTCTCAATGAAACCTGTACCTGGGAATGATGGAATAATCACAAGTCAGCCGAAACTTAATTGTGACGGCGGCTTATCTCCTCCATCCTCCTTTGGTATAGCCACTTCGACCGGGTGTCGAAGTGGTCTTTTTTTTGTCCGCTCGGGAGAAAGGCTGCAAACAATTAACGGGTTGTGTCAGCTAGCGGCCATACATTTTGACATACCGTAGCAGGCGCTCCGTGGTTCCATGTTTTATCCGATTCCACTCGAAGCGCCAGCCCCAATTGCCTTCGGTTGTGCCGGGGGTGTTCATTCGGTGCGTACTGTCCAGTCCCAGTACATCCTGAAATGGGAGAATCGCCAGATTTGCCCTCGACGCGAGGGCGGTACGGATCAGCGGCCATGGCATCACCTCGCGCGGCTTGCCCAGGTAGTCATCGACAAATTCACGGGTCGTATCGTCAAGCCCCTTGTACCAGCCGAGGGTGGTGTCGTTGTCGTGGGTGCCGGTGTAGACCACGGAGTCACGGCTATGATGAAACGGGAGATAGGGATTGTCGGCGCCCCCGGAAAAAGCGAACTGCAGGATCTTCATGCCGGGCAGGTGATAGGCCTTGCGCAGCGCCTCCACTTCCGGCGTGATCACACCTAGATCCTCCGCCACCAGTTCCAGCTCGGGGAGCGCCCGGTAGAGCCGTTGAAACAGCTTTTCACCCGGCGCCTCCACCCATTGACCGTTCTCCGCCGTCTGCTCTTCAGCCGGAATCTCCCAGTAGGCCTCGAAACCCCGGAAGTGGTCGATGCGCAGAAAATCGAAGAGGGTTGACTGGGCCCGGAGGCGCTCGACCCAGAAGGAAAAATCATCCGCCTCCAGCCTGTCCCAGCAATAGAGCGGATTCCCCCAGCGCTGACCGGTTGCGGAAAAATAGTCGGGCGGCACACCGGCCACCACCCTGGGATGGCCATCCGCATGGAGATCGAAGAACTCCCGGTGGGCCCAGACTTCAGCGCTGTCATGGGCGACAAAGATGGGAAGATCGCCAAACAGCAGCACGCCGCGCTCATTGGCATAGTGCTTGAGATTCATCCACTCGGTGAAAAAGAGAAACTGTTCGAAGCGGATCTCTTCGATCGCCTCGGTGAAGCGGGCCCGCGTCTCCGCTACTGCCTGTGGCTCCCTGTCCCGCAGGGTGGGGTGCCACTCCCACCAGCAGCCGCCATCGCGATTGCGCAGTGCCTGGAACAGGGCGTAATCCTCCAGCCAGTGCTTCTGCTCCGCCACGAAGCGCTGATAGGCGTCCCTGTCCGCCTCATCGGCCCGATCCTTGAATCCTTCCCAGGCAAGCTTGATGGCGTAGCGCTTGATGGGGTCGCTCATGCTGCCCTTATACTCGGGCATGGCCTCCAGCCAACCCTTTTGCAGGGGCAATTCAAGACTGATCAGACGGGGATTGCCGGCATAGACGGAACTGCTCTGATAGGGGGAATTGTCGTGCATGGTCGGACCGATCGGAAGAATCTGCCATACACTCATCCCCGTGGAGACCAGAAAGTCGACGAAGCGATAGGCGTCACTCCCCAGCTCTCCGGCTTCACCCGGTCCGGGAAGCGATGTGATATGGAGCAGAATACCTGCACGGCGACGGGTCAAGAGCTGATGGATCGAACGAAAGTCTCTGCCTGTGGCTTCATTCATCCGCGTATCTCACCGCATTACTCATTTTTCTTCATCACTCCGCCCAGGGATGGATTTCCACTGCCCACGGCAAAGACTTCTGAAAGATAGTCGGGTTTGGTTTCACCCAGCAGATCGAACAGGTGGGAGAGCTGGCTGCGAAACAGCTGTTCGAAATCACTCACCGTATCACCCGGATTATAATCCCCAAACCACCAGAACCAATCCGATCCTTCACAGATTGCCAACTGCTTCTCCAACTCCATGAGCTTCCTTTTGCTGAACTTTTTATTGGCCACCACCTCGTCGTAGACCTTTTTGGCCTCACTCAAAAGCTCCCAGGCGCGGTTCTTGTCCTTGTCGCCCACCCAGGTGGTGAAGGTACCGTAAACCCAGCTGCCGGCCACCAGTTTCGAGAGCCTGGGCGGCGGCTGCTGCTGGCGGCCCAACACCTCGGAAAAGGTGGTGAGGTTCAGCCGGGGATGGTCGCTGAGCCGCTGATACATGGCGTGGAGAAAATAGCTGCCGTTGTAAGGGTAGTACTCCCAGGCATTCTCGCCATCCATGATGATCGAGACCACGGCGTCGGGGTTTTCCACGCAGGCATCGGCGATATTCACCAGATGATTGATCAAGTCGCCCACCGCATCGTCGGAGTGCCACTCGCCGTAGGTGAAACCGATCAGATCGGAGAGTCCATCGTCGCGATAAAACATGTTGAGATGGCCCTCCTGCACGCAGTAGGGCGTATGCACCCAATTGTCGGGAAGCGGTGAGTCGCCGCCGCCCGCCATCAGGCTGTTGTTCAAGACCTGCTGGCCGGTGGCGGCCCATTCGAACCCCTCCTCCTCCATCATCTTCAGCGTCGCTTCACTGACCCCGCCCTCGGAGGGCCAGCACCCCTTGGGGGTAAAACCGAAATATTTCTTGAACACCTCGATGCCTTTGCGCATATGCCAGCGGGCGCGGGATTCGCCCCCCGGATACTCCTCAAGGTCGGGCATGCTGATCGTGGGCAAGGCCTCCCTGGCGGCATTCATGTCGGCCAACAGGGGAATGATCGGATGGGCGTAGGGTGTCACCGAGAGCTCCACCTGCCCGCTCTTTGCCAGCTTGGCGTAGCGTTGCGTAAGGCCGCTCAAAGTCTCCCAGATCATCTCCATCATGCGGCGACGGTCATCCTGATCGAATGCGTGTCCCTTGGCCTGCAGGGATCTTATCCGGATGTCGTTCAGGCGCTGGCATTCGCCGACCCAGGCCAGGTGGTACCAGATCAACAGGTCGATCAGATACTGATCATTGAAATAGGGGAGCATGGCCTCGTTTTCCAAGGCATGCTTGGCCAGCACCGCCAACTCCTTGAAGTGTTTGAAGCGGCTGATCAGGCGGTTTTCATTGGCCTTCAGACAGGCCGAAATGATCGCACTGCGAGACTCGATGTCCACGGGAAGCCCGGGGCCCGCGAGGGCCGCCAGCAGCGGATCCCGAATCAGCGCGCCCCGCTTCAGCCAGGCCTCGATCTGTTTGGCATAGTCGTCGATCTGCTCCAGCAAGACCGGGGCGAAATTCACCACCGCCTTGGCGGCCGGGGTGTGTTCCAGGTGCGCCGCCATGTCGGCATAGTCCTTGATCCCGTGCAGATAGACCCAGGGCAGCAGATACTCGCTCTCCTCCGGCCCCTTATAGTAGGGCTGGTGCATATGCCAGCAGAGGACAACCTGCAGACGGCTGTCCCTGTCGGACCTAGCGGACATGGTGGATAACCTGACCCAGCATTTCCGGTGTCACCAGAACCACACCCTTCTCACTGACATAAAAGCGCTCCGCATCGAGGGCGGGATCTTCGCCGATGATGGTACCCTCCGGGATATCGCAACCGCGGTCGATCACCGCCTTGCTGATCTTGCAGTTGCGTCCGATGTTCACATCCGGCAAGACCACGGTTTCGATCACCTCGCTGTAGGAGTTGACTCGCACATTGGAGAACAGCAGGGAGTTGGTCACCTTGGCGCCGGATATGACGCAGCCCCCCGAGACCATGGAGTCGACCGCCATCCCCCGGCGCTCATCGTCATCGAAGACGAACTTGGCGGGCGGCAACTGCTCCTGATAGGTCCAGATCGGCCAGCTCCGGTCATAGAGGTTGAGTGGTGGGGTGACACCGATCAGCTCCAGGTTCGCCGTCCAAAAGGCGTCGATGGTGCCCACATCCCGCCAATAGGCCTGCTTGCCGCTGGTGGCATCCCTGAAGCGGTAGGCGAGCACCCGGTAGCGCTCGATCACCTTGGGGATGATGTCCTTGCCGAAATCGTGGGATGAGTTGGGCGTGTCCGCGTCCTTGATCAGCTGTTCAAACAGAAACTTGCGATTGAAGACATAGATGCCCATCGAGGCCAGGGCCTCATTCTCCTTGCCGGGGATCGGCTTTGGATTGGCGGGCTTTTCATGAAAATCGACCACCCAGCCATCACTGTCCATGGTCATGACGCCAAACTCCTTGGCGCTCTCCAGGTCGACCGTCAGGCAGCCGACCGTCATGTCGGCGCCGGATTCGACATGTTCGGCGATCATGGTGCCGTAATCCATCTTGTAGATATGGTCTCCCGCGAGGACCAAGACATAGTCCGGATTGTGGCTGCGCAGGATATCCAGGTTTTGGTAGACCGCATCCGCGGTCCCCTCGTACCAGCTGCTCTCGATGCGCTGTTGTGCCGGCAGCAACTCCACAAACTCACCGAATTCCCCCCGCAGAAAGCCCCATCCGCGCTGAATGTGCAACAACAGGGAGTGGGCCTTGTACTGGGTCAGTACGCCAACCTGGCGGATGCCGGAATTGATGCAGTTGGAGAGTGGAAAATCGACGATTCTGAATTTGCCGCCGAAGGGGACGGCGGGCTTTGAACGCCATTTTGTCAGGTGTTTGAGTCGGGAACCGCGCCCACCTGCCAATATCAGGGCAAGGGTATTGCGTGTCAGCCGGCTGACGAAACGCGGACTCTGGTCAGTCATTGAACACACCTCCACGGCCAAAACTGGCCAAATTCCACAATAAACTCTACTTGGGAGTAGACAGATTAGTTATGTTGTCCCTTCTCATTTGAGGCGGAGCCTGTTCATGAGGCGGGTGTGTTGGTATGTTAACATCATGTACCCTTCAAGGCGTACCGTTCTAAGAGGGTTTCTTTGGGGACACCGCACCCGTTTTCCGCCGCGCGGCGTTTTCGCTCGTTGATGCAATATTGCTGAACGAAATAAGAGTCCCTGCAGAGCCAATTGGATTAGTGTTTAGCAGGCCCCAACCTATGATAAGTAAAATTCCAGAGGCGTTGCAGCGGATCATCGATGCCCGCCACCACGACCCGTTCGAAGTACTGGGCCGTCACCTCCATGGGGATGACTGCCGGATCAGAGTGTTCATGCCCATGGCAGAGAGCGTGACCCTGGAAAGGGGCCAGCTCCCCTTCAGGCGCATCGAGGGCAGTGACTTTTTTGAACTGGAGGTTGCCGCTGACAAGGTCAGCGAGCACTACCGGATCGAATGGAAGGATAAATCGGGAAATACCCGCTACAGCTACGATCCCTACTGTTTTCCGCCGCAGCTGCCCGAATTTGACATCCACCTCTTCAGCGAAGGCAGGCATAGGCACGCCTACCGGTTTTTTGGCGCTCATCTCCATGAAACGGCTGCCATCAAAGGCGTGCTGTTCGCGGTCTGGGCGCCGAACGCCGCCCGGGTGTCCGTGGTCGGAAATTTCAACAACTGGGATGGACGGACTCACCCCATGCGCTCCCGGGGCGGTTCAGGTGTCTGGGAGCTCTTCATTCCCGAGCTGGATAACGGCAGCCTGTACAAATTCGAGATCCGCACCCAGGAGGGGGAGGTCTCCCTGCGCACCGATCCCTACGGCAACTATTTTCAATGCCGGCCCGAGACCGCGGCGATCGTGGTCTCGGACAGCGACTATCAATGGGACGACGGTGAGTGGATCGGCCACCGCTCCACGGCGAATTGGCAACAGGAGCCGATGTCCATTTACGAGGTCCATCTCGGCTCCTGGCGCAGGGATGAAGATGGCGGCTTCCTCAACTATCGGGACCTCGCCCATCGGCTCGCCGACCATGTCAAGGGGATAGGATTCACCCACATCGAGCTGCTGCCCATCACCGAGCACCCCCTGGACGGCTCCTGGGGCTACCAGACCACCGGCTATTTCGCCCCCACCAGCCGCTTCGGCAACCCCGATGACTTCCGCTATTTTGTCGACTATCTGCATCAAAACGGCATAGGTGTCCTTCTCGACTGGGTACCCGCCCACTTCCCCCGGGACCGCTACGCCCTGGCCAGATTCGACGGCTCCGCCCTCTACGAGCATGAGGATCCGCGCAAGGGCGAGCATCGTGACTGGGGTACGCTGATTTTCAACTTCGGCCGCAACGAGGTGCGCAACTTCCTGATTTCAAGCGCTATCTACTGGCTCGAAGAGTTCCATATCGACGGTTTGCGGGTCGATGCAGTGGCATCCATGCTCTACCTCGACTACTCCCGTGATCCGGGGGACTGGATCCCCAATCAATACGGTGGAAGGGAGAATCTGGAGGCGGTCGACTTCCTGCGCGAACTCAACAGCGTCACCCACGACTTCCATCCCGGGACCCTGATGATCGCGGAGGAGTCCACCGCCTGGCCCCAGGTGTCAAGGCCGACCTGGCTGGGCGGCCTCGGCTTCAGCATGAAATGGAACATGGGCTGGATGCACGATACCCTCTCCTACACCTCCCAGGATCCGATCTACCGTCACTATCACCACGACCTGCTCACCTTCGGCCTGTTGTATGCCTTTACCGAGAACTTCGTCCTGCCCTTCTCTCACGATGAGGTTGTCCATGGCAAAGGCTCGATGATCGACAAGATGCCGGGTGACGATTGGCAGAAGTTCGCCAATCTGCGCCTCCTCTACAGCTATATGTTCACCTATCCCGGGAAAAAACTGCTCTTCATGGGGGGCGAGTTCGCCCAGGGCCGGGAGTGGAACGACAGCGAGGCCCTCGACTGGATCCTCGAGGATCACCCCTTTCACCTCGGTGTCACCACGCTGTTGACCGATCTGAACCGCCTCTACAAGGAGCTGCCGGCACTGCACCAGATCGAATTCGAATATCCGGGATTCGACTGGATCGACTGTCATGACAGCTCCCAGTCGATTCTCAGCTATCTGCGTAAGGACCGGGAAGGCAATGAGCTGCTGATCATCCTCAACTTCACCCCGGTACCCCGTGCCAACTATCGCATCGGCGTCAATCGTCCCGGCAGCTATTGGGAGATCCTGAACTCCGATTCGGAGTTTTACGGGGGCAGCAACATGGGCAATGGCAATGGGCTGGTCGCGGAAGAGAAGCCATGGATGGGACGTGACCAATCCATCGTCCTGACCCTGCCGCCGCTGGCTGCGATCATGCTGCGCAGGGAAGAAGGTTGAGTCGAAACCGCCTGACAGGAATTAAAAACATCAACTAATCACGTATACGATGGTTGAGCGAGACGGATTACCGGATTGCGCAAAGGCGTCACCGCTTCCGGTGGCGATGAAAGTAGGTGATCAGGCCGCTGGTGGAACTATCGTGATTGGTGGCCTGCTGCTCCTCCCTCAGCTCGGGGAGGATCACACTGGCCAGCTGTTTACCCAGCTCCACACCCCACTGGTCAAAGGAGTTGACCCGCCAAATGACGCCCTGGACGAAGATCTTATGCTCATACAAGGCGATCAGAGAACCCAGGCGTGACGGGGTTATCTTATCCACCAACAGGGTGTTCGAGGGCCGGTTGCCGGGAAAGATACGATGGTGTAGCAGATCGACGATATGATCGGGATCCATGCCCGACGCCACCATCTCCTCGCGCGCCTCGATCCGCGTCTTGCCGCGCATCAATGCCTCGCTTTGCGCCAGACAGTTGGCGAACAGCTTTTCGTGGTGATCCCCTGACTCGTTGTGACTGTTGACCGGGATGATGAAATCGCAGGGAATGAGCTGTGTGCCCTGGTGGATGAGCTGGTAGTAGGCGTGCTGCCCATCGGTACCCGCGGTGCCCCAGATCACAGGGCCGGTGGGATAGTCCACGGGGCGGCCGAAGCGGGTCACGCGCTTGCCGTTGCTCTCCATATCCGCCTGCTGCAGATAGTCGGGCAGAAAGCGGAGGTACTGATCGTAAGGGAGAATGGCGTGGGTGCCGGCCCTGGCGAAATCCACATACCAGATACCCAGCAGCGCCATGATCACCGGCATGTTTTCCGAGAGATCGGCATGCAGGAAATGTTGATCCATTTCATGTGCGCCCTGCAGCAGCTGAGAGAAGTTGTCCATGCCGATGGCGATTGCGATTGGCAAACCGATGGCGGACCAGAGGGAGTAACGGCCGCCGACCCAATCCCAGAACTCGAACATGTTTTCCGTATCTATACCGAATTGGGAGACCAGCTCCCCATTGGTCGAAACCGCGACAAAGTGGCGCGCCACGGCCTTTTCATCCACCAGTTTCTCCAGCAGCCAGTTGCGCGCGGTGTGCGCATTGGTCAGGGTCTCCTGGGTGGTGAAGGTCTTGGAGGCGACGATGAAGAGGGTGGTTTCAGGGTCCAGTTCCCGCAGCGTCTCGAGGATATGCGTGGCATCCACGTTGGAGACGAAATGCATGCGTAAATCGGCCTTCTGGTATGGCTTGAGCGCTTCGCAGACCATCAGCGGACCCAGGTTGGAGCCACCGATTCCGATGTTCACCACATCACTGATCGGCTTTCCGGTATAGCCTCTCCAATCGCCACTCCGCACCGACCCGGAAAACGCCTCCATTTTCTTCAGCACCGCGTTGATACCCGGCATCACGTCCTCGCCGTCGTACCAGATGGGATGGTTGGAGCGGTTTCTCAAAGCCACATGGAGCACGGCCCTGTTCTCGGTGATATTCAGGCGTTCGCCGGAAAACATGCGACGGCGCCAGCCGTCCACATCCACCGCCTGGGCCAACTCCAGAAGCAGGTTCATCGATCTCCCGGTTATCCGGTTCTTCGAATAGTCGAGCATGATGCCGCACTGGCGAATCGACATCTGCTCGACGCGCTCCGGACTCTGCTGAAACAGATCACGCATCTGCAGGGGTTCGACCTCGGCCCAGTGGTTCGCAAGGGCCATCCATTCTTCTGTCTGGTCTATCTCGGTCATGGCTCGAATAGGTATGTTTGAATATTGATTACAGTTCTTATAAAAATAGGCTGCAGCGGGTGCAAGATACCACATAACCTATCGTACAGCTGCGTAAGTAAATGATAAAATAGCCCGCGTACCCGAATGCAGATTCAGATTCTGCGCATTCATGCTCGAAAAATAAGGATAATAACGTCCATGAAAATCCTCTTTGCCAGCAGCGAAGCTACACCGTTGATTAAAACCGGTGGCCTGGCCGACGTTGCAGGCAGCCTGCCTGTCGCCCTCGATCACATCGGCCAGGATTGTCGCCTGATTCTGCCTGGTTATCCAGACGTTCTGGAAAAAGCAGACGACCTGAAGCGCCTGGCAAAACTGGAAATCCCGGGTCAAACTTCAGCGGTCCATCTGTTACAGGGTAGCTGCGGCCCGCACAAGGTACCGCTCTACGTGGTCGATGCGCCCCGCAGGTTCAATCGCCCGGGGAACCCCTATCTCTCACCCGAAGGCACCAACTGGCCCGATAACCCGGAACGCTTCAGCCTCTTCTGCCGGGCGGTGGCGGAACTGGCCATGAAGCGCATCGGGATCGACTGGCAGCCCGATGTGGTGCACGCAAATGACTGGCAGACCGGCCTCATCGCCCCCCTGCTCTCCGATGAAACCGATCGACCCGCAACCCTGTTCACGATCCACAATCTGGCCTATCAGGGACTCTTCGACCATGCGACATTCCTGCGCCTGGGCCTACCCGATCACCTCTGGTCCTACCACCACCTGGAGTTTCACGACCAGCTCTCATTCATCAAGGGTGGGATCGCGCTCTCGGACCGGGTGAATACGGTCAGTCCGAGCTACGCCAACGAGGTGAAGACCGCGGAGTTCGGGTATGGCCTCGAGGGGTTGTTGAGCCATCGCAAAGACCACTTCAGCGGTGTTCTCAACGGCATCGACTACCACGAGTGGGACCCGCTCACCGATCGTCATATCAGCGCACCCTACTCAAGCGAACGCTTCGCCGAAAAGCGCAACAACAAACTGGCCCTGCAGCGTGAATACGGCCTCCCCGAGGATGAGCACATCCAGTTGTTCGGTTATATCGGGCGCCTGGTCGATCAGAAGGGCGTCGACCTGATCCTGCAGGTGCTTCCCGGGATCATGGATTCAGGGGCGCAGATGGTGATGCTGGGATCGGGAAACAAGGACCTTGAACATGCGCTGGAGAAGATAAGCAACCGTTACCACAGCCGCGTCGGCGTCTACATCGGCTACGACGAAGGCCTCTCGCACCGCATTGAAGCGGGGTGCGACTGCTTCATCATGCCATCCCGTTTCGAACCTTGCGGATTGAATCAGATGTACAGCCTGAGATACGGCACCATCCCCATCGTCAGGCGAACCGGCGGCCTGGCGGACACGGTGGTCGACGTAACGCCATCAACCCTCGCCCAGGGCAGCGCCACGGGATTCGTCTTCGACAATGCGGATGGGGAAAGCCTCTGGGGAGCGGTGGAGCATGCCATCAATTTCTATCGGCGCTCCCAGACCGACTGGGAGATCCTCGCGCGTACCGGGATGCAGCAGGATTTCAGCTGGGAGGCCAGCGCCCAGCACTACCTGGAACTCTACCAGACGGCCCTCGACGAACCGGGATTGTAGCCAGCCTGTGGAGGGGAACCCCCGGGCAAGATCGGCTGTTGATGGAATCAAGCGGCCTGAATCGGGATGGCGTCGCCGGTCCCTATGACCCTGTTCTCTTCATCCAGATAGACCAGGGAGGGCTTGAAGCTCTCCATCTCGCTGCTGTCCAGGCCGGCATAGGCGCAGATGATGATCCGATCACCGGGATCGGCCTTGTGCGCCGCGGCACCATTGATAGAAATCACCCGGGATCCAGCCTCCGCCAATATGGCGTAGGTGGTGAAACGCTCCCCGTTGGTCACGTTATAGATCTGGATCTGTTCGTACTCATGGATTCCAGCCAAACGCATCAACTCGGCATCAATGGCGCAGGAGCCTTCATAATCAAGCTCGGAGTGAGTCACACATGCTCGATGTAGCTTGCACTTGAGTACTGTCAGCTGCATGGATATCTTGCCCTATCTTGGATGGATGACGCGGTTGAGCCTTGTCATGAAACTGACCGGTGATCGGTCAGCCAGACGATGTAACAGCCGATTATCCGTGATCTTCGCCAGTCTAGCAACAAAAAAATGTTGCTATGCAGCATTTAGATTATCTATCAGCCTCGTAGTTCCCATAAAGGCAGCCGCCAATATCACCAGGTCCCGCGCGTCTGGGTCCGGTGGCTGCAGATCCTCTGCCCGACGGATGGCGTAATAGTCCGGTGTGAAACCGGCGGATCGAAGCATTTCCAGGCCCTTTGCCTCCAGCAGCGCATAGTCGCGCTCACCCGACTTCAGTGCCCTGGCTGTGGCCCTGAGGGTTTCATAGAGTTTTGGCGCCTGTCGCCTCTCCGCGGCGCTGAGGTAGCCGTTGCGGGAGCTTTTCGCCAGGCCGTCCGCCTCCCTGACGGTGGGTAACCCTATGATTTCAATGGGTATTGCCAAATCGTCCACCATGCGACGGATCACCATCAATTGCTGGTAGTCCTTCTCCCCGAACAGCGCCAGATCGGGCTGTACATAGTTGAAGAGTTTGCAAACAATTGTGGCGACGCCGGCAAAATGGCCAGGTCGGCTGGCACCGCAGAGAATATCGGAGATCCCGGGTACCTCGACCCGGGTCTGGGCCTGATCCCCCTGGGGGTAGACGGTAGCCGCCGTGGGCGTGAAGAGGAGATCGGTAGCGGCAGCCTCCAGCTTGCGTTGATCCGCATCCAGGGTACGCGGATAGCTTGCAAAATCCTCACCCGCTCCAAACTGCATCGGATTGACGAAGATACTCACCACGCAGCGATCACAGCGTTTCCTGGCCGCCTCCACAAGCGCCAGATGGCCCTCATGGAGATTACCCATGGTCGGTACCAGTCCAATCCTCTCACCCGCTCTGTGCCAGCCGCTGACGCGCTGGCGAAGAGACGCAACATCGGCAATCGTCTCCATGCCCGGTCTCACTCAAAACCGTGTTCGGCGGTGGGGAATGCGCCCGATCTTACCGCATCCGCGTAGGCCTGCAGCGCCTCCTGGATGGTTCTGCCCGATTGCAGAAAGTTCTTCACGAAACGGGGCGGATTGGGGTTGAGTCCGATCATGTCGTAGAGCACCAACACCTGGCCGTCACAATCGGGACCCGCGCCTATACCGATCACGGGGATCGACAACTCGGCCGTGATCTGGGCAGCCAGCTGATTCGGCACGCACTCCAGCACCAGCATATCGACCCCTGCTTCCTGCAGCAGTCTGGCGTCTTCGCGGATCAGGGTGGCGTCCCGCTGCTCCCGTCCCTGGACCCGGTAGCCCCCAAGCTTGTGGACCGATTGCGGCAGCAGACCCAGGTGGCCGCAGACAGGTATCCCCTGGGAGGCCAGCTGGCGTATCGCCTCGAGCTGGGCCGCCCCACCCTCCAGCTTGACCATGTGGGCGCCGCCCTCCTTCATCAGCCTGCCTGCCGACTCCATGGCCAGACTCGGTGAGCGGTAGCTCATGAACGGCATATCCGCCACCAGCAGGGCACTCTCCCTGCCTCTGGCCACGTTGCGGGTATGGTAGATCATCTCCTCCAGGGTGACCGGCAGGGTGCTCTCCTGACCCTGAATCACCATCCCCAGCGAATCGCCGACAAGAATCACCTCGATTCCCGCCGCTTCGATCATGCGGGTAAAGCTGGCATCGTAGCTGGTCAAGACACAGATCTTCTCACCAGCGGACTTCATCTCCAGCAAGCTTCTGACGGTAATATTTCTTTTACTCATAGTGTCTCGACGTATTGCATCTGTGGTCAACCGGAAAGTCATGCACAGTATATAGTCTGTTAGGGCTTGTTAATACTATTCGCGAAGGGTTTGAGTGATACGGTGCGGCAAGCCGCACCCTGTATTTTATTAAGGCGTAGGGTGCGGCTTGCCGCACCGGAATTTGCTATTTCGTTGCCATGTAATAAGTTCAGAGGGTAAAGCCTGTGAGATTCAAATAGCGGCGTCGCTGAACACTCCGATCACAGATATGCGCAAGCAGCAGTTGGAAATCCTCCTCCCGCTTAAGCGGATCGATCTCCGCCGCATTGACGATCAACAGTGGTGAGCGATCGTAATAGTGGAAGAAGTCGGCGTAGGCATC
Organism: gamma proteobacterium symbiont of Ctena orbiculata; assembly: GCA_003058495.1. Lineage (GTDB taxonomy): Bacteria > Pseudomonadota > Gammaproteobacteria > Chromatiales > Chromatiaceae > Thiodiazotropha. Next base: position 30,509 of record QBVC01000012.1, on the reverse strand, counting down.
GCAAAGTTGCTGCAGATACCCGGGTTCGATCTTGCGTTCCACCGGCCGCGAACGCCGCTTGATGCGTTTCATCAAGACATCGACCGGCGCCTGGAGGTAGACCACCAGGTCGGGCAGCGGCGCCTCCAGGGTCAGGTGCTCGTAGACCTGCTCGTAGAGCCGCATCTCGTCGGCGTCGAGATTGATCTGGGCGAAGAGACGATCCTTTTCCAGCATGAAATCGGCGATCAGGTGCTGTCTGAACATATCGCCCTGGGAGAGGTCGTTCCACTGACGGCTGCGCTGAAACAGGAAAAACAGCTGCGCCGGCAACGCGGCTTCCCGGGGGTTGGCGTAAAAACGCTGCAGAAAGGGATTCTCTTCCGCCCCCTCCAGCAGCACCTCACTGCCGAAGTGGTTCGCCAGACGATGCACAAGGCTGGTTTTTCCAACCCCGATCGGCCCTTCCACAACGATGAAGTTCGGCTTATCGGTCGACTCGCTCAATACCCTCTCCCGACAGATTCGGCAACAGATCCCGTAACCTACCCATGCCGGGGATCTCCAGATCGGGCGGGGCGATCTCGCTCAGGGGCAGCAACACAAATGCCCGCTTGGTCATCTCGGGGTGTGGTACGGAGAGCCGCGGCGTGTCGATCGACATCCCGCCATATAACAGCAGGTCGAGGTCGAGGGTGCGCGGCCCCCAGCGCAGGCTCGTGCGCTCCCTCCGGTGGGCCTGTTCAAGGGCCTGGAGCTGATCCAGCAGTGCCTCGGCATCCAAGCTTGTCGCAAGGGATGCGACGGCGTTGATGAAGTACGGCTGGTTCTGCGGGCCAAGGGGTCGGGTTCGATAGAGGGAGGAGTGCTTGAGCAGGGTGTTATGGCGCAACGCCCCGAGCTCCTGCAGCGCGGTTTCAACCTGGCGTCGGGGATTATCCATGTTGCTGCCCAAACCGACATAGACAGTCAACGATCGATCCTTACTCATCGCTCGGATTTTTGCTCTTGTTTTTACTGCTGCGCCTCCTCCGGCGACGTCCTCTGCCGCGGCGTCCCTGTTCGGTCATACCCTGCTTTTGCTGACTGTTGGCCTGCTGGAAATCGGTCCACCACTTGGCGAGTTCAGTCTCCACCTCCCCCGCCTCGGCACGCAGCAGGAGAAAATCATAGGCGGCACGAAACCGGGGATGGGTCAGCAAACGATAGGGTTTTTTACCCTGGCGCTGCTGAAAGCGCGGCTGCAGCTGCCAGATGTCACGCATGGGATAACTGAACCGCTTCGGAATAGAGATGTGCCTGCTCTGCCCGCTCAAGACATCGCTGGCCGCACTCTGCAGCGCCTCGATGGGTTGTTCATCCTGTTTCAGCAGCGCCTCGTAGCCGAGTCTTACCGGCTCCCATAACAGCACCGCAAAAAGAAATGCCGGTGTGACCGATTTATCCTGCTGCAGGCGCGCATCGGTATTGGCCAATCCCCGGTTGACGAAGGTGATGGGGAAGTCGTGGTCTTCATGGGAGAGCGCCTCTTCGGTGGCCGGAAAGAGCTGTCCGAAGAGGCCGTAGTGTCGCAGTTTCTCAAAGGTCTCCAGGGCCGAGCCGCCGAGAAAGAGCTTCAGCACCTCCTCGTAGAGCCTGGCCGAGGGTACCTCGCCGAGCAGCGGCGCCAGGCGCTGCATCGGCGACTCCGTTTCCGGCTCGATGATGAAACCCAGCTTGGCGGCAAAGCGAACGGCCCGCAAGAGACGCACCGGATCCTCCCTGAAGCGGCTCTCCACGTCACCCAGCAGCCGGATCACCCCGTTGCGCAGATCCGACATGCCATCGGCGAAATCGATTACCGTAAAATCACTGACATTGTAATAGAGGGCATTGATGGTGAAGTCCCTTCGCTGGGCATCCTCCTCCAGCGTTCCGTATACGTTGTCACGCAGGATCATGCCGTTCTCTACATGGCGCTCCCCCTCCTCCGTCGCATGTTTGTTGCTGCGAAAAGTCGCGACTTCGATGATCTCCCGGCCGAAGAAGACATGGGCGAGGCGAAAACGCCTGCCGATCAGGCGGCAGTTTCTGAACACCGACTTGACCTCTTCCGGCAGGGCGCTGGTGGCCACGTCAAAGTCCTTCGGTTCGCGGCCAAGCAGCAGGTCGCGCACACCCCCGCCCACAAGGTAGGCCTCGTGCCCGGTGCTGTTCAGCCTGGTGAGGACCCTAATCGCGTTTCTGCTGATGTTGGCACGGGAGATTGTGTGCCCATCCCGCGCGATGACGGTGGGCGCTACAGCGTTTTGTCTTGCCGATCCGCCATGGGGAGTGGAACTACGGATCAATCCTGAGAATTTCGTTTTCAGCCACTTGGCAGTCTGTTTCAAAGGTACGACCACTGAACTATTTTTTAACCAGGTGATTGAGCCTGGCAACCAAGTCAGTATAATACCGCCTTTCGTGAGAAACTGCTCCCTTCGTCTAGTGGTTAGGACGCTGGCCTCTCACGCCGGTAACAGGGGTTCGAATCCCCTAGGGAGTACCAGATCGAGAAGAGGCCGCAGGAGCGCGGCCTTTTTTTATAGTTCGTCGGATAACTCGCTGAGATATCGACGAAAATCTTCTCCAAGTTCCTCATGTGACAAGCCGTATTCAACGGTCGCCTCGAGATAACCGAGCTTGCTGCCGCAATCGTAGCGCTTGCCCTTTACCCGATAGACCCTGACCTTCTCATACTTCAGCAGCTCAGCGATGGCGTCGGTGAGCTGAATCTCGCCGCCGGCACCCCGCCCTGTCTGCTTGATCAGCTGGAAAATGCGGGGCGTCAGGATATAGCGGCCCACCACCGCGAGATTGGAGGGTGCATCCTCCGGTTTCGGCTTTTCCACGATGGAGGTTATGACCGCCGTCTCGCCATCATCATCCTCCACTTCGACGATGCCGTATTTGCCTGTCTCCTCGTGCGGCACCTCTTCAACCAGTATCACACTGCATTGATAGCGTTCGTAGACCTGGGCCATCTGCGCGATGGCGCCGACGCCGCCCTCACCGCGGATCAGGTCATCGGCAAGGATCACCGCAAAGGGTTCATCCGCCACCACCGCTTCGGCACAGAGCACCGCATGTCCCAGCCCCAAGGCCTCCGCTTGCCTCAAGTAGATACAACTGACGTCAGGTGGCAGGACATTTTGCACCTTCTGCAATAGGGCAGTCTTACCGGCCTCCTTGAGTTCACTCTCCAGCTCGTAGGCCTTGTCGAAGTGATCGGGTATGGAGCGTTTATTTCGGCCGGTAACAAATACCAGCGACGTAACACCCGCCTCTTCCGCCTCCTCCGCGGCATACTGAATAAGGGGTTTGTCAACTATCGGCAGCATCTCCTTTGGATTGGCCTTGGTTGCAGGTAGAAACCGGGTGCCCATACCTGCAACGGGGAAGACTGCCTTTCTTATCTTTTTAACCATTACCGCTCCTATCAAGCCTTATACCAATGGTGCCGTCATGCTGCCCGCCTCAAGGCGTTTCGGCACCCTCGAAGTTCTATCCAACCAGCATACAGGGTTCCCCGATCGAGATCCCTACCTTTATTCGATCCGCTGAGGCGGATTCCGACATACTTATAAATTGGCGGCGATCTCCTGATTGATCGACTGCAGTGCCGCCACGGGATCGGCTGCCCCGGTAATCGGTCTGCCAACAACCAGATAACTCGAACCCGCCCTGATTGCCTCTGCCGGTGTCATCACCCTGCGCTGGTCGTCCCGGGCTGCCTGCCTGGGGCGGACACCGGGCGTCACCAGGAGAAATTCATCCGCCAGATCCCGGCGCAACATCTGCGCTTCCCTGGGGGAACAGACCACCCCGTCCAGGCCCGCCTGTCGGGTCAATCTTGCCAGTCGGGAGACGTTGTCGGCCGGATCACCGGCAAAACCGATCTCATGGATCTCCTCGTCGGTGAGACTGGTCAGTATGGTAACGGCAACCAGCAGCGGTCGTTGAGTTCTGGCCTCCAGACGCTCGCGGGCTGTCTCCATCATTCTGCGGCCGCCGGATGCGTGCAGATTGATCATCCACACACCGAGATCGGCGGCCGCATCACAGGCCGCGGCCACGGTATTGGGGATATCGTGAAACTTCAGATCGAGAAACAGATCGAAGCCGCGGCCTCTCAGCAACTCGACGAAGGAAGGGCCGAGACGGGTGAACATCTCCTTGCCCACCTTGAGCCGGCAGAGCGAGGGATCGAGGCGCTCGACGAGGGCCAGGGCCTTCCCCTGATCTGGATAGTCAAGCGCGACAATGACCCTGGAATCACTGGAGTTCATCTCTGTTTCTACCTTTTGTTGTTATCTGGATTTCAAGGATTCGGATCCAGCGTCATGTCAATGCATTAGCCTTGATGCTTCGGGTAAGTCCCTGCTGGGGCTTGATCTCGCCCCAGGTCTTGCAGCTCGGGCAGTGCCAGTGCAGCTTCTTCGCGGTAAAGCCGCAGTGCTCGCACTGATAGGCCGGCTGCCTCTCCAGCAGTTTCATCACTGATTGCAGCAGCACCTCCAAGGCCTCCCTGGGACTCTCTTCGCTACGTTGCAGATTCAGTCTGACCAGGCGTTCCAGACCCTTTAAATCAGGTGCCTCTTCCAGGTGTCTGAGCATGGCGTCCACGGCCGCCCCCGCACCCTCTTTTTCCACAATCATCTCGGAGAGTATCATCATCGCTTCCGTGCAGTGGTGCCGCTGGTACAACTGCTGCAAATATTCGAACAGTTCCGGCTGCCTGCCGAGTTTCCGGTAACACTCCACCAGCCTGGGCAGAACCTCCGACAGATAGATGGGATCATTGTCCTCCACCTGCTGCAACAGCCTGACCACCGATCGGCAATCCCCCCGGGTGTAATCGATCTCCGCCTGCAGCAGCAGCGCCCGCACATTGCTCCGCTGGACCTGCTGAGCCCGTTTCAGATATCCCTCGGCGGCCGAGATATTCTGCTCGCTCAACATCTGTTCAGCCAGTTCGCAGTAGAAATGGGCGACTGCATTCGGCAGTGAAGGGTAGTGGGATTCGGAGATCTTCTCGGCGACGTCGAGACAGCGCTGCCACTCCTTCTCCTGCTGGTAGATCTCCAGCAGGTAGGTATAGGCCTGTTCGTTATAGAGTCTCAGCTCGGTCAATTCGAGAAACAGGTTTTCGGCGCGGTCAAAGAGTCCGGCCCGCATATAGTCCTGACCCAGTTCGAGCAGCGCCTGTGCACGCTGTTCGCGGTTCAGGCTGGGTCTGGCGATCAGATTTTGGTGGATCCGGATGGCGCGATCGACTTCGCCCCGCCGGCGAAAGAGATTACCCAGGGCAAGATGGGTTTCCACCGTGTCGCTATCCACATCCAGCAGTTCGATAAACAGATCGATTGCCTTGTCCGGCTGTTCGTTGAGCAGATAGTTGAGCCCTTTGAAATAGACGGGTGCGATCTGCTGCGGCTGCTTCTGCTTGTTTCTCACCATCCCGCGCCTAGCCGTATACCATCCGGATGCGGCAGCCACAGGCAACAGCAGGAGCAGTAACTCAATCACCCGTCACCTCGACAGCTACCCCCTTCGAGCAAGGTCGATCGACTGCAGCGACTGTGATCGTGATAGGGCATGAAACGCACATTAAAACTCTCACTGCTCCTTCAATGGCAGGGCGCGAAGGTTATTAACCTCTTCACTCACCATTTGACTGCGCCGTTTGAGGCTGTGGATCTCCCTTTTCAGCGCCAACACCTTTCCGGTGCCGGCCAAAACCCCCAGCACCACACCCATGCCCAAGGCGATTGTCACGATTAACGACAATGGAAGATCCCGACTGCCGAAATAGTAGTTAAACCCAACTGGATCCGCATTGAGGACAGCAAAGACCGCGCCCACAATCATGATCAGAATGACAACTACGAGTTTTATGAATCGCATCAGACGTTCCGTATTCCACTCTCAGGCGCCCATTCTCGCCTACTGCCGTCCAGTTTGAAATAGCCAAAATGGAAGAACAGGGGTAGAGAAAGCGGAGTTTTTTGCCTAGATCACAATTGTTTTCATCGATAGACGCCTTGTGCTATCGACAGCCCGGCCTGGCCGGAAGCGAAAACGCGGAGAGATTGCAGATATCCGACGACGCTCTTGCCGCGTCATGACAGGATCACCGCCGGTTCGGTCCGGCCGGTGCGTAACCGGAAAGTGAGACCCGGTTCCAGCCCCCCATCCGGCAATGGCTGGATGCTAGGCGTAGATATCCAACAGGCCATCGCTACCTGCTACCCAGATCTGTCGGGAGGCCGGCCCCTGCTCATGGCTCAAGGGCTCGCCGCTGATGTTGCCGCTGCCGCCGAACCGGGTCTTTTCGTCCTGCGCAGACCCGCCGGCCTGCTGTTGGCCCACATCCACATTGGCAAGATTGAGATTGATCTCCCCGAACTGCTCCCGCAGGCGGGGTATCGAGGCCTCGAGGGCCTCTCGCGTGGGGGCTTGCGCGGCGACAAAGGTGACGCTGGTCTGGTCATTCTGCACCGAAATCCTTATCTCCAATGGCCCCAGATTGGGAGGATTGAGCTTGATCTCGGCGTGTTGGATATTGTGACCGACCATCCATTGGATCCGCTCTCCCACCGCCCTGTCCCAACCGGGCTGGCCCAGGGGAGTATCCAAGGGCATGACGATCGATGGCCTTATTCCGCTGGCCGTATTGACCACTGACTGGAGCGAGGTGAGGGTCAGCTGCCCCGTGGGCTCGGCGGACCTTCCCGCTTCAACGAATTGTCTACCCAGCTCAGTGAGTTGCAGTTTCAGTTCCTGGGATTGCCCCGGATCAGCCAGTTTCTGGATCAGCAACGCCGGTTCCATCGACTGCAGTTGCGGTTGCTGGGGCTTAAGCAACAGGCTCGCCGCCGTCCCGGACTCGGTCAAGGGAGCTTGCTGCGGCGGCGGTAACGGCAAGGGTTTGCCGTCCACGAGGAGAGAGAGCGGCAAGACCCTGCCATCGCGGGGCCCAATCGCCTGCCCCTGCAGGGAATCCGCAGCCCCGGCCGGGAGGGAGAGAAGCAGTACCGCCTCCTCGCCCTCGGCCATCAGCAGCTCGCTCAGGGCCTGATCGAAGGTCACCCCGATTATCTCCCCGTCTGCCGTGATCTGGGCGAACAGATCACCTGCTTCGGCCGGGTTGGCGGATGTTGGCTTATCCCCTTTAACCTGGGGCATGAGTTCAATTTGTATCATGGCTAGACCTGTCGTTGTCGCATCCAGTCGACAATAGGAATGCAGGTTCCGGGCCAGTTTGTTACAGGGAAAAGTCCTGAGGCGCGGCACGGCGCCACTCCGCCGAGCGCAGCCGCCACTCCCCATCGCCCTGGGCCACGAAGAGGAGCTTGAGCCGAAGCAGGTCTCCCCGCCACTGGGAAAGCCCCTGCTCCACCTGCTGCGGTGATCCGGCGAGTCCGGCGAAAACCACGACTTCGGCATCGCCTTCGGGAAGCAACTCGATCTGATCGACTTTGGAGAGGATATGGATCGATTTATGTCGCAGAAAGTAGCCGACCAGCATCGCCCGCAGCGCCCGGAAGTCACGTCCATCGCCGTCGCTGTATGCCGGATCAACAAAGGCCATGGCCGAGGAGAGATCGCGGGCTTCGAGATGGGTCTCCGCCTGATTCAGCAGCTGCTGCAGCTGCTCTTCCACACTCGGCGGCCGGTCGCTGCAACCGCCATACATTAGACTGATGAGAAGCGGCAGCAGAGCGGCGAGGCGACTGGGTGAGGAAACGGCCACCCTTATCTCAGACCCAGAACATCCTGCATATCGAAAAGCCCCCGCTCCCTTGCCACCACCCAAGCGGCCGCGCGCATGGCACCACGGGCAAAATTCATCCGGTTCGACGCCTTGTGCGCCACCTCCACGCGCTCACCCTCCATGGCAAACCAGACGCTGTGTTCCCCAACCACGTCTCCCGCCCGGATGGTCTCGAAACCGATGGTCTTGCCATCCCGGGGACCTGTCCTGCCCTCACGGCCATAGATGGCGCAGCTCTTCAAATCCCGTCCGAGGGTCTCCGCAACCACCTCACCCAGCCTCAATGCGGTGCCGGAAGGGGCATCGACCTTGTGCCTGTGGTGGGCCTCGATAATCTCGATATCCGCATCATCCCCCAATGTTTTGGCCGCCATCTCCACCAGCTTGAAGCAGAGATTGACCCCGACGCTCATGTTGGGGGCGAACACGATCCCGATATCCTCGGCCCCGTCTCTCAGCGCCTGCTTTTCCCCTTCGCTGAGGCCGGTGGTTCCGATAACCATGGACTTGCCCGCCTCCCGGCATATCGACAGATGGGTCATGGTCGCCGCGGGTGCGGTAAAATCGATCACTGTATCGAAATCATCAACGACCGATTGCAAATCGGAGACCAGGGCGACACCGAGATGGCCTATACCCGCCAGTTCGCCGGCATCATGCCCGAGAAAGCTGCTCTCCAGGCGCTCCGTTGCCGCACCCAGGGTCAATCCCCCGGTCTCGCTCACAGCCGATACCAGAGACCGTCCCATGCGCCCCGCCGCGCCAACCACTGCGATTCTTGTCATCCGACCCGCCCCTTAGAGATCTTTAAAAGCCCATGTTTTCAAAAAACTTTTTTACCCCGTCGACCCAGGTGGTGGAGTGGGGACTGTGCTTTGCACCACCCTTTTTCATACTCTCGTCCAGGCGTTTGAAAAGCTCTTCCTGTTCGGCTGTCAATTTGACCGGGGTCTCCACCAATACCCGGCACAGCAGATCACCCACGGGACCGCCGCGCACCGGTTTGACCCCCTTGCCGCGCATGCGGAACAGACGCCCGGTCTGGGTACCCGCCGGGATTTTCAGGATCACCTTGCCATCCAGGGTGGGCACCTCCAGCTCACCCCCCAAGGCCGCGACGGCGAAGCTGATCGGCACTTCGCAATAGAGATGGTTGTCCTCACGGGAGAAGATTTCATGGGGTTTCACCGCAACCTGTACATAGAGATCCCCCGGCGGTCCGCCGCTCTCCCCCGCCTCACCCTCGCCGGCGAGACGGATCCGGTCCCCGGAATCGACCCCGGGGGGCACCTTGACCGAGAGGGTCTTGTGCTCCTGAACGCGCCCCTGGCCATGACAGCTGGGACAGGGATCCTCGATCATGGTCCCTTTGCCGTGACAACGCGGACAGGTCTGCTGGACCGAGAAGAAGCCCTGCTGCATACGCACCTGGCCATGACCGCCACAGGTATCGCAGGTCTTGGGTGTAGAGCCCTTTCTGGCGCCGCTGCCGCCGCAGGTATCACACTTCACCAGGGTCGGCACCCTGATCTTGACGGTGGTGCCCGCTACCGCGTCCTCCAGAGAAAGCTGCAGGTTGTAACGAAGATCGGCGCCGCGATGCACCCGTGATCCACCACCCGGGCCGCGTCCGCCACCGAAGATATCGCCGAATACATCGCCGAAAATGTCTGAGAAATTGGCGCTGCCGCCGCCGAAGCCGCCACCCATGCTCGGGTCCACGCCGGCATGTCCGAACTGGTCATAGGTTGCGCGCTTCTGCGCGTCGGTCAATACTTCGTAGGCCTCCTTGGCTTCCTTGAACTTCTCTTCGGCATTGCTGGCGGCATCGCCCGTATTACGGTCAGGATGGTATTTCATGGCGAGGCGTCTGTAGGCCTTCTTGATATCGGCCTCACTGGCATTCTTGCTGACGCCGAGAACTTCATAATAATCGCGTTTAGCCATGGTTATTGTCTTTTACTACCGTTAATTGTTGTCACAGATCACCCACCCGACTGCCATAATCCCCGTTCTCTGTTATCAGCCCGTATAACGCCAAAAACCGCACATCGGTCTGGCGACCAATGCGCGGTTTATCCGACTAGGGTCTCAGACTAGTTCTTGTTGTCCTTGACCTCTTCGAACTCGGCATCGACCACATCATCATCGGCCGCCCCCGAACTGCTCTCCCCTTCGGCCGCACCGGCTGCCCCGGCCTCAGCACCCGCTTCGTCCGCACCCTTCTGGGCATAGAGTCGCTCCGCCATCTTACCAGAGGCCTCGGCCAGGGCCTTGGTCTTGGCCTCGATGGCCTCCTTGTCGTCGCCCTTCATGGTCTCTTCAAGCTCCTTGATGGCGCTCTCGATCGCCTCCTTCTCGCCGGGCTCGAGCTTATCCTCGCCCAGCTCTTCCATCGACTTCTTGGTGGCGTGGATCATGGTATCCGCCTGGTTGCGGGCGCCGATCAGTTCATGGAACTTGCGATCCTCGTCCGCGTGGGCCTCGGCATCCTTGATCATGCGGTCGACCTCGTCATCGCTGAGGCCGGAAGAGGCCTTGATGACGATCGACTGCTCCTTGCCGGTCGCCTTGTCCTTGGCGGAGACATTGAGAATGCCGTTGGCGTCGATATCGAAGCTGACCTCGATCTGCGGCACGCCGCGTGGGGCGGGGGGGATGTCGCTGAGATCGAAGCGGCCGAGGGATTTGTTGGCGCCCGCCTGCTCCCGCTCGCCCTGCAGCACATGCACGGTGACCGCGGTCTGGTTGTCGTCCGCGGTGGAGAAGACCTGGGAGGCACTGGTCGGGATGGTGGTGTTCTTCTCGATCAGTCGGGTCATGACGCCGCCCAGGGTCTCGATACCGAGGGAGAGGGGGGTGACGTCGAGCAGCAGCACATCCTTCACGTCGCCGCCCAGCACGCCGCCCTGGATCGCGGCGCCGATGGCCACCGCCTCGTCCGGGTTGACGTCCTTGCGCGGCTCCTTGCCGAAGAACGCCTTCACCGCCTCCTGCACCTTCGGCATCCGGGTCTGGCCGCCGACCAGGATCACTTCGTCGATCTTGGAGGCGTCGATACCGGCGTCCTTGAGGGCGATCCTGCAGGGCTCGATGGTGCGGGTCACCAGATCCTCCACCAGCGACTCCAGCTTGGAGCGGGTCAGCTTGATGTTGAGATGCTTGGGACCGCTGGCATCGGCGGTGATGTAGGGCAGATTGATATCGGTCTGCTGGCTCGAGGAGAGCTCGATCTTGGCCTTCTCGGCGCCCTCCTTCAGACGCTGCAGGGCCAGGGGATCGTTACGCAGATCGAAACCCTGATCCTTTTTGAACTCATCCACCAGGTAGTCGATGATGCGCATGTCGAAATCCTCACCGCCGAGGAAGGTGTCACCGTTGGTGGAGAGCACCTCGAACTGGTGCTCGCCATCGATCTCCGCGATCTCGATGATGGAGATATCGAAGGTGCCGCCGCCCAGGTCGTAGACCGCCAGGGTCTGGTCGCCCCGCTTCTTGTCCATGCCGTAGGCGAGCGCCGCGGCGGTCGGCTCGTTGATGATGCGCTTCACATCCAGCCCGGCGATGCGGCCCGCATCCTTGGTGGCCTGGCGCTGGGAGTCGTTGAAGTAGGCCGGCACCGTGATGACCGCCTCTTTCACCTCTTCACCGAGGTAGTCCTCAGCGGTCTTTTTCATCTTCTGCAGGATCTTGGCGGAGATCTCCGGCGGCGCCATCTTCTTGCCGTTCACCTCGACCCAGGCGTCACCGTTGTCGGCCTTGACGATCTTGTAGGGCACCATGTCCACATCGCGCTGTACCACATCGTCGTTAAACATGCGTCCAATCAGGCGCTTGATGGCGAACAGGGTATTCTGCGGATTGGTCACCGCCTGGCGTTTGGCGGACTGGCCGACCAGGATCTCACCATCATTGGCATAGGCAATGATGGAGGGCGTGGTGCGGTCACCCTCGCTGTTTTCAATGACTTTGGTGGAACTTCCCTCCATCACGGCTACGCAGGAGTTGGTGGTTCCCAGGTCGATACCGATGATCTTGCCCATGATATTTATCTCTCCGAAATCTTGTAAAAACCGAGTTTCTTGACTGATTGATCCTAATGTGGGGTCAAGTGCCTGTGATTCAAGCCTCTTCGTCGATTGCGGCCCCGGATCCGGCTCTTGAGACCATTACCATGGCCGGGCGCAGCAGGCGGCTGTTAAGCAGATAGCCCTTCTGCATTACGGCCACCACCGTATTGGGCGCGACGTCATCGCGCTCCTGCATCGACATCGCCTGATGAAACTCCGGATTGAAGGCTTCACCATCGGGATTCACCTGTTCAATGCCGTGCTTCTGCATCACATCAACCAACAGCTTGAGGGTCAGTTCCGTGCCCTCCCGCAGCTTATCCACATCGACCTGCTCATCCTGCGCGGCCTGGTGCCCGAGCTCGAGGCTGTCCCAAACCTGCAGCAGGTCCATGGAGAACTTCTCCAGCGCGAACTTGTGCGCATTTTCCAGATCCCGCTGGTTGCGCTTGCGGATATTTTCCAGCTCCGCCCGGGTGCGCATCAGCTGATCCCAATGGTCATCCGCCTTGGCCCGCGCATCTTCCAGCAGCTTGGTCAGCTCTTGACCATCCTGTTGCGCGCTCTCCGTCGCCTCCTCGACCTCCGCCTCGCCGCCCGACTCGATCTCGTCCGCGTCAGCCTCATCGACGGGCTCTGTTTGGTTCTGCGCTTGATCCTTTTCACTCACTTCGTTTGACCTCTGAATGGATAGATTGGGATACACCTGCTGTGGGTAATCCCTATAGATGGGGTTGGCTAGTGTTTTTTCAAGACGGCGCCGAGAATTTTCGCGGTGATATCCACCACCGGGATAACACGCTCGTAATCCATGCGGGTGGGGCCGATGACGCCCAGAACCCCGACCACCTCTTCGTTGACCTGGTAGGGCGCGGTCACCACGGAACAGCCGTTGAGCAGCTGATATCCCGACTCCTCGCCGATGAATATCTGCACCCCCTCCGCATCCAGGAACTGATCCAGCAGATGGAGTATCTCCCGCTTCTCGGTGAAGGCATCGAACAGCTTGCGCAGCTGTTCCAGGCCGGAGAGCTCGGCGAACTCCATCAGGTTTGTCTGCCCGGCAATGACGCAATCCTCCTTGCTTTCGCTGGCATTGACGATCTCACCCGCCATGGTCAGGGCGTTGGTCATGACCTGATCGAAATGCTCCCTTGCGTCGTTGAGCTGCTGCAACACCCGCTGTCGCACCACCTCCATGTCAAAGCCGGCGAAGGATTTATTGAGAAAGTTGGCCGCCTGGTCGAGCTCCGCGCGGTTGAAGTCGCGGTGGGTATGCAATATCCGGTTGTGCACCTCACCATCCTCGGTTACCAGAATGGCGAGTACGCGGCGATCGGAGAGAGGGAGAAATTCGATCTGGCGAAAGGTGGTCTTGTCCCGCCGCGTCAGGGTCACCACCCCGGCCATGTGGGTGACGCCCGAAAGCAGCTTGGAGGCCGACTTCAGCACATCCGCACTCTCATCCCCGCCCATCATCAGCTGATTGCGGATCTTCTCGACCTGCTGTTTATTCAGGTCCTGCACCGTCAGCAGGGAGTCGACGAACATGCGATATCCGGTGATGGTCGGCACCCTGCCGGCCGAGGTGTGCGGCGACGAGACCAAGCCCATGTCCTCCAGGTCCGCCATCACATTGCGGATGGTCGCGGGACTCAGATCAAGACCGGTATCCTTGGCCAGGGTCCGTGATCCAACCGGCTGGCCGTCACGGATATAGCGTTCGATCAGCGCTTTGAGAAAGTGCTGGGCGCGCTCGTTGACGACAGTTTCACTGACCGATTTCTTAGTCACCTGAGGGAATCTCCGGGATGATTATTAGCACTCTGTCAAGTTGAGTGCCAATTGATTAGAAAATTAGCAACTTGCCTCTGGCTAGTCAAGCATCGTGATAGCGATATTGGGATGCTTGGAATGCCCTTTTCGGCATGCTAACGTTTGTTTTTAGTCACCCTTATCCCTATCGCCAGACTCAAGCACTACTTTGATTCGATACCCTACGGCATGCATAAACGCTTTCAACAGATCGGATTGATCGGCAAGCATGGCGACCCGATGGTCAAGGAGACGCTGCTGCGGCTCTATGATTTTCTCATCGAGCAGAAGCGGGAGGTTATATTCGAGGAGGCCACCTGCCGCCTGCTGGAAGGTAAACCGGTCAGCGGTGTTCCCGATATCGAAATGGCGAGACAGAGTGAACTGGTCATCGTGGTTGGCGGCGACGGCACCCTGCTGCATGCCGCACGGACGCTGGCCAGCCAGAATATACCCATCCTGGGCATAAACCTGGGACGCCTCGGATTCCTGGTCGATCTCTCCCCTGACCAGATGACAAACCGGCTTGCGGAGATCCTTAACGGCCACTACGAACAGGAGGGACGATTTCTCCTCGAAGTCAGCATGGGAGATGAATCCTCCTCGCAGCAGAAGATTCTCGCCCTCAACGATGTGGTGCTGCACAAGTGGAATATCGCCCGCATGATCGAGTTCGAGACCTATGTGGATGAACTGCTGGTCAATGATCAACGCTCCGACGGACTGATCGTCTCCACCCCAACGGGATCGACCGCCTATGCCCTCTCCGGCGGCGGCCCGCTGCTGCACCCCTCGCTGAACGCCATCGTGATGGTACCGATCTGCCCCCATACCCTCAGCAACCGCCCGATCGTAGTCGATGGCGACAGCGAAATCGAGATCCATCTCCACCCCTCCCATGCGGAGGATGTGCAGATCACCTGCGACGGACAGACCAGCCTCCCGGCCATGCCGGGAGAGGTGATACGGATACGCAAGGCTGAACACCAGGTGCGACTGATCCATCCCCACGGCTACGACTACTACAGTATCTTGCGCGCCAAACTCGGCTGGTCGGAGAGTCCGAAGAACAACCGATGCTGACCGAGATACAGATCCGCAATCTGGCCATAGTCTCCAGCCTGGAACTCGAACTGCTGGATGGCCTGACCGCGCTGACGGGTGAAACCGGCGCGGGAAAATCGATCTTGATCGATGCCCTGGGACTGGCCCTCGGCGATCGCGCGGACAACAGCATGATCAGAGCAGAGAGCGATCGCGCCGAGGTCACCGCCGTGTTCGACTTGAGAGGCCTCCCGGCAGCGACCGACTGGCTGCGGCAACAGGAGCTGGATGAAGCGGATGAGTGCATCCTGCGCCGCAGCCTCTCCCAGCAAGGCCGCTCCAAGGCCTTTATCAACGGCCGCGCGGTTCCCCTGCAGCAGCTGCAGGAGCTGGGCGGCCACCTGGTGGAGATACACGGCCAGCACGCCCACCAGTCGCTGCTCAAAAGCGGACACCAGCGCGATCTGCTGGATGCCTACGGGGGTGTTCAGGATCTTGCGAAACAGGTTAAAGAGGACTACCGGCTCTATCGGAACGATAAGTCACGGCTCGAGAGCCTCACCGCCTCCGCCGCGGATCGGGCCTCCCGCCTGGACCTGCTGAGCTTCCAGGTCAACGAATTACAGGGTTTGAATATCACCGCCGATGAATGGACCAGCCTGGGGCAGGAACAGCGGCGTCTCAGCCACCAGGAGCAGTTGGCCGATACCTGCAGCAGCGTGATCAATGGTCTGGATGAGGAGCAGCTGGCGCTGCGCAGCCGCCTCTCGAGTTATGTGGATCGCCTCAACGAGGCGGCAGAACTGGATGGCAGGCTCAACCAGCCTCAGCAGATGCTCGATGGCGCCCTGATACAGGTGGATGAAACCCTGGCGCATCTGCGTGACTACCTCAACGGGATGGAACTCGACTCGGCAGGCCTGCAGCAGGTGGAAGAGCGATTGAGTGCGATACACGAAACTGCCCGCAAATACCGCGTCAAACCTGAACAGCTGGCGGATAAACAAACCGAATTCGAAGAGGAGCTTAAGCTGCTGCAAAACAGTGATCTCGAGTTGGATGAGTTGACCCGCCTGGTGGATCAACGGCGCAGCGCCTATCTGGAATCGGCGGGAAAGCTAAGCGGTAAACGCCAGGATGCCGCGCAGCGTCTGGACAGCGAAATCACCGGGGCCATGGGCAAGCTCGGCATGCCGGGGGGGCGTTTCAGCGTCTCGCTGCATAGGCTCGAGGAGACACGGGCCGGGGCAAACGGATTGGAACAGGTGGAATTCATGGTGTCGGCCAACCCGGGCATGCCGTTGCAACCCTTGAGCAAGGTCGCCTCCGGCGGCGAGCTGTCGCGCATCAGCCTTGCCATCCAGGTTGCGACCATTCGCTGCGGCTCGACCCCCACCCTGGTTTTCGACGAGGTGGACGTGGGCATCGGCGGCGGTGTTGCCGAGATCGTCGGCCAGATGCTGCGTACCCTCGCCGGAAACCGGCAAATACTCTGTGTCACCCATCTGCCCCAGGTCGCATCCCAGGCGATGCACCACTTCCAGGTGCAGAAAACAACCGAGAAGAAGAGGACCTGGACAGCAATCGCCGAGTTGCAGCAGGAGGAGCGGATTCAGGAGATAGCGCGGATGCTCGGAGGCGTCCGGATCACCGAACAGACCCTGGCCCATGCCGAGGAGATGATCAACCTCGCATCGAGCCCGAACTAGGGTAAATTCTCATCCCACACTGCACTTGGGATTGCTGCAGTGACCATAGATAATCAGTGAATGGTCCACCATTTCAAAACCGTGGGACTTGGCGATCTCCCGCTGACGCTTCTCGATCGTGGGATCGATGAACTCCTCCACCTTACCGCAAACCACGCAGACCATATGGTCATGATGGCCTCCCCGGTCCAGTTCGAAAACCGCATGCCCCCCCTCGAAATTGTGACGCGTGACCAAACCCGCGGTCTCAAACTGGGTCAATACCCTGTACACGGTGGCAAGACCGATCTCCTCCCCGTTATCGAGGAGCATCTTATAGACATCTTCAGCACTGACATGGCGTTGACTGCTGTTCTCAAGCAACTCCAGGATCTTGATCCTGGGGTGGGTGACCTTGAGTCCCGCTTTGCGTATATCCTGGTTATCCATCCGTGCTCTCCAGCCGGAAAAATCGGGGCTGCCGATAATCGGTGAATGAGTTACTATTGTGGCTGAACCCAGATTGTACTTGTAATGAAAAAGATTCTCATCATCATTTTCTCAATCCTCCCCCTGTTGAGCGCCTGCAGTTCCTGGGAGGAGTTCTCCCTGGTCCACTCGCCGGATATCGAACAAGGTAACATCATCACCCCTGAAATGGTCGCCCTGCTGGAACCGGGCATGAGTAAGCGCCAGGTACGCTTCGCCCTCGGCACGCCGATGCTGATCGATGTCTTTCACCAGCAGCGCTGGGACTACCTGTTCGCAGTCAAACGGCGAAATGAGCCCATGGAAATCAAGCGCTTCAGCCTCTACTTCGAAGGTGACAGCCTGGCGCGCTTCGGCGGAGAGATCGAACCTGCCGAAACGGTGGAATCGAACCAGGAGAAAAAGGAGCTGCTGGTCAGCGTCCCCGATTACGATGGCGACCTTGGGATACTGGAACGGCTCTGGTACTCGCTGGGATTCGGCGCCGACGACTGATCATCGCCGGGCGCCGCCCAGCCAGGCCTGTTGACGGGTCCGAGACGAACAGCGGGGTCGCGGCGACTGGCTGACTAGTTTTTCCCCCCGCCCCCTTTACGCATCGACTTGCCCTCGGCTGCCCGTTTTTTGCGCGCCTCCTTGGGATCGGCAATCAGCGGCCGATAGATCTCCACCCTATCCCCTTCCGAGAGTAGCGCATCGAGCTTGGTAGCCTTGCCGAAGATCCCTATCTTATTGGTCTTGAGATCGATCTCGGGAAACCGCTCCAGGATGCCCGAGGCCTCGATGGCCTGTTTCGCGGTCAGCGGTTCTGCCGATTCAACGGTCAACAAGGCCTGTTCGTCGAGCGTGCCAAAGGCGACTTCGAATTTCATTCCGCACCCTTTCTGTAGATTTCGTCCGCCCGTTTACAGAATGCATCCACCAGGCTGTTGGCAACCTGGCTGAATACCCGTCCAAATGCGGCATCGATCATCTTGCCCGCAAATTCGAACTCCAGCAGCAGTTCCACCTTGCAGGCCCCGGGCTGCAGCTCAGTGAACTGCCAGGCCCCGTGCAGCTTGCGAAACGGTCCTTCCAGCAAGGCAATCTCCATGCGCTGGTTCTTCACCAGTTGGTTACAGGTGGCAAAACGCTGCCGAATGCCGATCCTTGAAACCTCGAGTTCGCCACACAGCTTCTCCTCCGACCGCGAGATCAGGCGGCTGTTGCTGCACCAGGGGAGAAAATCGGGATAGGACTCGAAGTCACAGACCAGCTCATACATCTCTTGCGCCGAGTGTAGCACCAGTGCGCTTTTGCTCACGACCGGCACCTAAATTATTCCTATCGCATTCAGAAATACCACGATCACCGCAAGCGGTGAGATGTATCGAATAAGATTCCACCAGATCCGGTAGCCGACCGGACGCATCGCGAACTCATCCTTGCTGGACGCCGTCTTCATCAGCCAGCCGCTGAATATGGCGATCAGCAGACCGCCCAACGGCAGCATGATATTGGCAGTCAGGTAATCGAGCAGATCAAAGAACGTCTTCTCGAAGATCTTGACCTCTGACCAGATATTGAATGAGAAGACCGAGCCGAGGCCCAAAAGCCAGGTTATCGCCCCCAGCCAGACCGCTGCCCTGACCCGGGTCATATTGCGATTTTCCACCAGCCATGCCACCGCGGGCTCTATCAGGGAGATCGCCGAGCTCCAGGCGGCGAAGACGAGCAGGACAAAGAAGAGGGTGCCGAAAAACTGGCCACCCGGCATGGCGCCAAAGGCGATGGGCAGGGTCTGAAAGATCAGGCCTGGACCGGCGCCCGGTTCAAGGCCGTTGGCGAAGACAATCGGGAATATCGCCATCCCGGCGACCAGGGCCACCAGGGTATCGAGCAGGGCGATCAAAATGGCGGAGCCCGCAATCGAGGACTTTTTCGGCATATAGGAGCCATACACCATGATCGCACCCATCCCCAGGCTGAGGGTAAAGAAGGCATGCCCCATGGCGACCAGTAGTGGCGTGCCGCTCACCTCGCACTGTTCCAGGCCGTCCACCACTTCACAGCTGTGCACCAATTTATAGAAATCGGGGGTGAACAGAAATTCGATGCCCTGGGCGAAAAAGCCCGTATTCATCGCATAGCCGACCAGCACGACCAAGAGGATGAAGAGCGCGGGCATGAGATAGGTCACCGCCCGCTCCAGGCCGGCCTTGACCCCTTTGGCGACCACGAACATGGTCATCAGCATGAACATGGTATGCCAGGCCAACAGCCGCTCGGGGTCCCCCACCAAACCGTTGAACAGGGATTGAATACCCCCCGCGTCCACACCGCTGAACTCACCGCCCGCCGCCCTGACCACATAGGCCAGCGCCCATCCCGCGATGACACTGTAGTAGGAGAGAATCAGAAAACCGGCGAGGACGCCGCTCCAACCGACCAGGGACCACTGCCTGTTGGCCCCCTCTTCCTCGCTGAGTGTGGTCATGGTGTTGATCGGGCTCTGCCTGCCCCGCCGCCCAAGCATGATCTCCGCCATCATGATGGGGAGTCCGACAATGGCGATGCAGAGCAGATAGAAGAGGACGAAGGCGCCGCCGCCGTTCTCCCCGGTTATATAGGGAAACTTCCAGACATTACCCAGACCCACGGCCGAACCGGTGGCGGCAAGAATGAATATCAGCCTCGAGGACCATTGACCATGGATCGATTGTCTTTCAGCCATAAAAACCCGCCTTGTATCGGATGTAATGCCATGCAACACCATGCCATAAGCATGAAAGTGCTACATTTTCCGTAAAATACCGCCGTTTAACAAGCCGCCTCTGGTGAGCGGCTTGGATGGCGATTAGAATGGCCGGATGGCAAAAAAGGCAAAAAAGAAAAACGCCGGCGGCGCCACGATTGCGCTCAACAAAAAGGCCGGCCACGACTTTTTCATCGAAGAACGCTACGAGGCGGGTATCGCCCTGCAGGGCTGGGAGGTGAAGAGCCTGCGCGAGGGCCGGGTACAGATCAAGGAGAGCTATATCACCCTCAAGGAGGGCGAGGCCTTCCTCTTCGGCGCCCATATCGTGCCCCTCAGCACTGCATCGACCCATATCCATCCCGATCCGACCCGAACCAGGAAACTGCTGCTCCACCGCAGCGAGCTGAACAAACTGATCGGTCTGGTGGAGCGCAAGGGCTACACCCTGGTTCCCACCGCCATGTATTGGAAAAGAGGCATGGCCAAGCTGGAGATCGGCCTCGCCAAGGGCAAGAAGCAGCACGACAAGCGGGCCAGCGACAAGGATCGTGACTGGAAACGGGAGAAGGAGCGCCTGTTCAAGCACGGTTAGGCTTACCGGTGGGGCAGGGCCCCACCCTACCCTATGATCAGCCTGTAGGGTGGGGCCCTGCCCCACCGAAACTGTCGATCACTGCAATCTCCTCTGAATTAAGCTCCCCCGATACTCCTCAATTTGTCCGGGAACCTATCTCTCCCCTATAATGTCTATTCACTTACCGTTTGGGGGCGACGTAGGCTTCGACGGGGGTTACAAAACCTAAAGTGCATGTCGAGGGGCAGAGAACCTCGTAAATCCAGCTGCAAACTTATAGTTGCCAACGACGACAACTACGCACTCGCTGCTTAATACCCAGTAGGGTGCCGTCTGACTGGAGCCGTGCCTATGCGTCCAGCTTTTCAGGCGTCATATCTCATGGGATCGCATTGAAGCTCGACCGGGGCGGAGATGTTAAAACCTTACCGGGATCGCTTGTCACATACCCTGCTCGTCGGGTAGTGATCGGTTAAACATAATAGACAGGGCTAAGCATGTAGAGCTATAGGCAGAGGACTCGCGGACGGCGGTTCAAATCCGCCCGCCTCCACCAAATCACCATCCAATCAAGTCCAATATCATCCATAAGCCCGCATAAAACGGGCTTTTTTCTAATATACCGTGTCAAGCAAGGTTCAATAACATACACCCACACCCTGGCCATTCCGGGGGTAGTTCTCGAGGTACCCCTCCTCCCTCAAGGGGACTATACCCCAATGGTGGGAGAATGGTTCTTACAGACACAGTAGTTAGAAACGCCAAACCCAAAAGAGATGGCATATAAGCTTTTTGATGGTGGTGGTCTATACCTTTTGGTCAATCCCAAAGGCTCTCATTAGTTGTTGTTAGAATGTTACAAACAGGTTTCGTCCAGTAGCGTGCTGCAAATGACCAATTATCAGATCCACACAATACCAGATCTACTCAACCAAGCGATGGTGATCCATTTAGAGACAGGATAGAGTTCTTCAATACAAGGTGAAAACTTGGAACTACAGTTATACAGACAAGTGGAATACGTGCCTACTTTATGTCAAGTCTGAATAGACCTTGGAAACCCGCTTGATAGACCTGACATAGGTTTTTTCGTCAAACATATCGGTCGGTTCATCAACAAGATCTGGTCACTAACTGAGTAGAACACCCATCTATTGAAGGATCTGTGTATAACACACACCCACTATACCCAAACTGATTTCCGGGCCACATGGACATTCTACCTTTCCTTCTGTATCTTATTGAATTTATGGGCATAATAACTGACTTTTCACTTTAGACCCTAATCAGGCAATCGAATCTAGTTTATGGGAGATAAGGTTTGAATCAGCAGAACCTTGCCGGCTTCATCTGGTCGGTGGCCGACCTTCTGCGCGGCGATTTCAAGCGATCCGAATTTGGCAGGGTAATCCTGCCGTTTACCTTATTAAGGCGTCTTGAGTGTGTATTGGAACCCACCCGGGAAGCCGTGCTCAAACGCCACACCAAACTGAAGGACTCCAGTATTGAGCTCGACACCGTTCTGCCGAAAGTTTCAGGCCATCGCTACTACAACACTTCTAAATACCAACTATCCAATCTAGGCGAAACCGAGACCCGGGCAAATCTAGAGGACTACCTCTCCAAATTCAGCGAAAACACCCGCCAGATCTTCGACTATTTCAACTTCCCCATCTGGCTCGACCGACTGGTCGATGCCAACCTGCTCTACTTAGTGGTGCAGAAGTTCGCCGGAATCGACCTCCACCCCCAGGCCATCTCGAACCATGAAATGGGCCTGGTCTTCGAAGAGCTGATCCGGCGCTTTGCCGAGAGTGCAAACGATACCGCAGGTGAATACTTCACCCCCCGCGACGTTGTGCGCCTGGCTACCACCCTGATCTTTGCCCCTGATCAGGAGGTACTAACTGGAGAAGGTGTGGTGCGCACCATATACGACCCCTGCTGCGGCACAGGCGGATTCCTCGCCTCCGGCATCGAGCAGGTTCACGAATGGACCAACAAGGCACGCATCGTCCCTTTCGGCCAGGAACTCAACCCGGAGTCCTTTGCCATCGCCATGGCAGATATGATGGTCAAAGGGTACGACCCCAAGAATCTCCATTTCGGTAACACCCTGAGTGATGACCAACTGCCCTTCGAGCAGTTCAACTACTGCCTCGCCAATCCGCCCTTCGGCGTAGATTGGAAGAAGGTCCAGAAGGCCGTCTCCGACGAACACCGTTACAAAGGGCATGACGGCCGTTTCGGCCCCGGCCTGCCGAGGGTTTCCGACGGCTCCCTGCTGTTCCTCATGCACCTGCTCTCCAAACGTAGCGACAACGGAGGCGGCACCCGTATCGGCATCGTCCTCAACGGCTCTCCCCTCTTCACTGGTGGGGCTGGTTCCGGTGAATCCGAGATCCGTCGCTGGATTCTGGAGAACGACTGGCTGGAAGCGATCGTCGCGCTGCCCACCGATCTCTTCTACAACACCGGCATTGCCACCTACATCTGGGTTCTCAGCAACCACAAGGAGAAGCGCCGCAAAGGCAAGGTGCAGCTGATCGACGCCACCAGCCAGTGGACCTCCATGCGCAAGAGCCTCGGCAGCAAACGCCGCTATATCACAGACAAACAGATCGCAGACATCGAACGTAAGCGCGATGCCTTCAAAAAAACCGAGACCTCAAAGATCTTCGCCACTACCGACTTCGGCTATCGGCGCATCACCGTCGAACGCCCCCTGCAGCTTGCCTTCTATCCGAAGGACAAGTTGCGCCGCGACGCGCTTCAGGCAGATAAGGGGTGGAGCAAACTCAGTGGAGAGCGCCAAGAAGAGATACTGGCAATTTTAGCCAACATGAGAAAGAAGAAACATCCCTCGCGAAGTGACTTCTTCATGGCAGTCAACAAACAACTCAGCAGCAAGCTCAGCGCACCCGAGAAGAAGATCCTGCAAAAGCACCTCAGCGAGCACGATCCTGAAGCCGAGGTCTGCATGACCAAGGGCGCCATTGATCCCAACCCAGACCTACGCGACAACGAAAATGTCCCCCTAAACGAAGACATAGAGACTTACTTTGCCCGTGAGGTTACCCCCCATGTACCCGACGCCTGGATTGACACTGGCAAGCGGGATGAAAAGGACGGCGAGGTCGGCATCGTCGGCTATGAAATTAACTTCAACCGCTACTTCTACAAATACCAGCCACCCCGCCCCCTGGCCGAGATCGACGCCGAGCTGAAGCAGGTGGAGCAGGAAATCATGTCGCTTCTGGGTGAGGTGACTACATAGTTTAGTTATGGAATTATCATTATAAAACAAAGGATTATATTAATGGCTCATTTTGCTGACACTACCTTGATTTGTAAAGTCCACTTGACGCCATGGGTAAGTTTGCTTACCATTAAAATCAACAACACCCGCCAAGGCTATGCTCTTCGGAGTACCCTCAAACCGGCGGGTTACTTTTTTCCGGGGCCGGCATGAAGTTCGAAAAGACGCCGACCACCATTGAGCAACAGCTCGACCAACTATCAACCCGGGGTATGGAAATCCCCGATCCCGATACAACCCGCTTTTATCTCACGCATATCGGCTACTATCGACTTCGCGGTTATTGGATGCCCTTCGAGGCCGACCCATCATCCAATGGCCAACACCTATTTAAGCCGGGAACCACATTCGACCAGGTACTGAACCTCTACACCTTCGATCGGGAACTGCGACTCCTCATCAACGATGCGATCGAACGGATTGAGATTTCAATTCGTAACCAATGGGTCGATGTGCTCGCCCATAGTGATGGTCCCCATGCCTACCTAAAGTCAGGTCTGTTCCAAGGCCATCGCCAATATGGCCGCAGTCTGGCTGAAATCGCCAGCGAGTTTGAACGAAGTAAAGAGCGCTACATACGCCACTATAAAAAGAAATACAAAGAGCCTGACCTGCCACCCATCTGGGCCATCGTGGGAATCATGACACTCGGTCAGTTCTCCCATTGGCTATCCAATCTGAAGCACATATCTACCAAGGCAAAAATCGCCAAAGTCTATGGCCTGGACGAAGGCGTACTGACTTCATTTCTGCACCACCTCACAGTGATTCGAAACCTCTGCGCCCATCATGGCCGCCTGTGGAACAGTGAGTTAACATTAACCATGCAACTGCCGCGCACCAAACCACCAGAGCTGACCGGGTGTTTCGATTTCGGACCAGACCCGAACCAGGCACCACGCCGAATCTATAACACACTGGTCATGCTAGCCTATCTAATGGACCTGATCAGCCCCGGTAATCGATGGAAGCACCGCCTTAAAGCCTTGATAGAACACCATGGCATCAGAACCCGGCATATGGGCTTTCCCGAAGATTTTGCCGACCGATCGATCTGGGCGCCTGTATGGCAGGAGACCCCATGAGCGACATCAAACTCTTCCGCATGAGTGGCCAACAGGCTGAGGAAATCCCAGGCACCGCCGTGGCGCTGGAGAAGTCCCTACAGACCCAGATGGAACAGAACCTGGAGACCCTGCTGGGCATCCGCTTCCTCGCCAGCGAATACAGCACCGGCCCCAAGCACGGGGGACGTATCGACACCCTGGGGCTGGATGAGAACGGCAACCCGGTCATCATCGAGTACAAGCGCACCACCAACGAGAACGTCATCAACCAGGGGCTCTACTATCTCGACTGGCTGCTCGACCACAGGGCGGAGTTCGAGCTGATGGTAATGAAACAACTGGGGCAGGAGGCGGCCGACGCCATCGACTGGTCCGCACCGCGTCTGCTGTGCATTGCGGGTGGCTATACCCGATATGACGAGCACGCCGTGCAGCAGATCAACCGCAATATTGAGCTGATGCGCTACCGCCGTTTTGGTGACGAGCTGCTTCTACTGGAGCTAGTCAATGCTATCAGTGCAGCACCCACAGTAGTCACCGAGGGCGGAACAACCGTTCTGACCAAAACCGTCAGCCAGACTGTCGAGGAACTGACAGGATCGCTTGCCGATCTATATGAAGAGTTACGCGCTTACCTGCTGGCACTTGGCGACGATATTCAGGTAAAGACCCTCAAGCACTATGTCGCCTTCAAGCGCATCAAGAACTTCACTTGCCTGGAACCCCATCCTAACAAAGGGTGCATCACCTGCTATATCAATGTAAATCCGGATAGCATCACCTTGGAAAAGGGTTTCACTCGCGACGTGCGTAATATAGGCCACTATGGCACCGGGGAGCTGGAGATCAAGATTCGTAATAGCGAAGAGCTTGAGAAGGCAAAGTCACTCTTCCTTAAAAGCTACGAATCTGCGTAGAAATATAGTATGGAATACAATAAATATTCAACTTATCAAGACACATATAGCAAATGGCTTCCTTCGATACCGAAGTCCTGGCAATACGTTCGATTAGGTCAGTTCTTTTCAGAAAGAAATGAAAAAGTCAGTGATAAGGACTATCCGCCACTTTCTGTGACAATGAATGGGATTGTTCCTCAATTGGAGACTGCAGCGAAGACAGATGCCGGGGACAATCGTAAAAAAGTCTGTAAAGGCGACTTCGTTATCAACAGTCGGTCAGACCGCAAAGGTTCATCAGGATTATCGACGTTGGACGGGTCAGTATCGCTAATCAGTATTGTACTTAAGCCAAACGGTCTAGATGGAGCATATATCCACCATCTACTTAGAAGTAAGTGGTTTCAGGAGGAGTTCTATCGTTTTGGTAAGGGTATTGTTGATGACCTATGGAGTACAAAGTATTCGGACATGAAGTCCATCAATATTCCCATACCCTCGCTTAATGAACAACAGGCCATCTCCACCTTCCTCGACCGCGAAACCACCCGCATCGACGCGCTGATCGAGAAGAAGCAGCACCTGATCGAGCTGCTCAAGGAGAAGCGGCAGGCGGTGATTACCCAGGCGGTGACCAAGGGCCTCGATCCTAATGTGCCGATGAAGGACTCCGGCGTTGAGTGGTTGGGGGAGGTGCCGGAGCATTGGGATATCAAAAGAGTAAAGCATTATGGGAAAGTAATTGGTGGGTATGCGTTTAAGAGTACTGATTTCACTGATGAGGGTGTCCCTGTAATTAAAATAACAAATGTTAGTCATCTCCATTTCGATTGGTCTGACTCGTCGTTTTTACCGGTGACCTATCTAACTGAGCACAAAGAGTTTATTGCACCATCAGGGGCCTTGGTGTTTGCGATGACTCGACCAATCATTAGTGGCGGTGTGAAAGTGGCGATTCTTGATCGTGAAGAGGCATGCTTAGTTAACCAAAGAGTTGGCTTTATCCCTCCGACATGCAATTTTGAGAATGAGTACTTGTCGTATGTGGCCCGGTCAACGCCTTTTGTTTCAGCTTTTGAAAACAGCCTGACTGCTACAAACCAGCCAAATATCTCGCCAGAAAGCATCGAGAATATATGTTTTGCTTGCCCGCCCTTTGAAGAAAGGCTTTTGATACGTAAGTACTTGGATAACTTCCTGGCAAATGTTTTTAAAATAATTCGCGGAGCAGAAAAAAGTATCGAATTACTACAAGAGTACCGCTCTACCCTCATCACCGCCGCCGTTACCGGCCAAATCGACGTCCGAAACCTCGCCTAAAGGAACCCGACATGGACGCACACAAGGAATACCACTTCGAAGACTTCATCGTCGATTACCTAGGCAACCACGGCTGGCTGGTAGGTGAAGCCGACCGCTACGACCGTCCACGGGCGCTCTACGCCGAAGATGTCATCGGCTATCTCCAATCCGCCCAACCGGAGGCCTGGGCCAAGCTGGAGAAGCTTAACGGCGCGGCGACCGAGAAGATCGTCCTCGACCGATTGGTGAAGGCCCTGGAAACCCAAGGCACTCTGGAGGTGATTCGTCGCGGCATCAATGTCGTCGGTAGCGGCAAGCTGACCCTCTGCCAATCCCTGCCGGAGGACGCGCGCAACGAGCGGGTGATCGATCGCTACCGCAAGAACCGCCTGCGGGTGGTGCGCCAGCTCAAGTATGCGCCGGACCGGGAGTGGGCCTTGGACCTGGCCTTTTTCATCAACGGCATCCCGGTGGCCACGGCGGAGCTGAAGTCGGACTTTACCCAATCGGTGAATTCGGCCATCCACCAATACCGCGCCGACCGCCAACCCAAGGATAAGCAAACCGGGCTCACCTTTCCCCTGCTCACCTTCAAGCGCGGGGCCCTGGTCCACTTCGCCGTCTCCACCTCCGAGATCTTCATGACCACCCGGCTGTCAGGGGCCAAGACCTTCTTCCTGCCCTTCAACCAGGGTGACGACGGCAGGCCGGGTAATCCGCCCGCCCAGGATGATAGGTATTCGGTAGCCTACTGGTGGGAGCAGATCCTGGCGCCGGACAACTGGCTGCGTATTCTCCACCGCTTCATGCTTTTGGAGCGCAAGGAGAAGCAGCACGCCGATGGCCGCTCCTACTGGGCGGAGACCATGATCTTTCCCCGCCACCATCAGTGGGAGTCGGTGACCAACCTGATCGGCACGGTACGTGAAGAGGGACCGGGGCAGCGCTACCTGATTCAGCACAGCGCCGGTTCCGGCAAGACCAACTCCATCTCCTGGACCTGTCACGAGCTGATCCGGCTGCGCCAACCTGAGGGGGAGAAGTATTTCGACACGGTCATCGTCATCACCGATCGCACGGTGCTCGACGCCCAGTTGCAGGACGCCATCCAGCAGATCGATCACCAGACCGGCGTGGTCAAGGCCATCGACCGGGAGACCAGCCCCCTGCCCAAGAGCCAGCAGTTGGCCGAGGCCCTGTTGAGCAACACCCCCATCGTGGTGGTGACCCTGCAGACCTTCCCCTACGCCATGGAGGCGATCCTCGCCGAGACCTCGCTGAAGGACCGCAGCTTCGCGGTCATCATCGATGAGGCCCATACCTCCCAGACAGGCGCATCGGCCAGCAAGCTGCGAGCGGTGCTGGCCCTGGACAAGGAGGAGGAGATGGCGAGCATGACCGCCGAGGAGATCCTGGAGCGGTTACAGGCAGTACGCAAGTTTCCCCCTAACGTCTCCTACTTTGCCTTTACCGCCACTCCCAAGCACTCAACCCTGACCCTGTTCGGCCGGCCGGCTGACCCGACCCAGCCAGTGAGTAAGGACAATCCCCCCAAGCCATTCCATATCTACACCATGCAGCAGGCGATTGAGGAAGGCTTTATCCTCGATGTTTTGCAGAACTACACCGCTTACAAGACCGCCTTCCGCCTGGGCCAGGCGGTGGAGGACGACGAGCGGGTAGACAGCAAGCAGGCCAAGCGATCCCTGGCCCGTTGGCTGAGCCTGCACCCCACCAACGTTACCCAGAAGGTGGAGTTCATCATCGAACACTTCCGCACCACTGTCGCCCATTTGCTCAATGGCCAGGCCAAGGCGATGGTGGTCACCTCCTCCCGCGCGTCGGCGGTGAAATACAAGCTCGCTTTCGACCGCTATATGAAAGATCACAGCATTGAAGGCATCCATGCCCTGGTCGCCTTTTCAGGCAAGGTGCCCGGCGCCGATGTAGACCCGGCACTGGAAGGCGAGGAGTTCGACGAGAACAACCTCAACCCCGATGTAAAGGGACAGGATCTGCGTAAGGTGTTCGATACCCAACAGTATCGGGTGATGCTGGTGGCCAACAAGTTCCAGACCGGTTTCGACCAACCCAAGCTGGTGGCCATGTACCTGGACAAGAAGATCTCCGGGGTCGATGCGGTGCAGACTCTCTCTCGCCTCAACCGGACCTATGCGGGCAAGGACCGAACCTACGTCATCGACTTCGTCAACGAGCCCCAAGAGATCCTCGACGCCTTCCGCCTCTTCTACCGGGATGCCAGCATTGAAGATGTCCAGGACCCCAATATTGTCTATGACATCAAGGAGCATCTAGACCAGATGTTCATCTACCGCCCCGAAGAAATTCGCCAGTTCGGCGAAGAGGTAACCCGACAGGAGCCGCGCCAGGCTAAGCTGTTGTCGATCACCGACCCAGCCACGGAGCGCTTCAACTCACGCCTGAAATCCCTCAACGAAGCAATCGAGCGCTGGGAACGGGAGTTTCAACGCTGCCATGAGGCAGGAGATGAACAGGGCAAACAGCAAGCCGATCTGAACCGCGCCGAACAAGCCAAGGAGCGCGACAGCCTGCTCAAGTTCAAGGAAGGACTCACCAAATTCGTGCGCATGTACGAATACATCTCCCAACTCATCGAGTTCAGCGACCCCGACCTGGAGGCTTTTGCCGGCTATGCCCGTCTGCTACGCAATAGACTAAAAGGCATCAATCCTGAAGAGATCGACCTCAAGGGTCTTCAGATGACCCATTTCGGAATTAAATCCAAGGGTCAACTCCAAGGCATCGGTGAAGAAACTGGCGAATATAAGTCACTGCGACCCGCAACCGGTGTTGGTACTGCCGAGGGTCGTGACAGGGAGCGTGCCTTCCTTTCTGAACTGATTGAAAAACTGAACGACCTGTTCGGCGAAGAGATCACCGAGGATGATAAAGTGATGTTCGCTACCCACATCAGCGAAAAACTGCGTGGTAACGAAACAGTGATGGCCCAGGTACTGAACAACACTAAGGAGCAGGCACTCAAGGCCGACCTCCCAGATGCTGCTATTGAGGCCATAGTAGAAGCTATGACTTCCCACGAGAAAATGGCCACACGGCTGCTGTCTGATGAAGGAGCTAGAGGAATTTTTCTGGGGTTGCTTTACGAGATGTTGAAGCGATCTAATTTTTCAGGGCTCACCTCAGAAAATTCTCAGAAATGATAATGCTCAGCATTAAAATTCTAATCTGACAGAAACAGTCTGAATCGATAGCCGAATAACAATCCACTATTTTGCAAGACTAGGCACTAAGGATGATTTTGAACAACTAATTCAGCATTGGCTATTATATTAAAGTTATGCTGACGAGGGAATGATTATGGCATTTGATTTCACGAAAGTAAGATCAAAAAGGAAAGGGGCACTTGCTGTTGACCCTATTAAGCTTTTCCAAAAACTCAAGGTTACAGATCCAGGAATAAACGATCTATGGCTAGCACAGGGTGATGCGTTAAGACAGTGGCATGATTCTCGTTCAAAACCAGATATAGGTGTTGTTCTCAACACAGGCGCAGGAAAGACGTTAGTAGGACTATTGATTGCTCAATGGGACTGTAAATTAGATTGTGTATCTGCCTATCATTAACCTCTGAAGGGAGATAGGCATATGAACAAGAAGGAACTGCAGGCCCTGGCCGCGCAAGCGGCAAAAAGCATCAAGACCGAGAAAGATCTCTGTGATTTCAG